>NZ_PGGC01000015.1 GCF_002795305.1 Aeromonas cavernicola
CTGGCGGCCCCGGCGTTGAGGGGTTGCAGGCAGTCCACCAGCACGATTTGGCGATCAAAGCCAGCAAAGTGCTGCTCATAAAAACCCTGCACCAGATGCTGTTTGTACTGCTCGAAACGCTGCTTGAAGGTGGCATAGAGGCTCTCTTCGGCCAGTTCGCCAACGGGCGGGTCCCACACCCAAGGGACAAACTGCAACATGGGCGCCCCCACATACTCCCCCGGCAAGACAAAACGGCCGGGTTGGATCAGGTGTAGGCCCAGCTCCTGTTTGCAGGCGTGCAGATAAGCGGTATAACGCTCGGCCAACTGGGCCACCGGTCGTTCGGCAAAAGGTTGTGCAGCCTGCCAGGTGGGCGTTAACCAGCTGGCGGCAAGGGCTTGCAGCTCGGGGCGGCGCAGCTGCTCACGCACCTGTTCGCTCCACTGCTCGTAGCTCATCTCAAGCAGTGGCAAATCGAGCAACCACTCGCCGGGATAATCCACCAGATCCACGTAGAGGGTGGCGATCTCACCCAGATGTTTACGCAGGGTGTGGCGAGTGCGATAGCGAATTTCAAGACGCACCTCGGCCACCCCCCGGGTAGGATCTGGCCACGCGGGGGGATCGCCAAACAGGGAATCGAGGCCACGTTCGTAGGCAAAGGTGGGGATGTGGGCATGTTGCTGCGGCACGCGGCGGGCGCCAAGCAAGCGCCCTTGGCGCTGGGCATCCCACAGCGGTAAACGGCCATCAATGGCCGCGTGCTCTAATTGGTTGACGAGTGCGGTGATGAACGCGGTCTTGCCACTGCGGGAGAGCCCGGTTACCGCCAAGCGGATGTGGCGATCTCGCACTCGGTTGACGACGTCGTTCGCCTTGCGCTGCAAGCGGGCGATCTTCTGTTCGAGTTTGTTACGCATTGACGCGGTTCCTGTGCCCCTGTTAGGTGATGAACATCATAGGGGGTTTGATGACACCAGCCCATCGGGGATGGCTGGCGGTCATCAAACCGAATCGAGCTCACAGTTTGTTAAATTCTCGCTGCAATGCAAACGTTTTAGAGGTCACCAGCTTCTCAATCCGCTGCACTCTGGGCTCCAGCGCATCGAGCTCTTGGGCAATCCGCCCGAGCGCTTGCAAAGGGGTCACCCCTGCTTGCCAACTGCGCGACTTCATCCGCACCTCGCCCATCTCCCCCTCTGCTGGCGAGCCAAGGGTGACCGGCTTTTTGTCCAGCAGCAGCCAGGCTGCAAGGTAGGCGGTCAGGGTGATGACGCTGGTAAAAATAAGGCCGCTTATCACCAACAGCCGCACGATCCAGGTCTCGACCCCGAAGAAATCGGCAAGGCCCGCACACACCCCTGCGATTTTAGCGTGCTGGGGATCGCGATAGAGGTTACGTCCCTCCCGATAGCGATGACTCATATTTTGTTCCTCCAGCCGGGGACTTCCGCATCCAGAATCGACTCTAGGGCGCCGACGCGCTCCTGCATCTTTTCTGCTCGGGCTAACAGACCTTGTAACTGAACTCGCTCGCTATCAGCCAGGCCAGCCCCCATCCGCCCCTTGGCTCGGTAGTGCAGTATCAGCCAGATGGGGGCCACGACCACCATAAACACCACCATGGGGACCATCAGTACCCCTAACAAACTGCTCATCAATTACCCCTCCTGCTTGCTGCTGGGTTGACCCAACTTCTGGCGCATGGCCTCCAGCTCACGGCTAATCTGATCATCGACCTCCAGCTCGGCAAACTGCTGTGCCAGCGCTTGGCCTGACTGACCCAGATCAGCACGCGCTTCCATCTCGTCAATGCGCCGCTCGATCCGGTCAAACTTGTTGACCACCGTCTGGCTATCACCGCGCGCAACCTGATGTTGCACATTGAGACGACTGCTGGCCGCTTCGCTGCGAATGGCCATGGCCTGCTGGCGAGCGCGGGCATCGTCGAGCTTGGCTTCGAGCTGGTTGATCTCTTCGCTCAGCTTGGCGTTGCCACTGTTGACCGCCTGTTGCTCGCGCAGCAACGCGTCACCCAGCTCGCCCTGTTTTTTCTTCTCCAGCAGCGCCGCGCGGGCCAGATCTTCGCGGCCCTTGCTCAGGGCTAGCTCGGCTTTGGCTTGCCACTCATCCACTCGCTCCTGATGGCGGGCCACTTGGCGGTCGATCTCTTTTTGGTTGGCCAGAAAACGGGCTAAGTTAGAGCGCTCTTTTACCAACTCATCTTCCATCTCTTGGATGATCAGACGCACCATTTTCTGTGGATCTTCCGCTTTGTCCAGCAACGCGGTCAGGTTGGAATTGATGATGTCGGCTAAGCGAGAAAAAATACTCATGATGGCTCTCCTGTATGGGGGATGGATAATGTCCCATTGACAATCGCAACTTATGTGCCAATCTGGCACACAACATAACCCATTGATTTGTATCAATTATCAAAAGACGATGGCCAGCGCACTCGAAAAGTTAGCGATTATTACCACTACTTTTTGGTAAAATTAACCAACATCATTCATGGATACCATCCCGATGAGTACACCAAGCCTGCTGGGGGAATCCAATGCGTTCCTCGACGTGATCGAACAAGCCTCACGGCTGGCCCCGCTGGGTAAACCGGTGCTGATCATCGGCGAGCGTGGCACCGGCAAGGAGCTGATCGCCCATCGTCTGCACTATCTCTCCACCCGCTGGGATCGCGATTTCATTAGCGTCAACTGCGCCACCTTGAGTGAGAGCCTGCTGGAAACTGAGCTGTTTGGCCACGAGGCTGGGGCATTTACCGGGGCGACCAAACGCCATCAGGGCCGTTTCGAGCGGGCCGACGGCGGCACCCTGTTTCTCGACGAACTGGCGACCACCAGCACGCGGGTGCAAGAGAAGTTACTGCGGGTCATCGAGTATGGCGAGTTTGAACGGGTGGGCGGCGCTACGCCCCTGCGGGTGGATGTGCGGTTGGTCTGTGCGACGAACGAAGATTTACCTACCCTGGCCGAGCAGGGGCGGTTTCGCCACGATCTGCTCGACCGACTGGCGTTTGATGTGATCACCCTCCCCCCGCTGCGGGCACGGCGAGACGATATTTTGGTGCTGGCCGCCCACTTTGCCCACACCATGGCCCGCGAGCTGGGCTATCCCTTGTTCGCCGGTTTTTCAGCCCATGCCAGCCAACAACTGCTCGATTACCCGTGGCCGGGCAATGTGCGCGAGCTAAAAAACGTGGTGGAACGCAGCCTCTATCGGCACGCCGATCCCCAGCTCCCCCTATCGCAGCTGGTGTTTAACCCTTTTGACTCCCCGTGGCGGCCCCGCTCAGCGGGAGGGGCAACAGCAGCCCCCACGGCTTTGGCTACCCTCACTCCCCCCCAGCTTCCCCTCGGGGGGGACACCCCACACTCGCTGCCACTGGATTTAAAACAGACGGTGGCCCACTGGGAGATTAATTTACTCAAGCAAGCAATGCAGCAATCCCAGTATAATCAGCGCAAAGCAGCCCAATTACTGGCGTTAAGCTATCACCAGTTTCGTGGCATGCTACGCAAATACCAGTTATTAGATGGCGAAACCGATGCCCAATAGGTGCATGATGACAGCCGATAGCCGTAACATGTCAGCCCACCGTACTGGCCTGTTTAGATGATGACGATGCACAACAACATGGTTCAACAATGAGAAAGCTCACCCCTTTGCTACTGGGGCTACTGGTGCTGACCACCGGCTGTCAGGAGCAATCCGAGGCCGCTAAACATGGGCTCATCTACTGTGCGGAAGGGGCTCCCCTCTCGTTCAATCCTCACGTGTCGAACTCCGGTGTCACTCGCGATGCCAGCGCGCGTCCGCTCTACGATCGCCTGCTTGAGCTCAACCCTGTGACCCAAGCCTTAGAGGGGTCGCTGGCGACGACCTGGCAGATGAGTGGCGATGGCCGCACTTATACCTTGACGCTACGTCAGGGGGTCAAGTTTCACCACACCCCTTGGTTTACCCCCTCACGCCCGCTCAATGCCGATGATGTGGTCTTTACCTACCAGCGGATGCTGGACCCCACTCACCCCTACCATCAGGTTTCGGGTGGGGATTACCCCTACTTCTATAGTCAGGGGCAAGATCAGCTGATCAAACGGGTCTATGCACAGGGGCCGCAACAGGTGGTCTTTGAGCTCAATCAACCCAATGCCTCCTTTCTGGCCGCGTTAGCCAGTGATTATGCGGTGATCCTCTCTGCCGAATACGCCGATCAGATGCAACGGGCGGGCACCCCTGGCCAGTTAGATACCCAGCCGATCGGCACTGGGCCCTTCTATTTCAAAGAGTATCGCCATAACGAATTTATCCGTTATCTGCGCCACCCCGACTACTGGGGTGGGCCAGCCAACATCGAGCAGCTGGTGTACGACATTACGCCCAAGTCTGCCAAACGACTGGCCAAGCTGTTAACGGGTGAGTGTGATGTGATGAGTACCCCGGTTGCCAGCCAGCTGGCGGTGATCAAACAAGATCAGGGGTTGGATTTATCGGTTCAATCTGGGATGAATGTCGCCTTCTTGGCCCTCAATACCCAAAAAGCCCCCTTTGATAAGGTCCAGGTGCGCCAAGCCATTGCCGCGGCCATCAACATCGATCACCTGCTTCAGGCTGTCTATTTTGAAACTGGCCAACCCGCCAATGGGTTGCTGCCCCCCTTGTCGTGGGGATACAACCCAAGCCTGCCAGCTCGGCACCAAGATCTCCACCGCGCTCGGCAGTTACTGGCTGAGGCAGGCCTAAACAAGGGATTCGACATGACGGTGCTGGTGCAACCGGACGCCAGACCCTACAACCCAGATGCCATCAAGACGGCCCAGCTGATCCGCAGTGATCTCGCCAAAGTGGGCATCCGGCTGAAAATCATTACCCAAGAGTGGTCGGTGATCCAACAGAGCATGGCGAGTAGCCGCTATGACAGCCTGCTCTCAGGCTGGATTGCCGACAGTGCCGATCCTGATAACTTCTTTCGCCAACTGCTCAGTTGCTCGGCGGTCGAACGCGGCAATAACTACAGCCGCTGGTGTAGCCCCGCCTTCGATCAGTTACTCGATGATGCAGTGACCACCACCCAGCTGCCATTTAGGCTACGTAACTACTACTACGCCCAGACCTTACTCAATGAGCAATTGCCGGTGATCCCGCTCGCCCACGCGCTGCGCACCCAGGTCAGCCGCAGCGACGTCAAGGGGCTGATGCTGATGCCTTTTGGTGGCACCGTCTTTAACAAGGCCTATCGGGAGTAAGCATGTTCTCTTATATTTTGCGCCGCATTAATCTGCTGCTTATCACCTTGCTGGTGCTCACCGTGGTGGCCTACCTGCTGGAGTTTCGCCTGATCGGCGATGACCTGAGCCTCTGGCGTGGCTATCCTGACTTTCTGCGCCGAACCCTAGCGGGGGACTTGGGCATATCGAGCGTCTCTGGCTTGCCCGTGCTGGTAGAAATCAGGCACTACTTCCCCGCCACCTTGAGCCTGTGCATCACGGCGTTTGTGGTGTCATTGCTGATCGGGATCCCGCTTGGCACTCTCGCCGCCGTGTATCAAGGCAAGCCGCTGGATTTGTCGATCATGAGTGCAGGCCTCATCGGCTATGCCGTGCCGGTCTTTTGGCTGGCGCTGTTAGCCGTGATGTTCTTCTCGCTAGAACTTGGTTGGTTGCCGGCTTCCGGCCAGCTGAGCTTGCTTTATGACATCACGCCAGTGACCGGCATCGCCTTGGTGGATGTCTTGCTCAGCAACGAACCTTGGCGAGACGCCGCCCTGCACGATGCACTGCGCCACCTTATTCTTCCTTCGCTGGTGCTGGCGGTGGTGCCTACCACCGAGGTGATCCGCCATGTGCGCAGCTCGCTGATTGACGTCATGAAGCAAAACTACATCAAAGCCGCCGCCAGTCGCGGGCTCTCCAAGGCCCAGATCATCTGGCGCCATGGCCTGAAAAATGCGCTGCCCCCCGTATTACCGCTGCTGGGCCTGCAGATGGGCAGTGTGCTGACGTCGGCGATGATCACCGAAGTCATTTTCGAGTGGCATGGCATTGGCCGCTGGCTCATCAGCAGCATTGCCCTGCAAGATTACGCCGCCATTCGCGGCGCCACCTTAGTGGTGGCCAGCTTTGTCATTGTGGTCAGTGTCAGCACCGAATTGCTGACCGCCCTTATCTATCCGGCGCGGCGCAAAGAGCTCTATGCCAAACAAGATTGAACCCATCCGTGGCGTAACCCGGAGTCAGGTATCTTATGCAAGATAAATCAAACCCTTATCCCGAGCTCAAAATCCTCTCCCCACTGGTGCAGACCTGGGCGGCTTATCAACGTAATCCGCTAGCGATGGCCGGTTTATGGTGTTTCATGCTGCTGCTGCTGATCACCCTAGTGGGGCCCTTCTTGGTCCCCTATGGAGTGGATGAACAGCACACCGACCGACTGCTGCTTGCCCCTTCATGGGCGGCAACCGGTAACATTGACTACTTTTTTGGCACCGATGATCTGGGGCGAGACATGCTCTCTCGGCTGGTGGTCGGCGCGCGCCTGACCTTTGGTTGCGCCCTCATCGTGGTGGTGATTGCACTGGTTGTCGGCTCGGCGATTGGCATCCTTGGTGGTATGAGCAAGGGGCTTAAATCGAGCGTGCTGCACCATCTGCTCGATACCCTGCTCTCAATCCCATCACTGTTGCTGGCGATCATCATGGTGGCCATGCTGGGGCCCGGCTTGGGCAATACCCTGATTGCGATCACCTTGGCCTTGATCCCCCCCTTCATTCGCGCGACCTATAACGCGGTCCATACCGAAATGCAGAAGGAGTACATCATTGCTAGCCGCCTGGATGGTTCGCCCCCCTTGCGGATCATGCGGCTGGCTATTTTGCCCAATATCGTCGAAACCCTAGTGGCGCAAACCACCCGAACCCTGTCCGCGGCGATCCTCGACATCTCGGCGGTCGGTTTTCTTGGCCTTGGCGCCCAATCGCCGCAGCCCGAGTGGGGCACCATGCTGGCCGACTCAAGCGATCTTATCTATCTCGCCCCGTGGACCGTCACCTTGCCGGGGGTTGCTATCTTGCTGAGCGTACTGGTCACCAATGTGGTCGGAGAGGGGATTCGTGAAGCACTCAAAGAGGGGAATGACTGATGCTGATGGCCCTGTTAGATATTCGTCATGTCGCCATCGGCGTCGGTACACCGTTATATTGCACCCCCATCGGCTCTTTGCTGGGTGGTGAAGGCAGCCTTGCTGCGGAGAATGACTGATGCCACTGCTTGATATTCGCAACCTCACCATCGAGATCGATACCCCGCAAGGCAAAGTCAAAGCGGTCGATAAAGTGAGCCTGACCCTGACCGAGGGGGAGATCCGTGGCTTGGTCGGCGAGTCGGGTTCAGGTAAGAGCCTGATGGCCAAAGTTATCGTCGGTATCCAAAAAGATAACTGGACGGTGCGTGCTGACCGAATGCGCTTTAACGACATGGATCTATTGACCATGCCCCCCAAGGAGCGCCGCCGGATCATGGGCCGCGAGATCGCCATGATCTTCCAAGACCCCATCAGTTGCCTCGATCCTTCCGAAGAGATCGGCACCCAGCTGGAGCAAGCGGTGCCCACCGACGCATTCGAGGGCTCATTCTGGCAGCGTTTCCAATGGCGTAAGAAAAAAGCCATTGCCCTGCTGCACCGAGTCGGGGTCAAGGATCACCGTAAAGTGATGCGCGCTTACCCCCACGAGCTATCAGATGGCATGTGCCAAAAAGTGATGATCGCCATGGCGATTGCCAACGAACCGCGCCTCTTAGTAGCGGATGAACCCACCAGCGCCATGGAGTCCACCACCCACTCCCAGATCCTGCGGCTGCTGGACAAGATGAACAAGCTGGGCAACACCACCATCCTGATCATCAGTAACGACATCGCCGCCATCGCTAATCTGACTGACACCATTAATGTGATGTACTGCGGTCAGATGGTGGAGGTGGGCACCCGCGAGCAGATTTTAGAGACCCCCCACCATCCCTATACCGATGCGCTGCTCAAATCGATCCCAGACCTTGATAAGCTGGTGCGCCACAAATCGCGCCTGGACACCCTGCCCGGTGTCATCCCGCCGCTGCAGCATTTGCCCATCGGTTGTCGGCTCGGGCCCCGCTGCCCCTATGCCCAGAAACAGTGTGTACAAACGCCGCTGATGAACAAAATTAAGGGCCATCAATTTAGCTGCCACTTTCCGCTGAACATGGAGGAGCCGAAAAAATGATCACCATACCCCCTCCCCCGACCAGCGCCGTGCCGGTCAGCGAGCCCACCTTGTTGCAGGTCAGGAGCCTGAGCAAAACCTATCAAAACCGCACTGGGCTGTTTCGTCGCCAAGCGGTGGAGGCCATCAAACCGCTGTCGTTTGATCTGGAGGTCGGCCAAACCTTAGCGCTGGTTGGGGAGGCTGGTTCAGGCAAAAGTACCCTCGCCCGTATTTTGGCTGGCATGATCGAGCCGACCAGTGGCGATATCGCCATTCAGGGTCGCTTAATGATGCATGGCGATTATCAGACCCGCTGCAAGCTGCTGCGGATGATCTTTCAAGACCCCAATACGTCCCTAAACCGTAAGATCCGGGTCGGTCAGATCTTAGAAACACCGCTGCGCCTTAATACCGAGATGAGTGAAGAAGAGCGCCGCGACAAGGTGGTACAGACCCTGCGCATGGTAGGCATGTTGCCGGATCACGCTCGTTTCTACCCGCAGATGCTCTCCTCGGGGCAACAGCAACGGGTGGCGCTAGCCCGGGCATTGATCCTCAATCCCAAGATCGTGGTAGCCGATGAAGCCCTCTCAACCCTCGATATCTCGGTGCGCTCTCAAATCATTAATTTACTGCTGGAGCTGCAAGAGACCATGGGCCTCAGTTACGTGATCGTGGCCAATGACCTTGGCATTGTTAGCCATATCAGCGATGAAGTGCTGGTGATGCACGAGGGACGAGTGGTAGAGCGCGGTAAGACCCTCAAGGTGTTTGCCGATCCCCAGCATGAGGTGACCCGCCGCTTGATCCAGAACTACAACAACGAATACCGCAAATAGAGAGGCGCTGGCCGCCTCCCTTGCCGTTGTTCCCCGCAGCTCTCACACGGCGGGATCAAAAAAGCCCACTGCATGCAGTGGGCTTTTTGCGCGCGGTGGCGGCTTAGGCTTGCAGCAGCAGGCGGTTAACCCGCGAGACAAAACTGGCCGGATCGTTCAAGCCACCCTGCTCAGCCAGCTGGGCCTGCTCGTGCAGCAGGGCCACCCACTCACCAAACAGTGCGTCATCCTCGATGGTATCAAGCTTCTTCACCAAGGCGTGATCGGGGTTAAGCTCCAGAATATACTTCTGCTCTGGTACCGCTTGGCCAGCCGCACGCATCAGCTTGATCATCTGGGTGCTCATGCCGTAAGAATCGGTGACGATGCACGATGGTGAATCAGTCAGACGGTGGGTAACACGCACCTCTTTCACCGCCTCACCCAGACTCTGTTTAACCCGCTCCACCAGACCGGCGTTGGCCTTCTCGGCTTCCTCCTGCGCCTGCTTGGACGCATCGTCTTCCAGCTCGCCAAGATCCAGCTCGCCACGGGTGACGGAGATCAGCTGTTTGCCATCGAACTCGGTCAGGTGGCTCATCAACCACTCGTCGACCCGCTCCCACATCAGCAGCACTTCGACGCCCTTCTTACGGAAGATCTCCAGATGAGGGCTGTTTTTGGCGGCGGCAAAGCTGTCCGCGGTGATGTAGTAGATCTTCTGCTGGCCTTCCTTCATCCGGCCAACGTAATCCTCCAAAGAGACGGTCTGGGCTTCACCTTCCCCTGTAGTGCTGGCAAAACGCAACAGTTTGGCAATCTCTTCGCGGTTGGCGTAATCCTCGGCGGGGCCTTCTTTCAACACATTGCCGAACTCAGCCCAAAACTTGGTGTACTTCTCACTGTCATCCTTGGCTAGCTTGTTAAGCATGGTCAGCACCCGCTTGGAACAGGCTTTGCGCAAGGAGGCGGTGACTTTGTTGTCTTGCAGAATTTCGCGGCTGACGTTGAGCGGCAGATCGTTCGAGTCCAGCACCCCTTTCACAAAACGCAGGTAGGTCGGCATAAACTGCTCGGCATCATCCATGATGAAGACGCGCTGCACGTAGAGCTTCAGACCGTGCTTCTGCTCGCGGTTGTAGAGGTCAAACGGGGCACGGGCCGGCACATAGAGCAGGCTGGTGTACTCCTGCGCCCCTTCCACTCGGTTGTGACCCCAGAGCAGCGGATCTTCAAAGTCATGGGCGACGTGCTTGTAGAACTCTTGATACTCCTCGTCCTTGATGTCTTTCGGGTTGCGGGTCCACAGTGCCGTGGCACGGTTGACCTGCTCCCATTCACCCGGCGTACCGACGATGGTTTCACCGTCCTCTTCCCGATCCGGGGTGCCCTCTTTGAACATTTCGACCGGTACACTGATGTGATCAGAATATTTGCTGACCACCGAGCGCAGCCGCCAGTCGTCGAGAAATTCCTCTTCTTCAGCACGCAGGTGCAAAATCACGTCAGTACCGCGACCGGCTTTGGTCACTTGCGCCACGGTAAAGGAGCCTTCCCCTTGCGATTCCCACTGCACCCCCTGCTCAGGCTCACTGCCAGCCGCACGAGAGATGACCGTCACCTTGTCGGCCACGATGAAAGCGGAGTAGAAACCGACCCCAAACTGACCGATCAACTGGGAGTCACGCCCTTGATCACCAGAGAGGTTTTTGAAAAATTCGGCCGTACCAGATTTAGCGATGGTACCCAGATGCTCAATCACTTGATCACGGGTCATCCCAATCCCGTTATCGGAAATGGTCAGGGTATGTTGCTCTTTGTCGACTACCAGACGCACGCGCAACTGGCCGTCGTTTTCGAACAAAGAGTCATCGGAAAGCGCCTTGAAACGCAGCTTGTCCGCCGCATCGGAGGCGTTGGAGATAAGCTCACGCAGGAACACTTCTTTGTTGGAGTAGAGGCTGTGGGCCATCAGGCTCAGCAGTTGTTTGACTTCAGTTTGAAAGCCGTGGGTTTCGGTGTGAACACTTTGGGTCATCGACATTATCCTCAGACAATTCGGGTTGAACAGATTCACTATCCAAGATGGGGCCTGTGTACGGCATTTCAAGGGGCATGTGGTCAATGAGTGTGAAGGGTGAGGTTTACCTCCCGCCAACACCCGCTGCCCCTGACATTCCCAACCCGAGGTAGTGGGGTGGAAATGTCAGATACACGCCCAAGCTAGGGGCTGGCGTTGGCTTAATTGAGGGGCTGACGCCCCATGATCGAGTGAGATAGGGTCGTGCCATCCACCAGCTCCAACTCACCGCCAACAGGAACACCATGGGCAATCCGGCTCACCTTCACACCGACTGCGCGGGCCATGTCAGCAATATACCAAGCGGTGGCATCGCCTTCGATCGTCGGATTGGTCGCCAAAATCAGCTCACTGATCGCCTCTTCCCCTAAACGCCGCTCCAGTATATCTAGGCCTAGCTCTGCTGGGCCGATGCCATCAAGGGGGGAGAGATGCCCCATCAAGACAAAGTAACGTCCCGAAAATTGGCCCGTTTGCTCAATCGCCGCGACATCCGCCGGACTCTCTACCACGCACAGCAGCCCATTCTCTTCCCGCTTGGGATTAGCACAGATCTCACATACATTATTCTCGGTAAAAGTACGGCAATGGCTGCAATGACCAATCTCCGTCAGTGCCCGCGACAGTAGCTGAGCCAACCGCAAGCCGCCGCTTCGCTCACGCTCAAGCAACGTAAACGCCATGCGCTGAGCCGATTTGGGCCCTACCCCAGGCAACACCTGCAAAGCCTTCATCATCTCATCAAGCAGGGGACTGAACTTCATAATGCGCCTCACTCATCGCGGGGAATGCCCGCATTACGCCATGCCACCCATGGCTCATACGAATGGCGCAGGACTATACCTGAGCTCGCCCGCGCCTGCTATCTATCACCGTCTGGTTAGCGTAAATAGCTGCCATACGATATATCGCAATGGAATATACATTTACCTGTTATTAAATAATCGCTCGTTAAACGTTACTCTAAATAGCCTAATAAGCCGTCATCCGAGTTATATGCAGTAGGGTAATCAGACCTTGTTCAATATTGTTATAGCCGATAGACAAGCCGTGAATTAATGCATGTACTGCCATCTCTCTATATCGTTTGCTACTCGGCTACCCAATCATGTACAATCGCCGTTTGGTTAATGAAATCACTATTACCTGTAGGTTTATTGGTCATGTTGGATAATCGGAAAATATGTTTTCGCTAAATCCTGAAACAGGTGATGTGACTTACCAAGGTACAATTGTTGGACAACTGAATGCCAGTGAAAGCTTGGTATTACAGTGCCTGATTGATCATCCTGGTGAACTGATCACCAAGGAAGCATTACTTGAGATTGGCTGGCCAGGTAAAGTGGTGCTCCCCAATTCACTCACGGTGGCGATCAAAAACATCAGAAAAATTCTGCTGGCGGTAGCCACGGATGACTTTATTGAAACGCGTCACAGAAAAGGCTATATCTTTCACGCCATACAGCCGCTTGATACTCCCGAGGGCTCACTGGCACTGACCTCTTATCCAACAGCCGCTAACGGTATTCTCCCACTGACCGTAAACGATACTCCTGATGCGGATGGCGTCCCGTCCTCCCTTATTAAAAGAGCGTCGGTTGTCTTAATTGAGCTGTTTTTTTATAGCGTTATCATTTTGTTATCACTTTGGTCGCTGTTTCTCTTTACGCTGGACACCCCACTATTTTGTCAAGAAATAAATCAAGCTATTTTTTGTGGTTATAGCGAACTTGATCGTCATGAACTGGACCACTTAGAAGAAACAAGCAGTAATGATGAAGGGGTATATCTCTATGGGTATGATAAAGACATTGATAACTTACAAATCCTTAAAATGGATTAGTTTGGGGTTGTTACTCATTTACTCCGCCTCTCCTTTTATTAACGGGCTTGGCTGCGATTACCAACAGCAATACGAACGTGGCAATCTCTCTTTTTATTCAAGCTGCAAGTTTGGTTATGCCAAAAACATTATTCACAATAAAGCACGCGGTGAATTTTTAACGCATCAAGGCATAATGGGACGACATGGAGATACCATGATTTTCATTGCCAATGAAATAACACGCAGCTCAGCTCATCCCGATATTCATCAAGATGTTTATTCCACCATGAATCGCGACTTTATTTATATTACCAAGATAGTCAATCGTGATAAGAAGGCATGGATTGTGATGACCTATCCCTATCATCGGATTCAAAAAATCAAAACTCGGGGCAGACAGTCATTTTGGTAAATTAAGATTGCAGTAGGGGAAATCCTCACCCACGTTAACAACTGACACAATATTGACCGAGATATTTATTGGGTCGGTCTTCTTGCTTAAACTATACCGTCACTCGCCCCATATCAGGATGACCCGTCACTTGTGACAGCAAGTAAACACCATGCTAGAATCGGCCTCCCACTTATAGTGGCTCCATTTTCGCCAACACAGTGAAAGCAGACCAGTTGGCCTGCTAAAAACAGGTAGAATTGGCGCCAATTTTTCCAGACGAGATGAATTAATGAGAAGAGCAGTGATCACCGGTATCGGCATCATCTCCAGTATCGGCAACAACCAAGAAGAAGTGCTGTCCTCCCTCAAAGCAGGTAAATCTGGCATCACTTATTCGACGCAATTTGAGCAGTACAATCTGCGTAGCCGTGTCTGGGGTGACATCAAACTCGAACCGTCTGAACTGATCGACCGTAAAGTCATGCGTTTTATGGGCAACGCGGCTGCTTATGCCTATTTGTCTATGCAGCAAGCCATCGAAGATGCTGGGTTGTCGGAAGAACAAGTCTCGCACGAACGCACGGGGCTCGTTGTCGGCTCAGGTGGCGCATCAGCTAAGAACCAGCTTGAGTCATGTGATATTGCCCGTGAAAAAGGCGTTAAGCGGGTGGGCCCGTACATGGTTCCTCGCACCATGTCCTCAACCACCTCGGCTTGCTTGGCAACCCCCTTCAAGATCAAAGGGGTTAACTACACCATTAGTTCTGCCTGTGCGACATCCGCTCACTGCATTGGCCATGCGATGGAGCTGATCCAGTTAGGTAAACAAGATGTGGTCTTCGCAGGTGGCGGTGAAGAGTTGGATTGGTCTATGACGACTCAGTTTGATGCCATGGGGGCTCTCTCCACAAAGTACAATGACACACCCGAACAAGCCTCCCGTACTTACGACGCCAACCGCGATGGTTTCGTGATCTCTGGTGGTGGTGGCATTTTGGTGGTCGAAGAGCTGGAACATGCACTGGCTCGTGGTGCTCATATTTATGCTGAAATCACCGGCTATGGTGCTACCTCAGACGGCTATGACATGGTCGCTCCGAGTGGCGAAGGTGCCGTGCGTTGTATGAAGATGGCGATGCAAACAGTAGGCAAGGTGGATTACATCAATACTCATGGTACGTCGACCCCAGTCGGTGACGTGAAAGAGTTAGAAGCTATTCACACATTGTTTGGCAGCAACGCCCCTAAAATATCCGCTACAAAAGCAATGACAGGGCACTCTTTAGGCGCAGCTGGCGTACATGAAGCTGTTTACTCGTTGCTCATGATGGAGCACGGTTTTATCGCCCCAAGTATCAATATTGAAACCTTGGATGAAAAAGCCGAAGGACTGCCAATCGTACGTGAATATCAAACAGCAGACCTCAATACCGTGATGTCTAATAGCTTCGGCTTTGGCGGTACGAACGCATCGTTAGTGTTTAGCAAATTTAAAGCGTGATCGCCGGCTGAGTCAGCTCATCCCCATTCTCTTTTCACGCCTCATCACGACAGACCCCGTTCTCAACAGAACGGGGTCTTTTTTACGTGTTTTCGGATGACCATGACGTCTATTCAATCACATGTGGGACATGGCCTGTATGATTGTTAGGAATTTGAGCTGTTATGCTGGGGCTCGATACCAAATAGATTGAGTAATACGCAGCAGGTTACCGCGACCGCGACAAAACCACTGAGAAAAATAAAGGGCATAACCCCATACCCTAATACTGTCCATATCGTGTGCTCAAGAAGACTCATAACATTCCCTCATCTAATAGAGTGAGATAGACCAACGGTGGAACAGTGAGATGCCACCGTTATAAAGCTATTTGGCCCTAATAAAGAACCCTGTCATATGCCACTAAAGTAATAAACAGAAGGGTTATTTGCGCCAGATCAATTTTATCCTTAATTATTTTCATGTTTATCAGGCAATGACGCGCCCTCAACAGATACCAGCCCGTTCGCCAATAACAAAAACGCGCCCGAAGGCGCGTCACAACATGGCAGGGTAAACTCAGTTATCACAGAGGTCACTCGGCATGTCACATCTTAGACGTGTCCATATCTTGCCAGACTCAATACCGTACTGACGTACCGTCATGAACACGGCTTCATGATCCTTATTCTCGGCGAGCGTCAGCAAGGTTTTGTAATAGGCGTCGGCGGTTTCACGAGCCTGCTTGTCAGAAAAATAATAACTGCCAACACGGCTATATAGGCCTTTGAAACCATTGAGGATCAATGCGTAAATCGGATTACCAGAAGCGAAGGAGAGCTGATGATGAAGACGATAATCAAATTCGGCGTAAGCCTCAGCACTTTTTTCTACGTCACTCGCGCCCCGCAGAAGTTCGGCCGCAAGTTCAGGATTATTGCGAATAGCACCGCGGATAAAAATAGTACAAATATTGGTTCGAGCTGACAGCAGCTGAGCAACCAAATCAGGCACTTTATCCTGATCTAGCCGAGCTAAGGTCTCTAGGATGTTCAGGCCTGATGTTTCCCAGAAATTATTGACTTTTGTTGGTTTGCCATGCTGGATGGTTAACCAGCCATCACGTGCTAAGCGCTGCAATACCTCCCGTAGAGTCGTTCGTGTTACACCGATTAACTCGGACAATTCGCGCTCAGCAGGGAGTATTGATCCTGGAGGAAAGCGATTGTTCCAGATGGACTCGATAATGTATTCCTCGGCAAACCCCGCAGGGCTCTGCGCTTTTATGACCATGAATTAACTCTGTTGTAGAACGAAAAAAGGCTGACGAATCATATCAAAGCAGCGAATGCTGGCAAGCATAAGGTCAGTCCTCTGCTCACACATCTCCACCTTTGCGAGGTTCGTGATGCGGCCTCCTAGCCGCTATAAGGTCATAGCCTCTTGTGTTGCACAAACATGACACTCACTAGATGAGGACTATAAAGCCGAGAAGATGTTGATTGGCGTTATATGAATTCCAGCCACAGAAGCGCATCGTCATTGGACGTTAACCCAGAATCTTGGAGTGGCTACTGCCGCCACCTCCACCCCGGTGAAGAGTGGAAAAAGATGGCTAAAAAGGAGGCGATCACCCGACTTCACTTCACCTATCGCTGGCGGAACATCTTGCCAGATTGATACTGACAGCCGCAGCTTGCGGCAAAGTCGCCTCTCTCATCCACAGTGGTAGTCACTTGCTGCCTCCGTGCCATTGCCGGGAGGATCGAGCATTCCATGCCTGCGCCTTATTGAGTATTGTTCCGTGCTATCTCGTTGGGACAAAACACTATTTTTCTCTCGACAGCGTCTCCATACAGCTTCAGTTCAGCACGTTCAAGCCGATATCCAGTGCAGTATTCCTGTTGATGTACGGTGGTTGACTAGCAGCCCTTTGATCGAAAGGATTCGCTTGTTACTTAATCCATATTCAGAGGAGTGAACATGTATATCACTGCCGACAGCACCCCGTCGGTCTTGCTGTGAGATAAAGCACAATCAACTGGAGGGGAGCAACACTCATAGTTCATTTTATTAATAGCGCGGAAGATGTGAAAGCAATGATAAATCGACCATCAATGACATCGAGAGTCGTAGGTGATGAAAAGCAGGGTCTTGACCATAATATGGATGATGTCAACAAGAGGCTCGATGAAATAGCACCTATTTTCAGCGCTAATATAACGCACGGTATCGGTTCCCCCTGTCAGTTGCAGTAAAACCGACATAAGCTTGGAGACAAATCGATCATTCTTTTACCTAATATCTCGATGCTATCTGACTGATAAGGGGCTTATATCCAAACACCAAGATTGAATCACTGTCATTTCCAACAACCACACTGAGATCATCATTATGTCAATGAGTCTAGGGAACGCATTTGCCAAGAACTTCTTGGGCCATGCACCACAATGGTACAAGAGTGCTATTTTTATTTTTTTGTTGGTTAATCCCATTGCTTTTTATCTTGACCCTTTTGCGGCGGGTTGGTTACTCGTTGCCGAATTTATCTTCACATTGGCAATGGCTCTTAAGTGCTACCCCTTACAACCAGGTGGCCTATTAGCGATTGAGGCGGTGCTGATTGGCATGACCTCCGCAGATCAGGTAAAGCATGAGTTGGTTGCCAATATTGAAGTGCTATTACTGCTGGTCTTTATGGTCGCAGGTATCTACTTCATGAAGCAGTTATTGCTTTACGTATTTACTAAATTATTGATTGGCGTTCGCTCTAAAACGTTACTTTCTCTCTCATTCTGTCTCGTTTCCGCTTTCCTCTCGGCATTCCTAGATGCTCTGACCGTGATTGCCGTCGTCATCAGCGTTGCTACAGGCTTCTACGCTATCTATCACAAGGTATCGTCAGGGAAGGGGTTTACTCACGTACATGACCATACCCATGATCAAGAGGTAGAAGAAAATCACCGTCAGGCTCTTGAGCAGTTTCGCGCCTTTTTACGCAGCCTGATGATGCATGCCGCTATCGGTACAGCATTGGGTGGCGTGTGTACTCTGGTAGGCGAACCACAAAATCTTATTATCGGAGAGCAGGCCGGATGGCAGTTTAGTGAATTTGCCATTCGAATGGCCCCCGTTTCACTGCCTGTCTTTATCTGCGGTCTATTAACCTGTGTGTTGGTCGAGAAGATGAAATGGTTCGGTTACGGCACCACGCTGCCAGACTCAGTACGCCGGATCATGGAAGAGTACAACCAGCATGAGAATGCTAAACGTACTCCACAGGATAAAGCTAAGTTGATTGTACAGGGATTAATCGCTGTTTGGCTGATCGTTGGCCTGGCACTTCATCTAGCGGCTGTAGGCCTCATCGGCCTCTCCGTGATTGTTTTAGCTACCTCATTTACTGGTATTACAGAAGAGCACGCCCTAGGCAAAGCCTTTGAAGAGGCACTTCCTTTTACCGCTCTGTTAGCCGTTTTTTTCAGCGTAGTGGCCGTGATCATTGACCAGCAGCTATTTAAGCCGGTGATCGAATGGGTTCTATCTGCAGAGAAAGAGCAGCAACTAGCACTCTTTTATGTCGCCAATGGCTTACTCTCGATGGTCAGCGATAACGTCTTCGTCGGCACTGTCTATATCAATGAAGTAAAAACTGCACTACTTAACGGTGCGATAGATCGTGCGCAGTTCGATCTGCTGGCCGTGGCCATTAACACCGGCACCAACTTACCCTCAGTGGCAACCCCTAATGGCCAAGCTGCCTTCCTGTTTATGCTCACCTCGGCATTGGCGCCGCTGCTTCGCCTCTCCTATGGTCGCATGGTCTGGATGGCCCTACCCTATACCTTAGTACTGGGTTTAGTCGGCTTTTTCTCGGTAGAGTTACTGCTTGCCCCATTAACAGAATGGTTCTACCAGTCGGGATGGTTGATCCCCCACACCACACTACCAATCAGCCCACCTGCCATACACTAACCGCCAAGGGCCCATCAGGGCCCTTTCTTTTTGGTGCTCGCTCTGCTCTAATTCGGTCACTCTTTTTACTGCGAGATCAATAAGATGATCGAATTTTTGCGCCATCTAGTCACCACCCGACTAGCATGGGGATTATTAGCGGCCTCCGCCCTTTTCCTAGAACTGTGCGCACTTTTTTTCCAGCATGTGCTAGGCCTGCAGCCTTGTGTAATGTGTATCTATGAACGTTTGGCTGTGTTAGGCGTGCTGTGCGCAGGATTGCTTGGGATGGCTGCACCGCAGAAGTGGTATATACGCTGGGGAGCGATGTTATTGTGGGGTTACAGCTCACTCAAAGGGCTTCAGCTAGCACTCAAACATGTCGACTATCAGATGAACCCCTCACCGTTCAATGTTTGCAGTCCTTATGCCGATTTCCCTAGCTGGTTACCGCTGGATCAGTGGCTGCCTTGGCTTTTTCTCCCCAGCGGGGATTGCGGAGAGATCACTTGGCAATTCTTAAGTTTTTCCATGCCCCAATGGTTAGTCGCTTTCTTTGCGGCATATCTGCTGGTTTTTATCGTCATCGCCATCGTGGATCTGATAAAAAGACGCTGCTGCAACTGATAAAGACAGCTAGATCAGGTCATAGAGAAAGAGGGAGCCACAAAGTGGCTCCCTCTTTCTCTTTACCGAACAGATAGCACATTGATTAGTCGGAGCTGCGACTGCTCATTTTCGCTTTGGCAACACCAATCAGCATCGGCAATACCGAGATGCCGATGATGCCGAAGATGAGCAACGTGAAGTTTTGGCGAAACACCGGTAAGTTGCCAAAGAAATGGCCCGCATAAACAAATGAGACAACCCACAGCACGGCGCCAACCAAATTAAACGCCAAGAAGCGCGGATAGGTCATTGCTCCCATGCCAGCCACAAAGGGAGCAAAGGTACGCACAATGGGCAGAAATCGAGTGATGATGATGGTCTTGCCGCCATGCTTGGCATAAAACCCATGGGTCTTGTCCAAATAGTCGCGACGGAATATTTTGGAGTCAGGATTGCGAAACAGTCGCTCACCGAAAAAGTGACCGATGGTGTAATTGACCACATTACCGAGCACCGCAGCGATGATCAAAAGTCCGACCAAGGTGTGCACATCCAGTACACTGCCCACTGTCAGCGCACCCGCCGCAAACAGCAGGGAGTCACCCGGCAGGAAAGGGGTCACCACCAGTCCGGTCTCACAGAAGATGATGAGAAATAAAATCGCGTAAACCCAGACGCCGTAATTTTCAAACAGCTCTCTAAGATGAACGTCAACATGCAGAATAAAGTCGATTACAAAGAGGATCAGATCCATTTTTCCATACCCATAAAGTGAACGGCGTGGAGTCTACGCCAATGCCATCTGGGCCACAATCATCGAACTCACCTCTTTTTTACCCCACCAGCAGCAACCTCAAACGCCATCACTTTCCGCCCCCCCTCAAGGGGCTCACTGTGCTATCTCCGGAGCCAGATAAATACGGCAAACCCAGGGAAGGACCTACTCTAGAGCACGGCGCACTGCGGGGGGCAAGCAACGCTCCCAGCCCCACAGCAACACCAGCAGCAAGGTCACGTCATCGAGCCAGCCCAGCAAGGGCATCACGTCGGGGATAAAATCCACCGGACTGATGCCATAAAGCAGGATAAGGATCACCAGCCCCCTCGCCCACCAAGGGGTCGCTGGATGGCGAAAGCCCTGATAGAGACGGCGCAGTCGTTGCCAGATCAGCCAGCGTTTACGGCTCATGACTCGATCAACTCACCGCGTAGCCGCTGGATCTGATCTCGCAATGCCGCTGCCTGTTCGAACTCCAGATCCCGGGCATGCTGGAACATCTGCTCTTCCATGCGTTTGATCTCTTTGGCAATCTCGCTGGCCGAGCGGGCATGGTACTCTCCTTGCGGCTCGGCGGCCTTACGGCTCCCCTTACCTAGTTTACCGGCGCTGCGGCTGCCCCCGATGTCCATCACATCACCAATGGATTTGTTGAGCCCTTGGGGGGTAATGCCATGTTCGAGGTTATGAGTATGCTGCAAGCTGCGGCGCCGCTCGGTCTCCTCAATCGCCACCTTCATCGAGTTGGTGATGGTATCACCGTAGAGGATGACCTTGCCGTTGAGGTTACGGGCCGCCCGACCGATAGTCTGGATCAGCGAGCGGGTGGAGCGCAGGAATCCCTCTTTATCCGCATCCAGAATGGCCACCAGCGACACTTCCGGCATATCGAGCCCTTCCCGCAGCAGGTTGATACCCACCAGCACGTCAAACTTACCGAGGCGCAGATCGCGGATGATCTCCACCCGCTCGACCGTATCAATATCGGAGTGAAGGTAGCGCACCTTGACGTCGTGCTCCGCCAGATATTCGGTCAAGTCTTCCGCCATCCGCTTGGTCAGGGTGGTGACCAGCACCCGCTCCTGCACCGCGACCCGTAGCCGGATCTCGGAGAGCAGATCGTCCACCTGAGTGGTCACCGGACGCACCTCGATCTCCGGATCGAGCAGACCAGTGGGGCGCACCACCTGCTGCACCACATCGCCACCGGATTTCTCCAACTCATAAGGGGCGGGGGTCGCTGAGACAAACACCGTCTGCGGCATCAGCGCTTCGAACTCGTCAAACTTGAGGGGGCGGTTGTCCAGCGCCGAGGGGAGCCGGAAGCCGTACTCCACCAGGGTCTCCTTGCGGGAGCGGTCCCCTTTGAACATGGCGCCGATCTGCGGCACCGTGACGTGGGACTCATCGATGATGAGCAGGCCGTCCCCCGGCAGGTAGTCAAACAGGGTGGGCGGCGGCTCCCCCGGCGCACGGCCAGAGAGGTAACGACTGTAGTTCTCGATGCCCGAGCAGTAGCCCAGCTCCTGCATCATTTCGATGTCGAACTGAGTGCGCTGGCTGATGCGCTGCTCCTCCACCAGCTTGTTCAGCGACATCAGCTGCTCACGCCGCCCTTTGAGCTCCGCCTTGATATGCTCGATGGCACCGAGGATAGTCTCGCGGGGGGTGGCGTAGTGGGTCTTGGGATAAATGGTATAACGCACCACCGTCTGCTCGATGGCACCGGTCAGGGGATCAAACTGGGAGAGCCGCTCCACCTCCTCGTCAAACAGCTCGACTCGTAGCGCCAGCTTGTCCGATTCGGCAGGGTAGATGTCGATCACTTCACCACGCACTCGGAAGGTGCCGCGCTGGAACGCCATGTCGTTGCGGGTGTACTGCAGTTCGGCGAGGCGGCGCAGGATATCCCGCTGGTTAATCACATCCCCCACTTTCAGGTGCAGCATCATGCTGAGGTAGGCTTGCGGATCTCCCAGACCATAGATGGCCGACACCGAAGCCACGATCACCACATCGCGCCGCTCCAGCAGCGCCTTGGTGGCCGACAATCGCATCTGCTCGATGTGATCGTTGATGGACGCATCCTTCTCGATAAAGGTGTCGGTGGTCGGCACATAGGCTTCGGGCTGGTAATAGTCGTAATAGGAGACGAAATACTCCACCGCGTTGTCGGGGAAAAACTCCTTCATCTCGCCATAGAGCTGGGCTGCAAGGGTCTTGTTAGGAGCCATGATCATGGTCGGACGATTGAGGGTCGCAATAACATTGGCCATGGTGAAGGTTTTGCCCGACCCTGTGACGCCCAGCAGGGTTTGATGAGCGAGCCCCGACTCAATGCCATCGAGCAGCTGAGCGATCGCAGCAGGTTGATCACCAGCAGGTTGGAACTGACTGGCAAGTTTAAACGGTTTGCTCATGGACACTCCCGACACAAAACAGCAAGAAGTGCAGTGTAACCGAGTGCCTTCTGATGAGATACCACCAAGGATAACCAGGAAGGCTTGACCCCCTTTTGTTGCTTCTGTATTATCCCCCTCCCTGCCTAGCGTGCTTTAACCATTCAGTCGGCACGGTGTACATCACGCTGTCGCGTAAAGCAGCAGATAGCTAGCCTAATTTTGCGCCTCACCTCATATTGGATACACTTAATTTTCACCATTTCGGTGCAAGTTATCCACTTTATTACTTGTCGCTTACAGTTTTAATGCACAACCTCCCCTGCCGCACTCTCTGATCCCCATTAGTCACCGATTTCCCATGACAGTGTTTTCGACTACCGAATATAACTATTTGATTTTTATCAAAAGTTATTTTTTGAGATAATTTTTAAACACCCCTTGCACACCAGAGCTGGCGTGCCTTTCCAGCCGGTTTTCAAGATTCATCAACAGGGTTATCCACAATTTCTGTGGGTAACTAGCGCCAAGCCAGTCAGGATGAGGGATAGCCGCTCGTTACCCTATTTGAACAGAGTGACTGACCATTGACCTGATTTTATGCTGTTTTAGCCCTCCTCCCAATTTCCCCCAGACTGGGGTGATGTTTGAGGCGTTTTAAAGACATCTTTTGTATCCCTTATGGAGCGCACAATCCCAATAAGAAGGTTACCCTCTCCTTGCTTTTGCTGTTTCTAGCCTGCCGTCCGCTCTGGTTGAATCTGCTGAAACTCGTGATATTTCGTCACCTAAACAGCAGTTTATAAAGCCTGTGACGGCTGAGCGGCAACTTCCTTGCTGATAGTATCTTTCACTAATTGACAGCCTGTTTTACGGCTGAAAATGTCGCAGCAGTCCCTCCAGCTGCCGAACCCATGACTTAGGTGGCCGCTCTCTCACGATTAATCGATGTCGCATACTTCTCTCTGATGCCGAGTTCCGGCACAATAGTGCCCCCACTTTTTCCTCGGTTTTTCCGGGTATGACCATCGATTTTGTGACACTGCTTCATCAAAGTGATTCGCTCCTGCTGTTTGTGGTATTGGCCTTTGGCCTGCTGCTGGGCAAAGTTCGGCTCGGTAGCTTCCAAATTGGTAATACCATTGGCGTGCTATTTACAGCGCTGCTGTTTGGGCAGATTGGCTTCGAATTTACCGTCACCACCGAAAATATCGGCTTTATGCTGTTCATTTTCTGCGTTGGCATTGAGGCAGGTCCGCACTTCTTTAGCGTATTTTTACGTGACGGTATCCATTACATCACCTTAACGCTGGTGATTTTATTGACGGCGCTACTGCTGACCGTCGGCTTGGCCAAGTTCTTTGACCTTGGGCCGGGGATGGCGGCAGGTATTTTGGCGGGTTCCTTGACTTCGACCCCCGCGTTAGTGGGCTCGCAAGATGCCCTGCGCAGCGGCCTGCTTAATTTACCTCACCAAACCGATATGCAAGCGGTGCTCGATAATATGGGGATCGGCTATGCCCTGACCTATCTGGTGGGTCTAGTGGGCCTGATGCTGGTGGTACGCTATCTCCCCTCGCTGGCACGGCTCGACCTCAATACCGAGGCGCAGAAGATTGCCCGCGAGCGGGGACTCTCAGACAGTGAGAGCCGCAAGACCTATCTGCCGATCATCCGCGCCTATCGCGTTGGCCCTGAACTCGCGGCCTGGATCGGTGGCCGCACCTTACGTGAGACCGGCATCTATCCCCATACCGGCTGCTATGTGGAGCGGATCCGCCGCAACGGTATTTTGGCCAGCCCCGATGGCGATGCCGTCATTCAAGAAGGGGACGAAATTGCCCTGGTCGGTTATCCCGAGAGCCACGAAAAGCTCGACGTCAACTACCGTAACGGCAAAGAGGTGTTTGATCGCAATCTGCTGGATCTACAAATCGTCACCGAAGAGATCGTGGTGAAAAATGACGGGGTGGTTGGCCGTCATCTGGTGGAGCTCAATCTCACTGAGAAAGGCTGCTTCCTCAATCGAGTGGTGCGTTCACAAATAGAGATGCCCTTTGATCGCAACATCATGCTGCAAAAGGGCGATGTACTGCAGATCAGCGGTGAAAAGCAGCGGGTCAAACTCTTGGCCAATAAGATCGGCTTTATCAGTGTCCACAGCCAGACCACCGACCTCGTCGCCTTTACCACCTTCTTCGTACTGGGACTGCTGATCGGCTCAGTGTCGCTGGTATTTGGTCAAATTGAGTTTGGTCTTGGCAATGCGGTCGGCCTACTGCTGGCGGGTATTTTGATGGGTTATCTGCGAGCCAACCACCCGACGGTCGGCTATGTGCCGCCTGGGGCGCTGCGGCTGGCGAAAGACTTAGGGCTAGCCGTCTTTATGGTCAGCACCGGTCTAAAAGCCGGCGGCGGTATTCTTGATCACCTGAGCGAAGTCGGTGCCATCGTGCTGTTCTCCGGCATGCTGGTCACCACCCTGCCTGTGCTGGTGGGTTATCTGTTTGGGGTCTGGGTGCTGAAGATGAACCCAGCCCTGCTGCTGGGGGCAATCACTGGCGCCAGAACCTGCGCGCCAGCCATGGATGTGGTCAACGAAGCCGCTAACAGCTCTATTCCTGCGCTGGGTTATGCGGGCACCTATGCGGTAGCCAATGTCATGCTGACCCTCGCTGGCTCGTTTATCATCGGCTTCTGGTTCTAGGCGCCGCTGATCGTTTCCTCTTAGGGCCAGTCCTGTCGCCATCAATAGGGTCGCGGGTAGGACGGGTAGGACGGGTAGGACGGGTAGGAACTGCAGCATAGATATGGTAGGGAGGGCAAGACCTACGTGGCAAGTGACCTAGCCCTTATGGCAGGGACGTTACGTCATCCGCTACGTCTTGCCCGAGGCCCACATAAAAACGGCCGCCATCAGGCGGCCGAACATACGATTAACCAGCCCCTTAACGAAGCTGCGGGGTCTGGGTCGAGACCCCCTGATTTTGTGCTCGGTGGCGCAACAGGTGATCCATGAGCACCAGGGCAAGCATCGCTTCGGCGATGGGCACGGCGCGAATACCAACACAGGGATCGTGACGTCCCTTAGTGATCATCTCAATCGCCTCGCCTTCGGTGTTGATGGTCTTGCCCGGCACCGTGATGCTGGAGGTCGGTTTCAGCGCCATGCTCACCACAATCTCTTGGCCAGAAGAGATCCCCCCCAAAATGCCGCCAGCATGATTGCTAGTAAAGCCAGTTGGCGTCATCTGGTCACGGTGTTCGGAGCCTTTTTGCTCCACTACCGCAAACCCATCGCCAATCTCCACCCCTTTGACCGCATTGATGCCCATCATGGCGTGGGCAATGTCAGCGTCGAGCCGGTCAAATACCGGCTCGCCGAGACCCACCGGCACATTGCGGGCAATGACTTGGACCTTGGCGCCGATGCTGTTGCCCTCTTTTTTCAGATCGCGCATGTATTGATCGAGCGCGTCCAACTTGTCTGCATCGGGGAAGAAGAAGGGATTTTGCTCAATCTGCGCTGCGTCGAACGCCTCGGCCTTGATCGGGCCAAGCTGGGAGAGGAAGCCAATAATCTCGATGCCGTGCACCTGTTTGAGGTACTTCTTGGCAATGGCCCCTGCTGCCACCCGCATCGCGGTCTCGCGCGCCGATGAACGACCACCACCGCGATAGTCACGCTGGCCATATTTCTGGTGATAGGTGTAGTCCGCATGGCCCGGCCGGAATAGGTCCTTGATGTCGGAGTAATCTTTGGAGCGCTGATCCGTATTCTCGATCAGCAGCCCAATGGAGGTGCCGGTGGTCTTGCCTTCAAACACCCCAGAGAGGATCTTCACCTCATCTGGTTCGCGGCGCGGAGTGGTGTAACGGGACGTGCCGGGCTTGCGCCGATCCAAATCCCACTGTAAATCCGCCTCGTTTATCTCAAGCCCCGGCGGGCAACCATCAACGATGGCACCCAACGCCACGCCGTGACTCTCACCGAAGGTGGTGACCCGAAAAAGCTGGCCAAAACTGTTTCCTGCCATGGTTACCTCTTAGTTCTTATAAATGGCGAAATGATCTTGATAGGCGACCAGCTCAGCCTTGGTCATCACAAAGACCCCGTGACCGCCATGCTCGAACTCCACCCAGGTAAAGGGGATCTCGGGGAACTGAGCCTCTAGGTGGATCATGCTGTTACCCACTTCGACCACCAACACGCCGTCATCATTGAGAAAATCAGCGGCGTGAGCGAGTAAACGCTTGGTAAGTTTTAGGCCATCGGAGCCTGATGCCAGTGCCAGCTCCGGCTCGTGACGAAACTCATCCGGCAGGTCGGACATATCTTCTGAATCAACGTATGGCGGATTGGAGACGATGAGATCGTACTGATCACCTGCTGGTAGATCACGGAACAGATCGGATCGGATTGGGATAACCTGCTGCTCCAACCCATGATCGTTGATATTGCGCTCGGCCACGTTCAGCGCATCGATGCTGATGTCGATAGCATCCACTTCCGCGCCGGGGAACTCGTGGGCCATGATGATGGCAATGCAACCGGATCCCGTGCATAAATCCATGATCCGAGTTGGCTCGTTATTAAGGAAAGGAGCAAAACGATTGGCCACCATCTCAGCGATGGGAGAGCGGGGGATCAGCACCCGTTCATCCACATAAAATTCCCACCCCGCATACCACGCCTTGTTGGTGAGGTAAGGCGCTGGGACCCGCTCTTGAACCCGGCGAATAATCAGTTCGGCGACCCGGTGACGTTCACTGGTGGTCAGACGGGAGTGGCGCATTCCAGGGTCCACGTCCGGTGGCAGATGTAACGCGGGCAGTACCAGTTGCACAGCCTCATCCCAGGCATTGTCAGTACCATGGCCGTAAAAAATCCCGGCGTCGTTGAAACGACTCATGGCCCAGCGCAGCATGTCCTGGATGGTATGCATCTCAGCCACCACCTCATCGATAAATATCTTGTCCAAATCCACCTCCAAGTCGAGTAATATCCGGCCCAAGCACCCACTGTATAGCGGGCAAATGTATACCTAACAGACGAGTCTTTGATGAAAAAATCGCCTTCACCGACGGTCGAGGAAAGCCAGCTGTTTCGCGATGCGATAAAAGGTACCCGGAAAATAAAGCAAGATACCATAAGGGCCGAGTTACGCCCGGTCAAGCAGAAACACCTATTGCGTGAAAGCCGCGAAACGCTTGGGGTTGACCACTTTTTCAGCGATGAGTATCAGCCCTATCTCGACCAAGATGGCCCCACCCGTTATGTGCGTGCAGACATCTCGCCATTCGAGTTAAAAAAGCTCAAGCGGGGGAGTTATTCACCTGAGATTTATCTGGACCTTCACGGCATGAATCAGCAACAGGCCAAGCTGGAACTAGCCGCCCTGCTCAGCCTGTGCCGCCGTGAAAATCTGCACGTTGCGTCGGTGATGCACGGCATCGGCAAACACATACTCAAGCAGCGTATTCCGAGCTGGCTGGCTCAGCACCCCCATGTGCAAGCATTCCATCAGGCACCTCGGGAATGGGGGGGAGACAGCGCCATTTTGGTGTTGCTCGATGTGGACGAATAGCACCGAACATTCGGCCCTAACGCCCTAACGGGTAGCTTGCACCTGTCATCGGGCAAGTCCAGACACCTATCAATCGCCTAGCAATAAAGAGGGGACCATTATGGTCCCCTCATCTGCACGGCAATCATGTCATTCCGTTAGGATTTCGTGCTACTCACCAAGCCCCATGGCCCACCCTTGCTGGGATCGTCCCCTTGGGTCCACCACTTGGCCTGATAGAGTGCACCTTTGTGGCTCACCTTATTCCCCGCTGTATACACTTTACTGGCCTCCCACGCGGCCACCCCGCCAACCGGCGGTTCACTGGGATTAACCGGTGGTGGCAATGTCTCCACAATGCGGACCTTGGGCCAACTGGCATGAGAGCCATAACGGTTGGTGACACACTTCTCATAATCCCCCGGCACCAGTGCAGAGTAGGCCGTCTGGAACCCGACTAATTCACACTCAAAGGAGTAGCCGCCTGGGCGATCAGCGTAGTATTTCCAGTTACCATCCCAGTTGGTGTAGAGCACATCGGTGGCGCCATTGAGGTTGAGGCTGCCATAAGGCGTCTGCTGCCAGCAGGTATTTTTCTCATCGCTCTTGCGCGGGATCTGGTAATGCTCAGAGAGTCCCTCCCAGTAGCGGATCCGGTTGACTGGCTGGCCCTTGTCCTTGTTTTGCTCGCCGCACTCGATCCCCCCATTAATAACATTGATCGTGGTGCCAAAGCCATAACCAATCCCTGCGTTGATCTCCCGCGTTGATGGCACCCAGGTGCGATCTATGACGTGGAGCATGGCCGGCTTGGGCGCTTGGGGGGTAAGGAAAAACCAGATGGCAGAGGCAAGATTGAGCCAAGAGTCAGCCACTAAACCGGGATTGTTGAGCAGCACGGTGGCATCGCCGTCAAACATCGCCTCCGAAAATGCACCGTAGTTAAAGTGATAAGAGAGCTGTTTCGCCCCACGACCGAAATAGCCCTGCCCCGTGGCACAGGGCCACTTTTTGTTCTGCCAATCATTTTGGCCGCAGCCGGTGGTGTAACCCAACTGCCCTTCTGACCATCCCATCTCCCGCACATGCACCAGCGCCTGCTGCCACTCTTCCAACCCTTGGGGATTATCAGAAATATTGTCTTTGGCGATATGGCCACCGGTCTCTTGGGCGAAGTGAGCAAAGGCGGTCACAATGGATTTTTTACAGATCTCGTCGGCATTGCGGCCATCACTGTAGTCACCACAAAAAGCGGGAAACTTACCAATGGCCCGTAAAAAACGCACATAGGTATATTCAGGCGCCGCCATCTGGGTCAGAAAATTCCACTCTGCTTGGGGGAAGACCCGCTCAACCCGCTTCACGTTAACAGGGTTAGTGGCTAAACCAGGCTCAATGGCATCAACCACCTTATTAGGCCGAGTTTCCAATGCCTTAGACCAAATCCCATACATAGGGCTTGCCGTTTTTTGCTGCTCAACCGCCTTCACATCGGCTCTTGCAATCACATAGCCACCGGGGGTTTGCGGATCAGGCTGAATATTCATGGCTGCGTGAGCAGGTACGGCGCAAACGCTGGCGACTAACCAGGCACAATATGTCCATCTTGGCATGACAACACTCCTTATTTTGTTCCTGAAAAAATGGCCCTCCGAGCATAGGGGCTTACCCCACTAAATTCACAGCGAAAATTAAGAATTAGTCAGAAAGTGTGAGCGGACTCACTTTGCACCCATCAAGCTAGACGACTCCCTCGGCATGGGCAAAAAATCCCGACCACGTGCTCAGCAACGAGGCGAGGGAAAGGCGCTGGTGGCAACAAGGGGGGCGATATTCGCCTAAGCCCTGAGGCTTAAGGCTTAAGGCTTGTAGCCAGCGCACCGCAGCGTGTCTGCTCGGTTTGTTAGGATCGACGCACCGCACGGATCACGATATTACGTGGTGTCATGGGCTTGGCACAGAAGGTACCCACCTCCACCTGATACCCTTGCTCGTGTAAAAAAAGCGCTCGATCGAGCACTAACCACACCTCTAGCGGACGACGAAACAGATGGCGAACTAGCTCCATACGTGCCACATCACCAACGCGCTGCTCACCTTGCGCAACAAACCCGTCATAATCAAGGCCGCTGGGCAGGCAAAGTCCTTTCCGCTCAGCCGCCCAGTCACAAAATGCCTTAAACGAACCGGTTAGCAGGCTCTTTTGCACATTGGGCACCGGCAGATACTCATTCACACCGCGTACTTCGCGCTGCAAACAGTCAAACGCTAACCGCCAGAGCACCTCTTGCTCCCGTAACCGGCTGATGCGCGCGCCCCCCGTTACGGTCTCTTGCAAGGGCAATTTCAAATCCACTTTAGCAAGGCGCAAGGCACTCCCCTGCGCTACCTGCGACAAGGGCTGGTACTCTGCACTGCGGATCAAGTGATAGCAGCATGGGGACAGCGTCACGCCACGGGCCTGCTGCTGCGCCACCAGCTGCAATAGATGAGTATGCAGATCGCCACAAGCATGCAGCGCCATGGCGTGATGATGAGGGGCCAGCAAGGCCGACGCCTCAGCGCTAAACGCATCACCACAGTGAAAGGTCATGTTTGCCCCATCCCGCGCCGCTAATTGTCGTCCCTCATCACACAGCGGCGCTTGCAGCTCCAAACTCACCACAGGGGCGTGATGATGTAGCGAAACCAGCCGCCCCAAGTGCCCCTTACCCGCACACCATTCTAAATAAGGTCCTTGCCGAGTGGGTAAACTGGCCGCAAAGGCCGTTATCTGTGCTTGTTTACGGCCGGGCATGTGTAACGCCATGGCGTTAGTGCAATGGATCGGCTCAAGCTGAAAGGGCTCAAGCTCGCTGAGCGCCAGCAAGGTTGTCGCCTCCTCAATCCACGGGGTAAGCCATTGACTCAGTGCCGTCGTATCACCATCAAGGGCGGCTATTTGTTCAAGAGAGAGCGCACCTAAACGGCTCGCTAGCTCTGGCGCCGTCTCGGCAAACGCCAAGGTAAGATGATGATAAGGTTGATATTGCCACCATGTTCGATAGCGGGTAAGCAAGCGATCAAGTTGCTGAAAACGTTGGACTAACACGGCAACACCCTGTCATGAAAAAGAGGCTCATTCTAGCGATCGCCGCCATAAATGCACCTCGCAAATAGCGCACCCTATGCGACCGCTACCTGACAATCCCAAGGGGGTATGCTAACCTGCGCCCCCTCTTGCTACCGCAGGCAGGCCTATGCTGCCTGGGTCATCCCTCTTAATTAACTCAATGAGACTGAGAATATGAGCATCAATGGGATTTTGCAGGCGCGGGCAGGCGCTAAGTGTGAACTGTGCGGTGCCGAACAGGCGCTGACCGCTTTTGTGGTGCCCCACTCCTCCGCCAGTGACGATGATCATAGCGTCGCCCTGTGTGACACCTGCCACGGCCAGCTAGTACAACCTGACACCTTAGTTGTTAACCACTGGCGTTGTTTGAGTGACAGCATGTGGAGCCAAGTACCTGCAGTGCAAGTGATGGCGTGGCGCCAGCTCAAGGCACTGGCTGGCGCCGGTGAAGTGTGGGCTCAGGACCTGCTTGATATGATGTACATGGACGAAGAGGTGAAAACATGGGCCGAGGCCGGTTTAGCCTCTGATGAGGATGATCGCGTTGTCACCGTCGACTCGAATGGCGCGGTGCTACAAGAGGGTGATGCCGTGACACTGATCAAAGACCTCGACGTCAAAGGGGCTGGCTTTACGGCCAAGCGGGGAACCTTGGTCAAAGGTATCCGCTTGACCAACAACCCGCTCCACATTGAGGGCAAGGTCAATGGCATGCAAATTGTGCTGGTGGCAGCCTATTTGAAAAAGGCATAAGTCAGGGCCACGTCACTCCTCCCTGGCCTCTCCTCTCACTGCCCCTATCTGGGTGGCACCACTTGCCACCCTCATTGCTCATCCTTACCCTCCCTCTCTCACCATGCCAGATCCTCATGATGCGCGAGTCACCTGTGCGCGCTGTCGGCCTACCCTAGCGAAGATCAGCGCTCACGTCATCTTGCCAAGCGCTGTCGGCGATCTGGACAAAGGCGGCCATGCACCACTGCATCATGATCACACCATGTTCGCGCGCGCCGTTTACGGCCAAGATCACGCTTTACACTCAAACGTCTTGTCACTGCGACAAGATAAGATTACTGTATATATATACAGGTTGATTATTTATACAGGTGATTAGATGAACCAACGCCAGCCTCTAGATACGCCTCTGCAGCACTTAGCCATGAGCAAGCCTTGGCCAATAAGACATTGCGGCCACAGCGCTGAGCCTGTGCGCCAGCGGCATAGTAACGAGTTCGATCTGATGACGGCATTGACCGATGCAAGTCAATTAGGCAACGGCTGGTTAGTGTTGATCGCCCCACCTACCATCCCTGCTGTGGCGCTTTTTCAACAGCAAGGTATTGATCCAAAACGGGTATTGATCGTGCATAGCCGAAAAATTAAAAATTGGCAGCAAACCCTTGAGAGAAGTGTAAGCAGTGGCCACTGTGCAGCCGTTTTCACTTGGCTACCAGATCAGATCGCCTTGGATAAAGCAAAATTACAGCAGATCAGTCATCAGGCAGGCGTACCCACCTATTTTTTCGGCACTGTGCCCATGGGTGAAGTCGCCACGCTCACACCACACCTGTCATATGGCGAACAAGATATCTATCTTAACCATTGACGCCATAACTCACGTCACCAAATGGCTAACTTCTGTGCAAGATGGCACCATGTGGTCACCAACAAGTTAGCCGGTGTGAAATCTAGTTTGGCCATTCCCCTTACCGACATATGATGTTAACCAGCTTAATCGTGTTTTCTTTACTAAACACTTTCTGGATCTCCATATGATTGAAGCGGGTAGTCGTGAATGGGTGCGTGCCACCCTTGCCTTGAGCTTGGGCTCTTTTTTGGTGTTTTTGAACCTCTACCAAACGCACCCTCTGCTACCTCTCATCGCCCAGGTATTCTCGGTCAGCTCACTCTCCGCTAGCTGGACGCTAGCTGGCTGTACCGCAGGGCTCGCAAGTGCGTTGTTGCTTTGCGCAAAGTTGGCAGATCGCTACGGTCGACGCCAAATCATGCTCGTCACCCTCACGCTGGCTATTCTGCTCTCTTTATTGATTTCGCTGGTGGGGGAGTTTTATCTACTGTTGCTGCTGCGTTTTTTGCAAGGTGCGCTCCTTGCTGGGCTGCCCGCAACCGCCATCGCGTACATGGGGGAAGAGTTCGATCAACGGGGCCTTATCTCAGCGGTGGGGATATATATTGCCGCTAACTCGCTGGGGGGCATTGCGGGCCGAGTGTTGAGTGGCCTACTCGCAGGTTGGTTCGGCGACTGGCAACACGCATTTATTGGCATTGGCTTGTTTAGCCTGTTATTGCTCCCTATCGTCTTCAGACTGCTACCTCGTCAGACCCACTTCGTCGCGGTCTCATCCCAACGCGGGCAATTTACCCAAGCCTTGTTCCAACACCTCACAAATCCACTCTTGGTAGCCGCCTACTTGATCGGTGGGCTTAACTTTATGGTGTTTCTCAATCAATTTAGCTACCTGACTTTTTTGCTGGCAAGCCCCCCCTTTTCGCTCCCGATCCAGTGGCTTGGCATGTTATTTCTCACCTACTTAGCCGGTACCCTCGCCTCCTGCTTAAGCGGACGTGCAACCCATCGCTTTGGGTCTGAGCGGATGTTGCTAAGTGGGATCATCTTGATGGCGCTCGGCACACTCCTGCTGCTACATGGCTCACTGTTGGCCATTTTCATTGCTCTGCTGATCGCCAGCTTCGGTTTCTTTCTTGCCCATGCTTGCGCCAGTGGATGGGTCGGACAACATGTCGCTCAGCATCGGGCGCTCGCCTCATCACTGTATCTGGTCGCGTATTATCTCGGTGCCAGCCTAGGGGGCATGTATCTGCACCCATTTTGGCAGCAAGGTGGGGTAACGGGGCTGGTACTGGGTATCGAGCTGGTGCTCGGTATAACCGCAATGTTGAGCATTGGTCTAGCACGTTTGAAACTCAGCCGCCACCCAGTTGGCTAGCTTAGGAAAGTCACACGCCCTCACCATCTTCAGCATGAATGGCGTAATAATCAGCAGGCACAACCACCACCTCACCACGTAACACCTCATCGGCAATCACAGCAGCAAGCGAGGTTAAGTGAAACTTGATTTGCCCAGATGGGAGCGCCAAGACCACATCTGGGTTCCGGGCTTTCATCATATTTTCTGTTTTGAAAGGCACATCAGGATAATCCGCGACGAGATCAGCTAATGAACAAACCACCCATTCGATATGCTCCAACCCCACTCGATGCTGGCGACCAGGTTTGGGCGCGGCCAATTCGATACAAGGCACGCTACAGCCGTCAAAGGTCACTGGCTCAGTCAGCTGATACGTGGCAATAGGGCGACCGCCGATCATCCCCTCTACGAGTAACTCACCATGAGCAGCCAATACCTGACGTAAGCGCCGATACTCGCCCAATGTGGCCGCTCGATAGCAAAGATGGTCAATATGAGGAGGGGACATGTTAACCCCTGATGCGGCTAATTCAGTGAGTAGATTAGAAACAAATGGGGCCAGTGGCCCCAAGGTGGAATCGAGTGGATGATTCATATCTACCATTTCTTTTTCGGTTGAAATAAGAGGTCAAGATCATTGGCTTCTTTGTCTTTCATAGTTTGTATATCTTGCGCATTATTTTGCTGTTGCAGCGCATCGAGTGACGCAAGCCCAGACCTGAACTCTTCTTCCCTAGAAAGAAGGTATGGATCCTTATCAGCAAGGCTGGACAAGGTTGTCAATCCCTTAGTTAACAGTTGCCGACAAGTACCTAACTGCCCATCAACTTGCGCCTCACCTGCCTTTTTTAGCAAATTAGCGACATTGATTTTCAGCTGCATCAACTCGAGGCGGCGATCTTCTTTCGCAAAACCTTGCGGGTCGATCTTACCTTTATTCTGCTCAACACGTAACACGGCACGCATTCTCTTCACCAGTTGCAGCATCTGGAGAGCATGGCGATCAGACTCCGGTGTTTTAAAGTGGCCCTCGTCTTGGGCGCTGTAGTTATCCTGAACATTTTTAATCTGAGTTTGAATGTCGGCGATACGTTGCTTGAGTTGATTACTCGGCAATACCGATGCGATAGCACGGTAGGCATCCAGCACCCGATTTTGCAGTATCAGTACCATATTCTTAGAAAAAGGGACGAGGTTAACATGCAGCAGTACCTCTTCAGTCTCATCAACCACCGCTTTGTACTGCGCCACGGCCCGACGTTTGTCAGCTTCGGCCTTCTGCTTATATTGCTGCACTACGTTGTAGGCGATCACTACAAACAAGAGAGCGCCTATCGCCAGCAATACCAAGGTTAAAATCATAAGTGCCGACACCCCTGTAAAGGTATAATTTCATTTTATTACAATAACTTAAGAACAGTGATAGTAACTTTATGCAGTCTCACCCGGTCTCCCGACAAGACACCAAAGGCGCTATATCAACCAATAGAATCAGCATGAGGCAACCTATCTAGTTCCACCATAATATCGCCCACATCACCCATTACTTGAGGTTAAAGCCTCTTGCCTGTAAGAAGCCGAGCATAAAAGGACGCGACTCTTTGCCCAAAATAGCCCTGACCTGACCACTCCAATTCTGCTGCTTATTATAACCACTACGGGTGTGATAATAGGATTCCATCTGCTGATCATATTGCGCGAGCAGATCGTGATCCAGTTGATGTTGGTAACACTCTTGGTGCACGACCAACGTTCTTGGCAACCGAGGCTTCTGCTCCGGTGCCTGTGCGGGGTGGCCTAAACAGAGGCCAAACAGCGGGATGACGTGCAGCGGTAATCCCAACAGATCACTGACCTCGGCAGGATTATTGCGAATACCACCGATATAAACACCACCTAACGCCAAGGATTGCGCGGCCAACAACGCATTCTGTGCCATCAAGGCACCATCAATAGCACCGATGAGCAACTGCTCGGCATAGCCCGTCTTGGCATCAGGGACGATCTGACGATGACGATGATAATCTGCACAAAATACAAGAAATTCAGCCGCTTGAGCAACATAAGGCTGATGACCAGACAACACGGCTAACTGTTCACGGGCCTCTGGTGCCATGACTCGGATGATGCTAGTGGCCTGTAAGAAACTAGAGCTAGGTGCGGCTTGCGCTGCGGCAAGAATCGCGTCCAACTGGGTTGGTTCAATCGGTTCTGCGGTAAACTGCCGAATAGAACGGTGAGAAAGAATAAGGTCAATTGCTGGATTCATAGCCCCTCCGAGATAAGGGCTCCACCATAGCGAAAAAAATGGAGGAGCCCAAGGTTTCCTTCCTCCCTCTTAAGGGGCAGGGTAACTATAAGGGGCTTGCAATCCCAGCGGGAAGCCTAGCGTCCAATAGAGCAAGAGAAACAGGGTCCAGCTCACCAAAAAAGCCAGCGAATAGGGCAGCATCATCGCAACTAATGTGCCGATCCCTGTGCTTTTCACATAGCGCTGGCAATAAACCACGACTAACGGGAAAAACACCATTAACGGCGTTACGATGTTAGAAGCTGAATCCCCGACCCGATAAGCCGCTTGGGTTAATTCAGGAGAGATCCCCACCGCCATCAACATTGGCACCAAGATCGGGCTGATCAGAGCCCATTTGGCCGAGGCCGACCCCACTACCAGGTTCACCACCGCCGTCAACAAGATGATACCAACGATGGTCACCTCCCCCGGCAGAGCCAGTGTATGCAATATTTCTGCGCCAGCCAGTGCAAAAAGCGTCCCCAAGTTGGAATCACCAAACGCCTTGATAAAAAGCGCACAGAAGAAGGCCATGACCATATAAGAGCCCATCTTATTCATGGTGGCAGACATGGCATCAATCACATCTGTACCCGATTTGAAACGACCAGCGATAAAGCCGTAGACAATCCCGGGCAAAATAAACAGTAGAAAAATCAGTGGTACGATCGATTGCATCACGGGTGCGGCAAAGCTAGTCATTGACCCATCTGCGGCACGTAGAGGAGAGTCTACTGGCGACAACGCAAGCCCCAGCAATATGATAGCGGCCCCCATGGCGGCCACCGCCCAGTGAAACGCACGGCTCTCTTGTCGGGTATAACGCCCCATCTCGTCGACACTTTCCAGCGCCTCATTGAGGGCAACATGCTTCAAGCGAGGTTCCACGATCTGTTCGGTAACAAACCAGCCCACACAGATGATCAGTAAGGATGACGCCCCCGTAAACATAATGTTACATAGGGTGTTGACCATATAATCGGGATCAAACAGCTGGGCGGCAGACTGGGTAAAGCCCTGCAACAGCGCATCGCCGCCTGATGGCAAAAAATTGGCGGCAAACCCGCCAGATACCCCCGCAAAGGCGGCGGCAATTCCCGCTAAAGGGTGACGTCCTGCCGCATGAAAGATGATCCCGCCAATTGGGATCACGAGCACATACCCCGCGTCGGCAGCGGTATGACTGACGATAGCCACGAGGATCAACATAGGGGTCAAAAAACGGGCAGGGGTCACATTGAGCAGCTTTTTAAGTCCGGTATTGATAAACCCAGATTGCTCTGCCACCCCGACCCCCAGCATCGCAACCAGCACAATGCCAAGGGGAGCAAACCCAGTGAAGGTCGTTACCATGCCCGCCAAAAATGCAGCAAGGCCAGTACCGGTTAACAAGTTGTTTACCGCCACTGCATCGCCGGTTCGGGGATTGATTAAGTCAAACTGATAGTGTGACAGCACCCAAGAGCCAACCCAGACGATCAGCAGGGCATAGAGGAATAACATAGCCGGATCAGGCAATTTATTACCCGCTTTCTCGACCCCATTAAGAAAGCGGTTTATCCAGCCTGTCGGCGGGCTGTCCGAGCGGACGCTCACTGTTGCATGCCTCATGATGGCGATACTCCATTACCAAAAAATGAGGTCGTATGCTAACAGCCACTAATAACAGCCCACATGATACAAAGCAAAAACATCATACTTAGTAGCAAAAAACCGTATTTTACTCCGTATAAAGTATCAATATCAGGCTTATCTGTCATTAATCACTAATGGCAAACCAAAACACCCCACAGGACTGACCACTTTAAAACCGCTTAAGGTCACCTCCTCTGCGGTCAATGGCGTACTAAAGAGATAGCCTTGGAAGCGGTGGCAACCTTGAGCCAGCAAGGCCGCCAGTTCATGAGGCTCTTCTACTCCTTCCGCCATGATGTCGAGGCCCAGATTTGTTGCCATCGCTGCCGTGGCTCGGATAACCGATAAATTGAGGCCGACGACAAACGAGCGATCCAGTTTGATGGTGTTAATCGGCAGCCGATTAAGATAAGCCAGCGACGAGTAACCGGTACCAAAATCATCAATTGCAATTTTGATCTGCCGTTCACTTAACGCATCAAGGATGTCGATAGATCCCTGCATATCAAGCATCAGCACCGTTTCGGTGAGCTCTAATGTCAACAGCGCAGCATCGACACCATACTTGGTCAGTTGAACCTCAACCTCCTCAGGTAAACATGGAGTTAATTGAAACCCTGACAAGTTCACCGATATCGGCACTCGCTGATGCCACTGCTCCTGCCACAGCGCTATCTGCGATAGCGCTGTGGCCAGCACCCAATTGCCTATTTCTCGGATTAATCCCATCTCTTCAGCCAGCGGAATAAACTCCGCAGGGGAAACATGACCCAGTTCGGGATTATGCCAACGCAATAGCACCTCATAGCCGATCAAGCACCCTTTGCTCACATCGATCTGAGGTTGATAACGCAGACTGAGCTCTTGGCGGCTGATGGCTTTCGTCAGATGTTGCTTGAGAGTGAGCTTGCGGTGGAGCGTCTGCTGCATACTGGGGGTAAAACGCTGCCAACGTGGCCGTGCCATCTGCTTGGCCTGATACATTGCCATATCGGCACGGGTGATCAGATTATCGCCATCCTCTGCATCATCGGGATAAATCGCAATGCCGATACTGCCACCGATCGTTACCTCTGGTAGGCCATTGAGCCTGAGCGGGTGCGTCATTTGCGCTAAGATCTGTTCGGCGATCTCCTGCGCCCGCTCTCCTTGTTGGCCTAGCGGAACCAGCGCGGTAAATTCATCCCCCCCAAGACGAGCCAACTCTACGTCCTTGGGACAGATATTTTTCAACCTGCTTGCTACCCGCTCTAACAGACGATCGCCGGCCTTATGACCATAGTTATCATTGACCAGCTTGAAGTTATCCAGATCCATGAACACCAGCGCAAAGCGTTCGCCAAAGCCGCAATGAAGCTCAAGGGATTTCATCAAACCATAGCGATTAAGCAGCCCTGTCAGGGAGTCATGCCAAGCCAGATGGCGATGTTCCAGCTCTTCGAGTTTGCGGTCGGTGATATCACGCATGGTGAGTAAAATCCGAGCCCCTTGCTGGATATGGCGAAACTGATATTGAAACCAGCGCATTCCCTTATTCGTACGGCACTCACCTTCGGTCACCACTTCATCCAGATGGGCCAGCTTTTGATAAAATACCGCGTCATTTTTCGAAAACACTTGGGAAAGCTGGCTGATTTCATCACCAAAACAGGCAGTGAAATGATAATTACCGCTTTCGAATATGCCTGTGCGATCAAACAGGCAAGCTAACGTATCGCCCGTTGCCAGTGAGGACTCCTGGTAGAGGGTGTCAGCATCAATCACCGCCTCCGCCATCATCATCATTTGCCCAGAGAGGTACACCCCAGAGAGCCGCAGGTAGAGCTGCTTTTTGATGCCTTTAGGCGATAAGGTCCACCATTCGTTGTAGCTACGACCTTGCTGGAAATCACCGAGGTAACGCTGGAGTAATAGATCGATGGCCGCCGCCATGTCGGCAGAGAAATCTCTGGCTTGTAATTCGTGCAGAGAATTGGCTTCCCATAATGATACCGCTGCATGATTAGCCCAGAAAATATGATGGCAGTGAATGTCATATACCCAAATAGGTGTATGTAAAACATTCATGGCATTTAATAGTTGTTCGTCAATAATATTCATTTAATGTCGTCATTCTTTTTGGGTGAGCAGTGGCGTACCGGAAAATAGTTAAGCAAAAAGCGATAAACAGTATCCAAGGTGTAAACAACTTCCCTGCCCCCTGTTGAAATAAATCGTGAGTGACAAAACACACATCGAGGTAATTAGACAACGACCGATATACCCCGTTACCGACCAAAAGGACTCAGCCAAAAACCATATAAGCAACGTCCTTCTTTCCTTCCAATGTTTATATTTTTTCCCTAAATAAAACAAGCACTAAGATCAAACTTTTAGATCACTTAGATATTAAGGCATATCAAATTGGTATATTTCGTTGTAACAAAAAAATGACGCTTAGAGCGTCAAATAATATTTGTTTCCATACTAATCCCATGGTGACGCGCAATAACAAATAGGCAGGTCTCCCCCCTGAAACGTGATGCGTAAATATGCAAATGAATGTCTTCATGCCAAGTGATGAAATCGGCATATACCTAATGAGATATAATGTGGCGAAATCACCACCATACGGTGCAAACTTGCTCACCCTATTAATCCAGATCAATTAAATCCTTGATGAGACTTGCCAATTGCAAATCCTCTTTTTAAGGTAATCCGTCCTATTCCTCAGCACACGCCTATGAAACACATCGAAGAGTTCTATCTGTTTGTCAAAGTGGTGCAAGAGGGGGGGTTCTCTCACGCCGCTGCCGTGCTGGGTATCCCCACCGCCACGATCAGTCGCCGTATCACCCAGTTAGAAGAGCACTTAGGTAGCCCGTTACTGCATCGCTCCACGCGCAAAGTGAGCCTCACTGATGAGGGGCTTAGGTACTATGAGCGGCTCGCCCCACCGCTGGCAGACATGGAGCTGGCAACGGGCGACATGCAAGGTGCAAAGGCGGATCTGAGCGGCCTCATCAGGCTAGCTGCGCCGATCACCCTCTCCAATACCCTCTTGATGGATATGGTGGCTGATTTTGGCTTACTGCATCCACAGATTCAGTTTGACGTCAGCCAAACCAACGACCATCAACATCTGTTTGATAACGATCGTGACTTGGTGTTCTTCAATGGTGAACTCCCCCAACGTACCCCCAACGCCACCTGCTTGGGTCATATCGAATACGGGCTGTTTGCCTCAGAGCTCTATCTGGAAAAGCGGGGTATCCCCCAACACCCTGCTCAGCTGGCCCAACATGACCTGATTTACTGCTGGCCCCATCAGCAGTGGCAACTGAACTGTGACGATGAACAGATCCTACTCCCCCATCATGCCCGGCTCGTGGTGAGTCAAACTCATGCTGCCGTCAGGGCAGCCAAACGGCATCTGGGGATCATTAATGCACCGCGCCATTACGTGCACCCCTTTTTGCAAGATGGCCAGTTACACCCCGTGTTGCCCCAGTGGCAAAGCGCCTGCCGTCCTTTTTACATGCTGCGGTGTCAACCTCAGTTTGCACCGCTGCGAGTGAAGGTGTTTGCCGAGTTTGTCGAACAATACGCTGCGCACTACCGCCAGCAGCCGTGGGGAGAGTAAAAACCTATCCCATTGGGCCAGTTAGCTAACCATGTTGGTCCCGCTGCGTGCTCGCCATCCTCATGTGTTACACGTACGTTGCCGTTTCTGTACGCGATGCAAATCCACCCTGGCAGCGCCAAGACGCCCGCAGGGATAGGCACTGAGTCAGCCAGTAGAGTAATCAGCTTGAATGGTGCATGGTGGAGTAGGTAGGGGGGAATAACGCATACCACCAGTGGGTCGGGCACTCGCTTAGTGAACGCCACCCAGCAAGGTGGCGCCATCGCGCCCACCTTGCTTGCGCTAGCCAGCCGTTTAACTACTGCGCGAGGATGCCCCTAGGTACTCGGTGAACGCCTCTATCACCTCTGCAATATCGTCATCATTGATCTGAAGATGGGTCACCAAGCGCATCTCTCCATAACCGGAAAAGAGAATGCCTCGCGCCTTCATAAAGGCAAGTAATGGGGCAGGCTCTGCTTGGCTTAGACGTAAAAACACCATATTGCTCTGGACCTGTGCCAGATCGAGGGAGATACCGGGCAGGACGGCTAGCCCTTCCGCCAGACGCTTGGCCCGGCGATGATCATCGGCTAAACGGGTCACATGCTGCTGCAGTGCAAACAGCCCCGCTTGGGCCAAACTCCCCGCTTGCCGCATCCCACCACCCAACATTTTGCGTAGCCGCCGCGCTCGCGCAATCACCGCTACATCCCCGACCAACAACGAGCCGACTGGGGCCCCCAATCCTTTGGAGAGACAGACAGATACCGTATTAAAAGGCGCGGCAATGACAGCCGCCGTGGTTTGGCTCGCCACCGCCGCATTGAACAGGCGAGCCCCATCGAGGTGTAACGCTAACCCCCGCTCCGCCGCAAACTGCCCCATCTGCTGCAAATAAGAGAGCGGCAGCACCTTGCCATTGTGGGTATTTTCAAGACAAATCAACCGCGTCTGCACAAAATGCGCATCATTGGGTGCCAATGCCGCCTCGATATCCGACCACGCCAAGGTGCCATCAGGCTGCATGGCCAGTGGCTGCAACGCCACCGATCCAAGCACCGCACTGCCCTGCGCCTCATAGCGATAGATATGGGCAGCGGCCCCCAATATGGCCCCGTCACCACGCTGGCAATGACTCATCATGGCGAGCAAATTAGCCATAGTGCCCGAGGGCACAAACAGCCCCGCCTCTTTGTCGAGTAGCTGAGCGCCATATGCTTCTAAGGCGTTGATGCTAGGATCTTCACCATACACATCATCCCCCACCTCGGCATGGAGCATGGCTTGACGCATGGCATCCGTAGGCTGGGTCACCGTATCACTTCGTAAATCGATGTAACGCATAAATCCCTCCTAAAACAGGAGGATGACGTTAGCGGCGCCGCACAAGCTTGGCAAGGAGTTAATCTATCAGACGGAGAACAAGATAACCCATGCACCAAGACGACCAAATTTGGGGGGCGGCCCGCCGCTCAGGTAGACCTCTCCTACCACACACGCGACTCATCACATCCACAGTGATGATTGCGTTAGCGCCCGCATGAGGCGAAGATGCGTCGTCATCCCTTTTCATCATATTTGCTCATTAGCTCAGGAGTTATCTATGTCTGTAGCTCGTATCGCCTTACATCCCCAAGGCCCCCATTTTTCCCGCCTCATCATGGGTTACTGGCGCCTGATGGAGTGGCAGCTTGCCCCAGCGGCCCTGCTCGATCTGACGAAATATCATCTGGATCTGGGGATCACCACCATCGATCATGCCGACATTTATGGTGGCTATCAGTGTGAAGCCGCGTTCGGCCAAGCGCTGCGCCTTGAACCCGCCTTACGTCACCGACTGGAGATCGTCAGCAAATGCGGCATCGCCCTGACCGCAAAACCCGAACATGCCCTTAATCACTACAACACCAGCAAGGCGCACATCATCGCCAGTGCCGAGCAGTCGCTGCAACACTTGTCCACCGACTATCTCGACCTGCTACTGATCCACCGCCCCGACCCATTGATGAATGCCGACGAGGTAGCTGACGCGTTTATCAGCCTAAAACAGGCTGGCAAGATCAAGCACGCGGGGGTATCCAACTTCACCGCCCGCCAGTTCGAGCTGCTGCAATCGCGCCTCCCCTTCCCGCTGGTCACCAACCAGTTGGAGATTTCGCCGCTGCATCAAGCGGGGACGCTCGATGGCACCTTGGATCAATGCCAACAGCTCGGTATCAAACCGATGGCGTGGTCCTGCCTCGGCGGCGGCCGACTGTTCAGCGATGACACCTATGAGCCACTGCGCGCCGAGTTAGAACAGATCCGCCATGAGGTGGGAGCCCAGACCATTGAGCAGGTGGTGTATGCCTGGGTGATGATGCTGCCAAGCCAGCCATTACCACTGATTGGGTCCGGCAAGCGGGAGCGGATCGCGGCAACCGTTGCGGCACAGTCCATTACCCTCAATCGTCAGCAGTGGTTTCGCATTCGTAAAGCCGCGCTCGGTTACGACGTTCCCTAATAACCGCGAAAACCTCCAGCAACAAAAACGGCATGGGGGAAACCCATGCCGTTTTTCATTGCCAAGCACCTTAGCGATGGCGCTGCTGAGGTCGACCACGCGGCGCATCTGTCTTCGGTTTAGCCTGATTGACGGTGAGGGCTCGCCCACCCACCTCAGTGCCATGCAGTCCTGCGATGGCCTTTTCAGCCTCCGCACCGACCGACATTTCAATAAAGCCAAACCCCTTTGACTGACCGCTATCACGATCGATGATGATATCAGCCTTGTCAACCTGGCCAAACTGACTAAACAGGGTCTTCAGTTCGTCGGCCGTCATCCGGTACGACAGATTACCTACGTAAATCTTCATGCCATCCACTCTCGATTCAAGGTGCCTTCTCTATGCAATTTCCAGCATAACGGTAAGGGCACAACCCCTATGCCAGAGCTGCCATGGCATCATGCCGTGGCCCTTCCTGCCCAGTCCCAAGTCATTGATCACTTGGATAAACCGTGCAGATAAGATCAATTCGAATCAATGGCAGTATCTGAGCTTTAGTCATGGTTGTCGAGAAAATAGTCAACTCAGACTGATTGCAGATCTGACAACTCACTGGCCAATGTCTGGCGGCTATGCCACGCCCGCTTAAACCCGAAGCGATAGATGGAGGGGCCAACCTGATGCACCGCCTCCTGCTTGAGGTCCAGCAGCTGCACGACCTCGGCCAATGCACTTTCGCTCAATTGCAGATCCAGACTGAAATCAAGCCATTGCCCATCATGGCCTACTCGCCGCACCAGCTCGAGCACTATCAACTGAGTACGAGGTAGCGCGAAGGCCAATCCCTTATGTCCATTAAGCAGATAAATGTGCTCATGGTCCCAGCCGATTTCTGCCAGTCGCCAAGGCTGCCAGCTACGGGGAAGTGACACCATGATCCCGACAACGCCGCCAAATAGCACCCCAACCCAATGAAGTAACCCCATCGCCTCTCGGCCATACCATAACCCGCTCAGCACGACGCCCCAGCTCACCAACCAGAGTAAGGCGATGGTGGTGCGATAAAGGCGTGCGGGCGGCATTAACAGCCGCACCCTTGGTGTCGTTAATAGTGTGGTGATCTGCATTTATCATTCCCAGTCGAGATAGCAACTTGGGCATTGTGAACAGGCCTATGGTAGCTGGCAAGGGCGTTTCATTTTGTTATTCCCCTTCAACATCAATAGGATCCCCGCTGGGAGGCGCTACCACGACGGGGTAAACTATGGCAAAAGCGTTGCCCGCCGTTTCGTTTTGGCGAAGCCGACGTCACTATGTCACCGTGTTAGTCACCCCAGATAAGGATCTTGATGATGCTCACTAACCTGTTACTGGCCACGTTGCTCAATGCCGAAGCGATAGGCGGCTATGCCGCAGGCTGTCTCCAAAATGGGGTGGCACTGCCACTGACGGGCCCAGGCTATCAGGTGATCCGCACCAAACGGCTGCGCTATTATGGCCATCCGACATTGATCAGCTATCTGCAAACATTGGCGAACCAAACACGGATGGCGGGCCTGCCGGATCTCTATATTGCCGACCTTGCCATGGCACGTGGCGGCCCTTTTACTACCGGCCATCGTAGCCACCAGACCGGCCTTGATGCCGACATCTGGTTTCGCATGGCCAATCGCCCAATCGGTAAAGGGGAGCAAGATAGCCCCGCCGAGTGGCCATTGATCAACGAGCGCCGCTATCAGGTCCACCCCGGCCGTTTCGGCCCCCAGCAATTGACGCTGTTACGCCTGGCGGCCAGCAAACCCGAGGTAGCCCGCATCTTTATCAACCCCGTTCTTAAAGCACAGGTGTGCAAACAAGCCAGCACCGAGCCTTGGGTGGCCAAATTACGGCCTTGGGTCGGCCATTTCAGCCACTTTCATGTGCGTCTGCATTGTCCAATCGGTAGCCCACAGTGTGAGCCACAAGCCGAGATCCCTGCTGGCAACGGCTGTGGTGAAGAGCTCGATGCTTGGCTCAAAGACAAACCCCAACTGCCCAACGTATCGGGGATCAATAAAGTGCCCACCCTACCCGCTCGTTGCCAGCAGCCATGATGGCGTGATCATCGATCTGAGCGGGTAAGTGATCAAAATGTGTCCGCCAGGGTGAAAAACAGAAATTTCTGACGTCACCTCGTCCCGTTTTCGTCTACTCTGCCTACCCGACGGGCAGGCTGGCCGCAGCAGGGCAATAGACTGAGCCCCGTACAGCAGTTCAAAGAGACAGCGCAGGCCCCACTCCCCCATAAGCGATGCGCAGCGTCAATCCTACTGCCTGCATCAGGTCGCTTGGCTTCGGCAGGCGCAAACATCGATGTCACTGCGCTGCAACCTCAAACGAATAAGAGTGTCACCATGAGAGTACTTCCGTCCCTTAACTCATTGAAAGTATTTGAAGCGGCTGGCGAGTGTTTGAATTTTACCCTCGCAGCAAAGGTCTTGAACGTGACCCAAGGAGCGGTGAGCCGCCAGATCAGTCAACTCGAGGATTATCTGGGGATCACCCTGTTTAGCCGCGCTAAAGGCAAACTGGCATTAACGGCACAAGGTCAAGCATTGCTTGCTGTGATTCAGCACTCATTTTCTGAGATTGAACGAGAAATAGGCCAGATCAGGATGCCCAACCTGCGACAGCGGCTAGCTATTTTGGCTCCCCCTACTTTTTGCTCACGCTGGCTTTGTCCGCGCATTCATCTTTTTACTCAGCAATATGGCCAATATGATCTGCAGATTTACACCGAACGAGAAGAAGGGGTCAGTGTCGATATCGAAATTTGCTTTGATGAAGTCTCCCAAGCTGGCCAACACGAAGGCGTGATCCTGATGGAGGAGTATATTGCGGTCTGTAGTCAGGCCCTGCTAAAGGATGCGGCCAGCTTGATCCAGGGCTCGCTTGCCAATAACAGCCATCGAATGCTGCATATTCGTCACAAAGGGAGCCAACTTCCCAGCTGGGATGAGTGGCTGCACGCGGCCAATATTCCCTTACCCATGGGGCTGCATAAAAGTTTAACCATGAGCACTCAAGAGCAGGTGATTAATGCCGCAGTAGCGGGAGGGGGATACGCGGTGGTGGATCGCAATATGGTTGATCTGCTGCTGAAAAACGGGGAGTTACAACAATTTGATCCAACGTCGGTCCCTAGCCGCTTTGGTTATTTACTCAAAATTGCGCCGTTAAAATTAGGCACCAGCAAAGTGGAAGATTTCTGTGCATGGCTGCAACTGCACGCCAGCCCCCATGCCTGAACTGGCAACGCGACTTTATTCTCTCACTCTTAGTATTAGCAAGCGTCAGCCCTCATCATCACGAGGGCTGACGCCGCGACTATTTGGCTAATTACAGCTCTAAATAAATACCTTGAGCAGGTCTGGGTTCCCGCGGTATCCGCTTACCCGCCGTGTAATCATTAATCAGATCACACGGAGTATAATTACGCTCCAGCTCATACACCTCTTCCGCGGTTAATTTCGTCTCAAGCGCGGCTAATGCACTATCAAACTGCTGTTTGGTATCTGCACCCACCAGCATCGAGGAGATTTCTGATTTCCCCAGTACCCATGCTTGGGCAATTTGCGCCGGTAAACAACCGCGCACTTGTGCCACTTTAGCGACCGATTGAGCAATCTCGAAAGAGGCCTGATCGTTATACATTTGGGCGGTAAAAAAGTCGGTCTTATTTCTGGTCGATTGCAGATCGCTGGTTAAAATACCGCGGGCAAGCGGGCTAAATACCGATACTCCGATCCCTTGATCGACACAAAATGGGATCATTTCACGCTCTTCCTCTCGGTACGCACAATTTAATTGCAGCTGCATATTAATCGGCTTCACCCAACCATTGCGATCACACACCTGCAATATTTTCGCCAACTGCCAGGTATTCATGGTCGACACCCCGATATAGCGGGCTTTACCTGATCGCACGATATCGTTGAGCGCTTGCATCGTCTCTTCCACCGGCGTGGCGGTATCGAAATAGTGCAACATATAGATATCGACATAGTCGCTCTTCATGCGTTTTAGCGATGCATTGATGGAATCCATAATATGCTTGCGTGAGTGGCCATAACCATTGACATCATCATTCATGGCATAGCCGACTTTGGTGGTAATGATTAAACGATCGCGCTGCGCAATGCGGTTTAATACATTACACACCACCTCTTCACCGGCCCCGGTGGAATAAAAATCAGCCAAATCGATGAAGTTAACGCCATTATCCAACGCATGAGCGATAATAGGCTCGCTCTCTTTTTCATCGAAAATCCACGGTTTCCACGCTTTCGAGCCCATATTCATGGTGCCCAGACACAAGCGTGAGACACGCAGACCAGATTGACCAAGTTGTACATATTCCATTGCGATATCCTCACTTATTTTGAAACGATTGATAGACTGTCTTCGACAATAGGATGGGGCGGATGCTCTTCTTGGTAATCAGGCTCTAACACCGCTTGGTTATCGACTATTTTTACCATGCCGAAGAATTTAATTAATGAAATACCGGCACCAATGACAATCAACATGCCCGGTAATCCGGCCAAGTTAAATAACATTTTAACGGCATCGATCCCAATATAGCTGGCGCTAATCCAGGCAATGAATGCAATGGCACTACCCCAAAAAGCCTTAATCCATAACGGCGAGCTACTAATCGCCTTACCTTGTTCAGTTTCGGTACATAAATTACCAATAGCATCAGTATTTGAATCGGCGGCAGTAATAAAACTGATCACGCAAACTAAAATAAACAGCACACTAATCAAGGATGACAACGGAAATTGGTCAAACAGTACATAAATAACAGAGGCAAAACCGGTCTCTTGATAAGCACGATAAAGGGCGCCATCTAACAGGTCATCTAAATAAATGGATGTACCGCTAAATGTGCTAAACCAAATGAAGCCAAATAAACAAGGCAACATAACGTTAACGATAATAAACTGTCGCACTGTATAACCACGGGCAATTTTACCTAAGAACAGTGACGTTAACGGTGCCCAGGCAAACCAGCTGGCAAAAAACGCAATGGTCCACCAGCCCGGCCACTGAGAATGACCTGAGGCCCCCGTCACCATATTACGCTGGAAAAATTCAGACAGATATATCCCAAATGTTTCTACACCGAGTGACAGAATGTAGCTGCTGGGGCCTAAGGTAAAAATAAATAAAATCGCTGCGACATAGAACCAGGTATTAATCCGCGACAAAATCTGAATTCCGCGATGCAGGCCTGTCGATGCAGATAATAAGGCCGTGCCCATGATCACCACCGCAATCAACGCATACGACAGCGGAGAGACTGGTAAACCAAGGTGACTTTTTAATCCTTCACTGATCACTAATAGACCTGAGGTGAGGGTAGCAGACATGCCCATTACGACCGCAAAGAGTGCCAAGCCATCGACTAAGTCTCCTATTGGGCCATCAATAAAACGGCCAACAAAGGGACGTAGCATTGAACCAATCGAGAACTTCATCTTCAAGTTATGTAATGCCAAGGCAAACACCAAGCTTGAGACGGTATAGATGCAGTAAGGCGTGATCGTCCAGTGCACAAAAATGGTCGACATGGAAAAACGGACTGCTTCTGCGGAGTGCGGCGTGATCCCAAGATATTCTGGTGGGTTATAGTAGTGCACAATTGGCTCTGCGACTGACCAGAACAAAATACCCATCGCAATCACGGTCGTTAATGACACCGCGAACCACTTGAATGGCGTATAAATACGTTCGGCGTCGTTACCACCAATTTTGACTCGGCTAATAGGAGAGAAAAACGCATAGCCGACTAGCAATACTGCGAGCACTGCGGTCAGTGAAAATAACCAAGACATATCATTGATAATAACGTCATTGATAGCGGACGTTGTTTCAATAAAAAAGGTCTTATCGAGTACCGTAAAATAAACAGTGACCAGCATACAGATAAATGCCGGGTAAAAGGTAAGCAACCTGAGTTTGTTCATCAACATCTATCCTTGACCAACGGTTAACAATGTTGACACTTTTGCAACATTTGCTCGTCAAGGCGAATGATTATTTCTCATGAAGGAATGAGAAATAGGATAACGAGTCTCCACACCCTTATATAAAACCCAATTGAAACTAGCTAAATAATACATGAGACCACGCAACCGAGATCTTTATCACAGTTCGACATTAAAACTGTTTGATGATAATAAAAATAATAATGATCGCGCACAAAATAGATCACAGTGAGACCCAGATCTCATTTTTTTTCATTTAAACAGGATGATCCGTTTATTTTCTGCCGTGTCTTCATAAGCAATAACGGTATGATGTCTAGCGGTTTAACTCCCTATTTAATGAGTGACCCTTAGCAGTATTGAATTAATGGAGATAATAATGCGTTATATTGCGTTTGCAGTTGGATTGGCGATGTTTGGCACCACGGCTCAGGCTGCCACTGAGTACACTGGGGATAAAGTGCAAGGCATGCCAGTGATTTCCGCGCTGGATGTGGCTGATCTTCCCACCGGCCAACACCGCTTTATGTTTGAAGGCGTTGAGACTGCAACAGGACAACACTGGTATGTGCCGCTGATGGTGGCAAAAGGGGCAAAACCAGGTAAAAAAGTGCTGCTACAAGCCGGCGTTCATGGGGATGAGATGAATGGCGTGCGGATCGTCCAACAAGCCATGGCACAGCTTGAACCGGCCAAGATGAAAGGCAGTGTGGTGGCGGTGATTGGCCCCAATCGTTCCGGTATAGAACGGATCGCCCGCACTTGGGCCATCGCCAACGATGGCACCGAGCTGGTCGACTATAACCGCGTTCATCCGGGGAAAGAGCAGGGCAACCCCCCAGAGCGCCAGGCTTGGCTGATGTGGAATAAGGTGTACAAGGGGAACGTCGAGTTGGCACTCGATTACCATACCCAGACCAGTGGCACCGCCTACCCCCTCTTTATCTATGCGGACTACCGTAACGACGAGGTTAAAACCCTTGCCGAGCTATTCCCGGCTGACCAAATCAAGAAAGATCCCGGCGAGCCAGGCTCGATGGAAACCACTTTCGTCGAGCACGGCATCCCTGCCATCACGGTCGAAGTGGGCGCGCCACGTATTTATCAGCAAGACATGATCGACCGAGGTCTGCAAGGTGCCTTGAATGTGCTCACCCATTACCAAGTTATCGACGGAAAAATAGGGGCCAACGCCAAGACCGAACAGACCTATATCGGCAACGAAATGAGCTCGGTCAGAGCCACCACTGGCGGCTTTGCAGAGATCTTGGTCAAGATTGGCGATGAGGTAAAACAGGGTCAACAGGTTGCGCTGCAGCGCAATGCGTTTGGCGATGTGATAGCCACATACACCGCTGACCGCGATGGCAAGGTGCTGGCCGTGAGCACGGATGTGATCCGTGAGCACCGCGCCATGCTCGTGCGGATCTTGGGCCAAAATCCTGCGCAAAGTTGTCAAAACGGCTGCTGATTGCTGATAGCACAAGGCGGCCACTCGGGCCGCCTTAACGCTACACCGCGTTATGCCTGATTACGCCGCGACGATCACGCCGCGCCGGGCTGCAGGGCTGGGGCTGCACTGATGAAAGCTTGCAGCTGCTCGCAGTTAGCCACGATACGGTTGATCGTTGGGTAATCTTCTAATGACATCTCATAGCGACGCGCGTTGTAGACCTGAGGCACCAGCATACAGTCAGCCAAGGTCACCTCGTTGCCCACACAGTAGACACCGGCGGTAGTCATTAACAGCTGCTCAAGCGCCGTAAAGGTCTCGTCAATCCAGTGACGATACCAGCTCACCTGCTGATCGTGACTGGCCCTGAAGTGTTCTTCCAGATAATGCAGTACCCGCAAATTATTAAGCGGATGGGTGTCGCAGCCAATCATGTTGACGATCTGGCGCACCTGCGCTCGCCCTTCCGGTGCCGAGGGCATCAAGGAGTAAGCAGGATAGGTCTCATCGAGGTACTCCATGATCGCAACCGACTGACCAATGTGCACATCACCATCGATCAAAAACGGCACCAGCCCTTGCGGATTAATGCGGCGATAGGCCTTTTCGCGCTGCTCCCCTTGCCGTAAATCGACGGGGTGCTGCTCATAATCGAGTCCTTTGAGCTGCAACACGATCCGTACTCGAAAGCTGGCAGATGAGCGCCAATAGCCAAACAACTGCAACATAATGTGTCCCTCTTTATCTTGCGTGATCTTGCGTCCGCGACCACAGGGGGCGCCGCCAGCTCTCTTGTGATCGGGCTAGTCGACAACCGCTGGCACCTGCTGCCCCGTATCCGGCATAACGTGCTGCTCAATGGTACCAAACAGACTCATTCCGTTACGATCCTGCATCGCGATGGACACTCTATCACCAAAGTGAAGATAGGGTGTAGCAGCTTGACCAGACTCGATAATTTCCAGCATCCGCCGCTCGGCAAGGCAGGATGATCCAACACGGCGATCGTAGTTGGAGACGGTGCCCGAACCGATGATGCAGCCTGCTCCGAGCGGTCTGGTCTTGGCGGCATGGGCAATCAGCTCGAAGAAGTTGAAGGTCATGTCCACCCCGGCGTCCGGTGCGCCAAACAGGGTGCCGTTCAGATGGGTACGCAGAGGCAGATGCACCTTGCCATCGTGCCAGTCATCGCCGAGCTCGTCGGGGGTGATGGCCACCGGCGAGAAGGCGCTGGACGGCTTGGACTGAAAGAAGCCAAAGCCCTTGGCGAGCTCCCCCGGAATGAGGTTGCGCAAGCTTACGTCGTTGACCAGCATCAGCAGCTTGACGTGGCTAACGGCCCCCTGCGGGCTCACCCCCATCGGCACGTCATCGGTGATGATGGCGATTTCCGATTCAAAATCGATACCCCACTCCTCCGAGCCCATCACGATGGGGGCTCGGGGGGCGAGAAAACTGTCGGAGCCCCCCTGATACATCAGCGGATCGTGCCAGAAGCTCTCCGGCATCTCGGCGCCGCGCGCCTACCAGTGGGCCGATGGCAGCGCCTACGTCAACCATGTGGAGTTGGTGCGCAAGGCGCGCGGCGCCGAGATGC
>NZ_PGGC01000149.1 GCF_002795305.1 Aeromonas cavernicola
GTTTATGAGTGATGAGGATATTCCGCTGACGAACAATGAGGCGGAACGAGCGCTGCGCGGCTATGTGCTGTGGCGCAAAGGGAGCTACGGCGTGTGCTCACATCGTGGCGAGTTGTTTCGCCAGCGTATCCTGTCGTTGGTGGAGACAGCCAAACGCTTGGGACGTTGTCCTCAGGAGTGGCTGCGCGCCATCGTCAAAGCCTGCATCGAGAAAACGGATTACCCCATCCCTGCCGAATTGTGTGCGTCAAGCCCCTGCCGGTGAACGGTTACCATAAAGGGAAGCTCACGATTAGAAACGTTTCGTTTTTTGACCTCTATCAACATCCGAGTAAATCAGTGACCCCATCTTGTTATCGTGGCAAACCAAGCTGGCCAACTCCCCCGGTAATCCCCCCACTATCGGGGAGAGGTGGTGTTCTTGCTCAATCGCTAGTCCCAGATCCACTTATCCCACCTAATCCGGTCATCCCACTTCCCCTAGCGCGCCGATCAGGGCGTCGAGGCCTTGATCTACTTTGCAGCGCGAGCAGCCGACGTTAAGGCGCACAAAGCCCTTGCCCTCGGGGCCGTAGGTGTCGCCGCGCATAATGGCAACCTTGTATTTCGCCACCAGCAGGTGCTGCAACCTATCCATCCGTTCGGTGGTGTCGATGCCAAGGCCGTTCAGATCAATCCACGCCAGATAGGTGGCTTCCGGCACCTGATAGCCGATGGCCGGAAAAGCGCCATTGAGCCGCTCAGCCACCCGCTGCAAATTGCCGTGTAGATAGGCCTTAAGCGCATCAAGCCAAGCATCCCCCTCTCGATAGGCACTGATATGGGCCAAGATCCCAAGGATCGGCGGGGAAGAGAGGCCATGGGCCGCTTTTAGCTGCTGTAAATAGGCGGTGCGCACTGGCTCGCTGGGAATAACGGCGTAAGCGCCGCCAAGGGCCGGAATATTGAACGATTTCGAGCCCGAGCTGACCAGCGCCCAGTGATCGTCTTGTGCTACTTCGCTCCACGGCAGATAGCGCGCAAAGCTGATGTCCATGTGGATGTCATCGGAGATCACCTTCACCCCATGGCGCTGACAAATCGCCGCCATCTGGGTCAGCTCTTGCCGCGTCCAGACCCGACCGGTGGGGTTATGGGGACTGCACAGCAGCAAAATCCGGCACTCGGGGCGAGCGGCTTGCTGCTCAAAATTGGCCCAATCTATCTGATAACGTCCCTGCTCCTTGAGCAGCGGGCACGGCAGCAGCACCCGGTCGTTGGCGGCCAACATAGTGGCGAAGGCGTCGTAGGCGGGGGTGTGCACCAACACCCCCTCCCCCGGTGCCGACCAAAGGCTCACCAACTGGGCAATCACATAGATAACTGACGGGCCGTAGACCAGCGTCTCGGGGTTAAGCTGCGCCCCGTAACGGCGGGCAAACCAAGCGCTGATGGCGCCCTTAAAGTCCGCGTGATTCCAGCGGCTGTAGCCAAACACACCGTGTTCCAAACGCTGGGCCAAGGTCTTGCGGATGCAGGGGGCCGTCTCTATATCCATGTCGGAGATGGTAAAGGGGAGCAAATCGGCATGGCCAAAGCGGTCGGCCACGTAGTCCCACTGGGTGCAGTAGGTGCCATATCGGTCAACCACACGATCAAAATCAAACAGCTCGGGTACACCCATTCGGTTTCTCCTGTTCCAGATCACCACCAACAAGGCGGCCATCATGGGCGATGGCCACTGGTCAGCCATAAATTCAGGGGGCATCGCGCCCCCTGTTGTGTTACATCACAGTCTTATCGCACGGAGTGACATCGTGCTCTTTCATCAGTGCCTTCTAGCTGACCATCAAGTGCTGCAGCTGGTTTTTCACCAGATGCACTTGCGGGCCAATCACCACCTGCACATTGTGCTCGTCGAGCTTAATCACCCCAATGGCGCCGTTGGCTTTTAAGGTGGCGTCATCCACTAAGTCCATGTCCTGCACCGACATCCGCAGCCGCGTGATGCAGTTATCCAGGGCCAAGATATTGCCCGCGCCGCCCAAGGCCCGCAGGATCACTTCACCGTTATAGCCGCCGTGGCCAGTTTTGGTGCCCGGCACTGGGCTGTCACTGGCGTCACTCTCGCGGCTGTCGGTTTCACGGCCGGGGGTTGTCAGGTTAAAGCGCACGATGGCAAAGCGGAAGACCGCGTAATAGACCACAAACCAGATCCCCGCGACCACTGGCACCAAATACCACTTGGTGGCGGTGCCTTGCAGCACACCAAACACCAGAAAATCGATGAGGTTGCCGTCGGTGTTGCCGATGGTGACCCCCAGCAACCCCATGGTCATAAAGCCAAGACCGGTCAGGATGGCGTGGAACAGATAGAGCAGCGGGGCCACGAATAGGAACAAGAACTCCAGCGGTTCAGTAATGCCGCCAATCACACAGGCAACCACCCCAGAGAGCAGCAGCGCCTTGATCTTGCTGCGATTCTCTACCTTGGCGCAGTGATACATGGCCAGTGCCGCCCCCGGCAAACCGCCCAGAAACGCGGGCATCTTACCTTGGGACAAGAACGAGGTGGCCGACACCGAGAAGCCTTTGGTATCAGCGCAAGCAAGCTCGGCATAGAAAATGTTGAGGGCGCCGCTCACCTCGTTGCCACACACCAGCTGGCTGCCGCCCGCCTCGGTGAAACGAATGAGCGCCACCAGAATGTGGTGCAAGCCCAGCGGCAGCAACAAGCGCTCACCCGTGCCAAACATAAAGGGACCAAAGGGGCCTGCATGGGAGATCCCGGCCCCAATACCGTTGATCCCTGCCGCAAACCAAGGCCACACCAGCGGCACCAGCAAGCCCACCACCCCTAGCACCAGCACCGTGATGATCGGCACAAAACGGGCACCGCCAAAAAAGGCGAGCGCGTCAGGCATCTGGTAGGTGTAAAAACGGGCGTGCAGTTTAGCGACCATCACCCCGACGATGATGGCCCCCAAAATCCCGGTATCGATAGAGCTGATCCCGAGGATCGATTTCACCCCGTAGGCCTTCTCCGCCGCCGCATCGCCAATAACATTGGCCACCGTCAGGTAGAAGTTGATGGAGAGGTTGAGCGTGGCGTAGCCGACAAAACCGGCAAAGGCGGCGACCCCTTTCTCTTCGCGGGCCAGCCCGAGCGGAATCGCCACCGCAAACATCACTGGCAGGTAGATAAACGCCACCAGCCCCACCTTGGTCATCCAAAGGAACAGCAGTTGCAACAGGGTGTTATCAAGGAAGGGCATGCTCTGCTTGACCGCATCGCTGGTCAGCGAGCTGCCGATGCCGAGCAAAATACCGGAAAACGCCAAGAGCGCCACCGGCAGCATAAAGGTCTTGCCGAGGCTCTGTAGAAACTCCCAAATCGTCGATTTGGCGGGGGATTTGGCCATCTTGTTTCTGATCCTTGTGAAATAAATAGCGACGGGCGCTGATAGCTGCGGCGATCAATCACGCCAGCTTGCTTGACCCATTCATGGTCTTAAACCACCCCGTTACGCGGCTCGGTTGCGGCACCGCCAAGGTGGACGGGCAACAAGCAAGTGAGTGGGCAGCATGGCCGGCACATCGGCCTAGGCCAGCAACAGCGTCCCTCTGCGGTTGCATTATTGCGGCTACATCGTTGCGGCGGTATGGTGGTGTTAACCCATGATAAAACGATTTACCTAGCTGCAACTGCCAACATGATCACAGAATGATGCGGCAATGGAGCAGAAGGAGCGAAAAAGTGTGACCCCGCGGGCGGCGAGAGTGATGTAACGTTTCACTTGGCTATCCAAGGCGCTATGCTATGGCTTTCTCAGCCGCCTCTGGTCGATATGCCAGCTAAATCATCCGTTGCTAAACACGCCAAGATCACCGATGTGGCCTCGCTCGCTGGGGTATCGGTCACTACTGTTTCCATGGTGCTGCGCGGTAAAGGGCGGATCTCCCCCGCCACCGCAGCGCGGGTGCAACAGGCGATTGCCACACTGCACTATGTGCCCAACAGCGCCGCCGTGAATCTGCGCAGCCAACAATCCAATCTGGTGGGATTGATCTTACGCGATATCACCGACCCTTTTTATACCGAGGTCACCGCAGGGGTCAGCGAGGTGCTGGATCAGCAAGGCTATCTGTTGTTTTTGACCCAATGCGGTCACAGCCCGGAGCGGTTGCAGCAGAGCATTCAGTCGCTGTCACGCCAAGGGGTGGCGGGCATCATCTTTAATCCGGTGCGTGGTGCAGCCGCCAGCACCTTACAGGCCCTGTTCGACTCAGCACTTCCGGTGGTATGCGCGGCGCGCTCTTACTATCGGGATGACGTGGACTTTATCGGCCCCGATAACACCCTCGCAGCCCAGCAGGCCACCACCTACCTCATCGAGCAGGGCCACCGCCATATCGCCTATGTGGGAGGGCGCACCGACTCGCTCACCCGGGCCGAACGCATCGGTGGCTACTGTGCCAGCCTGCTGCAATATGGCCTGCCTTTTAAACCAGAGTGGGTGCTTGAGTGTGAACGCAGCCAGCGCAGTGCCGCCGACACCATCAGCCAGCTGCTGCACCAGCACCCCAAGGTCACTGCGGTGCTGTGCCACTCCCCTAACGTGGCCCTCGGCGGCCTGTATGGGGTCGAAGCCAGCGGCCGCAGCGTCGGCAAAGATAACTACATCGGTCAGCAGGTGGCCCTGCTCGGCTTTGACGACGTGGCCGAGGCCGAACTCACCTCTCCGCCACTGACCTTTATTAGCTCACCCGCCCGGGAGATTGGCCGCCAAGCCGCCCTGCGGCTGCTGGCTCGGATGCAGCAGCCCGACCTTACCCCCACCCGCCACATCATCACCCCGCATTTGCAAAAACGGGCATCAGCGTAAGGGCCATGTTGGCAATCCATCACCATGGGGATCTCCCTGTCGCAAGGAGCCGCATCTTGGCTGGTGTCACGCTCAGCGAGCGCCTGATTGCGAGCTGCGTTTGGCGCTGATAAAAAACAGCCCAGCAAGCTTGGCTTACTGGGCTGTGGGTCCCGCTGACCATTGAGCAATCGTCGCTGGTCAGCTGTAGCTGTGGATCAGGCTCGCGCAGAGCGCGGTCGCGTTATGCGTTGTTGGCTGCCGGTTCTACTGCCTTGTTAGTCAGCACATCATTCATCTGCTGCTGGTCTAACTGCTTGCAATATTTCGCCACCACGACGGTTGCAACCCCATTACCGATCAGGTTGGTCAGGGCCCGCGCTTCAGACATGAAGCGGTCGATCCCCAAAATCAGTGCTAATCCAGCCAGTGGCAGGTGACCCACCGCTGAAATGGTGGCCGCCAGCACAATAAAGCCGCTGCCCGTCACTCCGGCCGCCCCCTTGGAGGAGATCAGCAAGACCAGCAGCAAGGTAAATTGCTGGAACAGGTCGAGCGGGGTATTGGTCGCTTGGGCGATAAACACGGCTGCCATGGTCAGATAGATTGAGGTGCCATCTAAGTTAAAGGAGTAGCCGGTCGGGATCACCAACCCCACTACCGACTTCTGGCAACCCAGCTTCTCCATCTTATCCAGCATCCGTGGTAACACAGACTCTGATGAAGAGGTGCCCAGCACGATCAGCAACTCTTCACGGATGTAGGCAATAAAGCGGAAAATGCTGAAACCTGACGCTTTGGCAATGCTGCCCAGCACGACAAAAATAAAGAAGAGGCAGGTGATATAGAAGCAGGCAATAAGTTGCCCCAACTGCACCAGTGAACCGACCCCATATTTGCCGATGGTAAATGCCATGGCACCAAACGCACCGATGGGGGCGACCCGCATGATCATGTTAATGATGCCAAAAATGACTTTTGAGAAGCTGTCGATAACCCCAAAAATCACGTTACCCTTCTCGCCAGCATGGTGGAGCGAGAAGCCAAACAGCACCGAAAATAGCAGCACCTGCAGGATATTACCGCCAGCAAATGCCCCGATCACACTGCCAGGAATAATATCCAGCAAGAAGGGGATGATCCCTTGTGATTTAGCTTGTTCGGCATACGCGGAGATGGCCGATGCATCGAGCGCAGCCGGATCGACGTTCATGCCCACCCCAGGTTGCAGCAAGTTGACCACGCATAAACCAATGATCAGCGCGATGGTACTGACGACCTCGAAATAAAACAGCGCAATAGCCCCTGTTTTGCCGACCGCTTTCATGCTCTCCATGCCGGCAATACCGGTCACCACGGTACAGAAAATAACCGGAGCAATGACCATTTTTATCAACTTCACAAACCCATCCCCCAGCGGCTTCATATCCGCTCCCAAGGTTGGGTAAAAGTGCCCAAGCAATACCCCGAGGGTTATCGCCACCAGCACCTGAAAATAGAGGCTGCCCATGATCTTTCTGCTCATATCCTTCATCCCTTTGATTTATTTATTGGTATGCCGCGCTCAGCCAACCGCACACAACAAAAAACGCAGGAGACCATGGGCATCCCGAGTATTTGCTATGAGGGCCGAGCACAGAGGGTTATTTTCTCATGTTAAGAAATGAAGTGAAGCGACTTCAATCACACAACATTGGTAACGTTTTATAAATATTTTACCAACCCTTGATCACAACCGATGCGGGGCTCACAACGGCAATAACAGCGGTGGGGGGAACTACATAACCGTACGAGCCCATGTTATTGGGCTCGCAGGGTAAGCAATGAGCGAGGGATTAGATAGCGGTATCGAGCGGTGCAAAGCTTTTGATCAGGTCATCAATCGCCTTCATCTGCTTGAGAAAGCCTTCCAGCTTGTCGAGCGGCAGGGCGCTTGGGCCATCACAGCGAGCCACCTTCGGATCGGGGTGCGACTCGATAAAGAGACCGGCCAGACCAACCGCCATCCCTGCACGGGCCAGCTCGGTCACCTGCTCGCGACGGCCACCCGAGGCGGCCCCCAGCGGATCACGGCACTGCAGGGAGTGGGTCACGTCGAAGATCACCGGGTAACCACCGGTGCTCTTTTTCATCACGCCAAGGCCGAGCATGTCCACCACTAGATTGTCATAACCGAAGTTGGCACCGCGCTCGCACAGGATCAGCCGATCGTTGCCACACTCCTCGAACTTGTCGGTGATGTTTTTCATTTGGCTGGGGCTCAGGAACTGCGGCTTTTTGATGTTAATGACGTTGCCGGTGCGGGCCATGGCCTCGATGAGATCAGTCTGGCGCGCCAAGAAGGCAGGCAACTGGATAACATCCACCACCTCGGCCACCGGCTTAGCCTGATGGGGCTCGTGCAGATCGGAGATCACCGGCATGCCAAAGGTCGCTTTCAGCTCTTGGAAAATTTTCATCCCCTCTTCTAAACCCGGTCCGCGATAGGAGTGGATGGAGGAGCGGTTAGCCTTATCCCAGCTGGCTTTGAACACGAAGGGGATGCCCAGCTTAGTGGTCACTTCTAGGTACTTTTCACACACCGCCATCGCCATGTCCCGTGACTCCAGTACGTTCATGCCGCCAAACAGCACGAACGGTTTATCGTTGGCGACGTTGATCTGGTTGATCTTGATATTCTTCTGTTCCATTTCAGGCATCCTTAAAGTGAAAGAGCTTGCATTCAAGTCGCGCCGTTATCGCTTAACGCCCCCATCTCGCTAAACGGCGGGGGCAGTTTACTGGAAGCGAGGTCAAGGGGCTTGAATCCAAGTCAATGTCGCTGCCGCTAAGGCGCTGCGACATTGATCATTGTATTGTGTGGTGTAGTTGCTACGCGCTCTTGCCCCTATCCCTGTAGGCATTATTAGCACCGCTGGCACAGCCTGTTTGGTTGCCCCTCGCCCAGTCAGGCTCATTGGGCAACCCCAACCAGTTGGGCGCTCCCCGCGCCGTCAGCCGCAGCGCGCGCAAAGCACCCAGCGTACATGGAGTACGTGAGGATTTCGAGCTCTGCGCAAGACCAAGGTGGTACGTGACATCAGCCAACTGATGGGATAGGTGCTTAATCCTGCGTGACTAGTGGAGAGGTTTGGGGCTCAAATCCAGTGATGCCAGCTGCATTTTGAGCATATCGGCCACCGGATCATCGGGACACTGTTCAATAAAATACTCAAAATCATCAGCAGCAAAGCGTGGGCAATCGAGCTGTTCGAAAATAAAGCCGCGATCCCTGATTTCTAAGGGATCACCCGGCTTCATCCGCAATAACAGTTCACTGCAACGCAGCGCCTCGGTCATGCGCTCTTCGCGCAGCAGGGCCCCCTTACAGACATTGAGCAGTCGTTCGATGATCTCCCACTGATCCGCTGGTTGCAGATGATCTGGAGTCAAGGTAGCCAGATCCCCCAATGAGCCACGCAACAACAGCTCAATATGGGACAGGCTCAGCTCATCACCGGTGAAGGGATCGACATAGACCTTGCCCTCTTCACCTGAAAAGCTCAGTAAGAAATGGCCGGGAAAGCAGATCCCCTCCACCCCGAGCCCCAGCTTGCGGCCTAACTGAATAATGAGGATGCCAAGGCTGACCGGCATCCCTTGGCGACGCAGCAGCACCTGCGCCATATCACAATTGTTGGCCGAAAAATAATCACGCCAATTACCATGAAAGCCCAAGCGATGGTAAAAACCTTGCAGCAACTGCTGGCGAACCTCGTCGCAGGAGCCATCAGCAATCTGCTCATCGAGCCACTCATCGAGCAGTTGCAGCTCACGTAGCCCCTCTTGGGCAAAACCGTAAATCTCGTCGCTCACCGCAAGGGCCAACTCGGCAATGTCATAGGCGTCAAAGTCGGTCCATTCATCTATACGTAACATCTATCTTTGCCTTAACCGAACACACTCGCCTGTTTAAGCAGTGCTAGTTTGGCAATGAAGTAAATCCACCCCAATGCCCCCAGAAAACAGCACCAACGAAGCAGCGCACTTTTAGCCAACCCCAACGCCATGGCGGCGAGAAAAACCAGCGCCAGCACCCCACTTAGCTTTTCACTCAACCACGGCACCCCGTTATTAAACGGATTGAGATCCAGCATGATGCAAAGCAATACCCCAGTGAGCACCACCAAACCGTTAAACAGATCGCTGGTATGCTGGACACGGACACGGTGAACACCAGTTTGACCATCATAAAAGCGCAGCATAAACAGCACTAAAGCCCCCGCGATCAGGGTCAGATGCAGATGCTTGAGCATCAGGTAACTATTCAATTCCATCCTCACTACCCACCGCAGGACGCATCGCCTGGGTTACTCGTTCGTTATCGCCATAATCACGTACCGTGCTCACCGCCCGATAACCGAGATCTTGCAGGAGCTGGCGCACTACACTCCCCTGCTGCCAGCCATGCTCCAACAACAACCACCCATCGGGTTGCAAATAGGAGGGCGCATGAGTGGCAATGTGGCGAATATCCGCCAGCCCCCCCTCTTGCGCGACCAAGGCAGAGCGAGGTTCAAAACGCAGGTCGCCCTCCGCCAGATGAGGATCGTCACGCTCGATATACGGGGGATTAGAGACAATCACCGCAAACAACGGGGCATCCGCCAGTGGCGCAAACCAGCTGCCATCCCGTACCGTCACCGGCAACTCCAAGCTGGCACTGTTGTCACGCGCTAGTGCAGCCGCGTCAGCCATTCGATCCACAGCCCATACATCGGCATCAGGTCGCTCAGACTTGAGCGCTAATGCGATAGCGCCGGTGCCAGTCCCCAGATCCAACACCGCACATGGGCCATGGGGGAGCTTGGTCAACGCCTGCTCGACCAGTAGTTCGGTATCGGGGCGTGGGATCAAAGTGGCGGGGCTCACTTTAAGGGGCAACGACCAAAACTCGCGCTCCCCCACCAGATGGGCGATGGGCTCTCCCGCCAGACGACGAGTCAGCCACCCTTGCAACCTATCTAGTTGCGCGGTATCTAACTCGCGTTCAGGCCAGGTCATCAGGTAGCTGCGCCGACACCCCAATAGGTGACACAGCAGCACATCAGCATCGGCCCGAGGAGACTCCCCCCCCGCCAAGGTGGTCATGATATAAACGCGCGCCAGCTGAATTTGCATTAGATGAGCCTCACCCGCTGGCTCTGCCCTCGCTCTCTGTGGGTCATATCAGATGCCCCATTAATTGCTTTCGGCCAGCGAGGCCAGCTGATCGGCTTGGTACTCGTGCACCAGCGGGGTGATCACGCAATCGAGATCCCCTTCGAGGATCTCGGAGAGGCGATAGAGAGTGAGGTTAATACGGTGCTCGGAGAGGCGGCCCTGCGGGTAGTTATAAGTACGAATCCGCTCGGAGCGATCGCCTGATCCCACCAGATTACGGCGAGTACTCTGCTCGGCAGCGCGGTGACGCTCATCTTCAGCCGCCTGCAAACGGGCCGCTAGCACCGACATCGCCTTGGCACGGTTCTTGTGCTGAGAGCGCTCATCCTGACACTCCACCACCAGCCCCGTCGGCAGGTGAGTGATACGAATCGCCGAATCGGTCTTGTTGACGTGCTGGCCACCGGCCCCAGAGGCGCGGAAAGTATCAATCTTCAAATCGGCAGAGTTGATCTCAATCTGCTCGGCTTCTGGTACTTCCGGCAGCACCGCAACAGTACAGGCGGAGGTATGAACGCGGCCCTGGGACTCTGTCTCTGGCACCCGCTGCACCCGGTGGCCACCGGATTCAAACTTGAGGCGGCCATAGACGTGTTCGCCGTCGATCTTGGCAATCACCTCTTTATAGCCGCCATATTCGCCGTCGTTGCAACTGACAATCGAGACCCGCCACCCTTGCCGCTCAGCAAAACGGGCGTACATCCTAAACAGGTCACCGGCAAAAATCGCCGCCTCGTCGCCACCGGCCCCGGCACGAATTTCCAGATAGCAATTGTTGTCATCTCTGGGGTCTTTGGGCAGCAGCATCACTTGCAGTTCTTGCTCAAGCGCCTCCAGATTGCTCTTAGCCAGCGGCAGCTCCTCCTGCGCCATTTCACGCAGGTCAGCATCCTCGTCGGTCAGCATCATCTGGGTGCTTTCCAGATCATCTTGCGCCTGACGAAAACGCTGGAAGGCATGAACAATGTCCTCCAACTGGGCGTATTCACGGGTCAGGGCGCGGTAACGCTCCTGATCTGAGACCACATCGGGTTCCCCTAACATGGCCTGCACTTCTTCGTGGCGCTCGATGAGGCCTTCCAACTTTCTGATCAGTGACGGATTCATAACGCTTGTCATCTCAAATTAGAGGAGGGAGCCACCGACATGGCAGCCCCACACAGTGATTATTCTGGTGCTAGCCCCAATGCCAGTCGCAATTGCTTAAGTGTATTGTGATCGTCTTGCGACGCGGCTTGGCGTAGGGCTTGGGTAGGGGCATGAATTAGCTTGTTGGTGAGCCGATGGGCTAACGTCTTGAGCGTCTGCTCCGCACTGTCACCCTGCGCGAGCGCCAATAACGCTCGTTGCAGCTCTTCCTCTGCCACCTGTTGCGATTGCTGACGATAGTCTCGGATAAGATCGACCGAGTTCTGCCCCCGATACCAGCCCATAAACTGGTCGCGCTCTTCTTGCACGATCAGCTCAGCCTCGGCCGCCGCCCGTTTGCGGGTCTCTAGGTTCTGCTCGATGATCCCCTGCAGATCATCCACGGTGTAGAGATAAGCATCGGCCAGTTCATCTACCTGCGCCTCAATATCACGTGGCACGGCGATATCGACTAAAAACATCGGCTTATAACGACGCGCTTTGAGCGCCCGCTCGACCATGCCTTTACCAATGATGGGTAACGGGCTCGCCGTCGAGCTGATCACGATATCCGCCTCGTGCAGATAATCGGGGATCTCTTCCAAGGTCATCACTTTGGCGCCAAATTCGCTCGCCAGCAGCTGGGCCCGTGGCAAGGTACGATTCGCCACCATCATCTGAGTCACATTCTGCTCACGCAGATGACGGGCGACCAGCTCGATGGTCTCACCTGCCCCCACCAACAGCACCTTAGTTTTGGCAAGATCAGCAAAGATACGTCGCCCTAGGCTCACCGCTGCAAAGGCAACCGATACCGCACTGGCGCCGATTTCAGTATCTGTTCGAACTCGCTTGGCGACCGAGAAGGATTTTTGAAACAGGCGCTCAAGCGAGCCTTTCACCGCATCCGATTGCTGAGCGTGAGCATAGGATTGCTTGATTTGCCCCAGGATCTGCGGCTCTCCCAACACCAGCGAATCGAGTCCACACGCGACCCGCATCAGGTGGCGTACCGCCTCTTCATCGTGGTGCTGATAGATGGCGTTGGCGAGTTCGGTGCTCTCCAACCCATGAAACTGCTGCAGCCAGCGCAGCACTTGCTCTTGGCGCTCCCCATCCAAATTGCAGTACAGTTCGGTCCGGTTGCAGGTAGAGACGATCACCGCCTCGCTGACACCAGGCTGGCTCACCAGCTCACGCAACGCGCGATCGATGCAGTCCGGGCCGAAGGCAACCCGTTCTCGTAACGCGACACTGGCGGTGTTGTGGTTAATTCCGAGGGCAAGAAAACTCATGAGTGGGCGCTGATCGTATGTGGACGCTGGCGATAAAGGCCGCCAATTGTACGAGAAAGGGTAAGGCTTTAAAAGCAATACGGCCGCCCCGTATACTGTGACAAATTTTCCTAAGAGGAGTGTCACCTTGTTGCTGCGTCTTTTCACCTTTTGCGCCTTGTTACTATTGGCAGGCTGTACCACCACCGAATCATCGCGAACACAGGTCGATTGGCAACAAGAGCGGGCCCGTCTTGAGCAGTTATCCCACTGGCAACTCTCTGGCAAAATGGCCATTATCACCCCCGAGCAAAAAGGCAGTGCTCGGCTCAACTGGCAGCAAGATGGCGAGGATTATCGCCTCAACCTCACCAGCCTGATCGGCACCCACCTGCTGGAACTCTCTCGCACCAAGGGGGAGATTACCCTGCTCGACAGTGACGGTAATCCCCACCACAGCCAAGATGCCGAAGCGCTGATCTATCAGCTCACCGGCTGGCATATTCCGGTGACCGGATTGCCAGCCTGGATCAAGGGAATACCCGGCAAGGCCGAGTTTGACCTCAATCCTGACCACAGCCTAGCCCGCGTCCGTGATGGCCAGTGGCAGATCGTCTATGACAACTATCGGGATCAAGCGGGTTATCGCCTGCCCCATCAACTGACCATGACTGGCCAAAACAGTCGGCTCAAACTTCAGATCAACCAATGGAGTCTTGCCCCTTAATGGCCGCAACACGCTGGCCTGCACCGGCCAAACTCAACCTATTTTTGCACGTCAATGGCCGTCGTCCCGATGGCTACCACGAGCTACAGACCCTGTTTGTCTTCTTGAACTACGGCGACTGGCTGGAGTTTGAGGTGATCCAAGGCAGTGACCAGCTCACCCTCAGCCCAGCCATTGCCGGGGTGCCGGATGAGCAAAACCTCATTATTCGTGCTGCCCGTCTGCTACAAGCCAAGCTCGCACAGCCGCTGGGGGCCCATATCCGGCTGGCAAAAATCCTGCCCATGGGCGGCGGCATTGGCGGTGGTTCGTCTGATGCAGCCACCACCCTAGTCGCCCTCAACCACCTCTGGCAGGCGGGGCTTGGTGAAGATGAACTGGCGCAACTGGGCATGCAACTGGGGGCTGACGTGCCGGTGTTTGTTCGCGGCCGGGCCGCCTTTGCCGAAGGAGTCGGTGAGCGGCTACAGCCGATCACACTACCCGAACGTTGGTATCTGGTGTTAAAGCCCGATTGCCATGTGGCCACCGCAGCGGTTTTTAAGGACCCAGAACTCCCCCGAGCAACCCCTAAAATGGCGCTGGACCAGCTCCTGACTAGTGAGTGGAAAAACGATTGCGAGGCACTGGTGAAAAAGCGCCACCCTGAGGTTGCCAACGCGCTTAGCTGGTTGCTAGAATACGCGCCGTCAAGAATGACGGGCACTGGAGCCTGCATCTTTGCTCAATTCAAAGATGAGATGGCTGCTCGAGACGTGTTGGCAAACGTGCCGAAAGGGCTAGCTGGGTTTGTTGCCAAAAGCGCAAACAGCTCTCCCCTTATCGATACCTTGCAGCGGCTCAAATCAAGTGAAACCGGGCGCTAATATCCGCCTCATAGTCCCGAGATGTCGTGAGCGGGGCTCACCTGATTTGATGGCGGCGAACATGGACAATGTTGTGCTCGTCCGCCTCCTCGGCATCGCCATCCAGTCTGCTCGTTATCTTGCTAAATCGTTTGCCCCAAAACGATAAGGGTCTGATTTCAGACTCACCCACATATTGGATGCAACCCCGAGGTTTCAAACCGTGCCTGACATGAAGCTGTTTGCTGGTAACGCAACGCCGGAACTAGCCCAGAAAATCGCAGATCGCCTGTTTATCAAACTCGGCAATGCTGCCGTAGGTCGCTTTAGCGACGGCGAGATCAGCGTACAGATCAATGAGAATGTACGTGGTGGCGATATCTTCATCATTCAATCCACCTGTGCCCCGACCAACGACAATTTGATGGAATTGATCGTCATGGTGGATGCGCTGCGTCGTGCTTCAGCTGGCCGTATTACTGCCGTGATCCCCTACTTTGGTTATGCCCGTCAGGACCGCCGCGTCCGCTCTGCCCGTGTTCCTATCACCGCTAAGGTTGTCGCTGACTTCCTCTCCAGCGTCGGTGTCGATCGGGTGCTGACCGTTGACTTGCATGCCGAGCAGATCCAAGGCTTCTTCGACGTTCCGGTCGACAACGTGTTCGGTAGCCCGGTGCTGCTGGAAGACATGAAGTCCAAGAACCTCGAATCTCCTGTGGTCGTCTCCCCAGACATCGGTGGTGTCGTGCGTGCCCGCGCCATCGCCAAGCTGCTGGATGACACCGACATCGCCATCATCGACAAGCGCCGTCCCCGTCCCAACGTCTCCCAGGTCATGCACCTGATCGGTGACGTCGCTGGCCGCGACTGCATCATCGTTGATGACATGATCGACACCGGCGGCACTCTGTGCAAAGCCGCAGAGGCTCTCAAAGAGCGCGGCGCTAAGCGGGTATTCGCTTACGCCACTCACCCGGTCTTCTCCGGTTCTGCGGTCGAGAACATCAAGCACTCGGTGATTGACGAACTGATCATCACCGACTCCATCCCGCTCACCCCAGAGATGAAAGCGGTCGGCAAGGTTAAGCAGTTGACCCTGTCAACGGTGCTGGCTGAAGCCATTCGGCGCATCAGCAATGAAGAGTCCATCTCTGCCATGTTTGAGCATTGATAGCGATTGTTGAGCATACCTTCCGCCTGTTTGCAGTGATCCACATCCGTTGGATCGCTTCATCAGGCGGTTGGGATAAGTTCCGTTAGTACGAAACCACATTCAATAGAGTGCCGTTTATTGTGCTTACGCAGCCGTAATAGCGGTATAGCTGGAACAGTGGATTGATATCGCCATCTCACCCTCCTACCACTCTCGTCTTACCACGCTATCCCCCCCATATTCGCCTTGCACAGACCCACTGACCCTTTCTGTTTCGGTATTTTCTCGGCATTTTTTAGTAACACACTTTTCATATTGCTTGGTGATCACCTATACGCTGGCTCGCAACAGCGATCCCCAACGACAATCCGATAGCCTTATCAGCCATCTTGCGACGAGTAACAGAAGGGGGAACCTGAGGGAACGCTGTGGCAAGCCAGCCAGCACTGATTTTGCTTAGCCATGAAAACAAAACCCCTACTTGTTGGCAGGCCAAGGTTCGGGGTTCGGGC
>NZ_PGGC01000150.1 GCF_002795305.1 Aeromonas cavernicola
GAATCGTAAGGAACAACGAGCGCACGACAGGGAGCTTTATCGGGCAAGGCATTTAGTTGAAAACGCCTTCCTTCATCTGAAGCAATGGCGAGGTATTGCCACAAGATACGCGAAAAACACGAGCTCGTTTGTAGCCGCAGTACAGCTCCGCTGCGCGTATTTATGGGCCTCTATCTTATGACGACAGCCCCTAATGGGATAGACTTTTAACCTCGCAGATAAATGAGATGACCCCTAGCAAGTCAGATCACACCTGACGTCAGTAACCAAGTTGTAATAGAATGCCTCTATCCACTCTGTTCTACGACATGAATCGCAGCCGCCATGAAGACGCTAGCCAAGATCCTCCCCGCCTGCTTAACTGTGCTGCTGGCCTTAATAATCATGTTGCTGGGCTACAGCGAATGGAGCGTCTCGGATGCACGTCATTACACCTACCACAAAGTCGCTGATGTACCATACAACCGTGTGGCCGTGGTACTAGGCACCTCAAAATACCTAGCAGACGGCGGCACTAATCACTACTTCAAAAACCGCATCAACGCTGCCGCTGAGCTCTATAACAACGCCAAAGTAGATTACATTCTGGTCTCTGGCGATAACGCGACCCCACAATACAATGAGCCGCGCCTGATGCGGCGAGCACTGATTAAAGCAGGCATCCCTGCAGCAGCGATCTACATGGATTTTGCTGGATTCAGAACGTTAGATTCAATGGTGCGAGCCAAAGAAGTCTTCGGCCAAGATCGTTTTACTGTGGTATCCCAAGGATTTCATAACGAACGAGCGATCTTTATTGCCCGCCATTTCGGCATTGATGCCATTGGTTTTAATGCCGAAGACCCTAGCGCCTATCAAGGATTTCGCACCCGAGTACGTGAAGTGTTTGCCCGTCTGATGGGGCTGATCGATCTCCATGTGCTGGGTAAGGGGCCCAAATTTCTTGGCGCCCCCATCACTATTGGCTTACCAGTGCCATGCCAGCCATTGAGCCAATTAGCAACTCAACATCCCTGCATTGCCCTTCCCCCTGATGCTCAGTAGCTCTCACTGGCCAACAAACGCATCAGTAGCCCACGTAATGCCTTAATCACTGCTGGCTTACCGGCCAGTTGTAACTGACGGGCCAACTCATCCCAGTTGGCGTACTGCCAAATAGCGGCGATCAACAAATGCCGATCTGCCGCAGACAACGACGACAGCAGCGGTAAATGACCGGTTAACCAGCGTTGCAAGCTGGCTTGGCATAACTCGAATGGCTTGTGGTGGTGGGCAAAACAGTCCAGTTCATCTTGATCAAAGGGCTCAAGGACACAATCTTCTACCGCACCGCCTCCCACCGCTTGCCATATCAACTCAGGAGGGAGCCGTTTCAGTGCTCCTGCCAGCAGTACCGGCAATTGACGTACAAAATGCTGATGCCACTGGCTCAATTCAGGCTCATATCCTTTGTTTAGCGCCTTGAGCAGTAACACAGCATGACAACCACTGGCCGCATCGCGCTGCAAACCAATTCGTACCACCACCAATCCGGCCGCACGCCAAAACGGTAACAGGTCGGCACTGGCCGCAAAAGCCGCTCCCAGATAGTCCATCCCTGCTTGGCGGTAGTGGCCCTCCAACTGCGCAAGTAGCTGTGACCCCAAGCCCTGCCGATGACACTCGGGATGAATGGCAATACGCATGATCCGCGCATAGCGGCGGGCTCCGGCACATTTATGCCCCCCATGAGCGAGCAACGATTGAGGTAACAAATGACCACGAGGCCGCCGCCGACCGGCCCAAATTTCCTGAGCCAGCGGCTCTGCAATTGGCCCTTCACGGACGACTAATGCCACGCCAAGCAAACCTTGCCCCTGTTGTAACAGGTGAATATCCAGATCTGGACTCTCCAGCAGCACGCGAAGATCGCTCGGGGTAGTCTGATAGTGAGCCAGCACCAGCAGGCCAAATACTTGCTGAAGTAGCGCCTCATCGCGGGCTAACTCATCTTGGCTAATTTGCCGCCACAGTGGGCATCTGATAGGTAACGGAGAGGTCACGCAAGCATCCAGCCCTAACATACGAAACACCAGCGGCTCGAGCGGATCACGGCAGCTCCAACGGATGGGTTCAGTCAAGGTGATCTCCTGCCAATCAGGGGTCTGACTATCTAAAATGCGCTTAAAACGCAGATGAAAGCCACGTCCAGTCCCTTCATAACCGTGCTCGGTGGTGGCAAATATGATGCGGCTGTAACGGGCCAGCATCGCCTCTAGCAGTGGCGTTGGAATAGCGGCAGCCTCATCGACCAGCAGCAGATCCAGTGCTATATCCTCACTGGCTAAGCGATCTGGCGCACAATACTCAACTTGATGCTTGGCATGCGTTAACAGCGTCGTGGCGGTTGCCAACGAGGGGGCTGTCACGACGATCTTTAGGTGAGGTTGCAGGCGCAATAGCTCAGTAGCCGCCAACCCTAACAGGCTACTTTTGCCACGGCCGCGATCTGCCGTTAACACCAGCGGACGACGACGATGCCCATGCAATACTCGATATAACGCAGGGAGGGCATTAGCCTGATCCGTGCTCAACGGGCGCGTGGCATCCAGAGGATGCCAGTGTTCTACGACATACGGCAGCTCAAGAGAACACGCTGGGTCTTGCGTCAGCACTCGCACCAAACGGGCGATAAAACCATGTCCTGCCTGCGCCGCCTGCTCTGGTAGCGCCACCAAACGAACACGATCAGGATCAGGCCAACTGGGCCATTGCTCTCTAGGCGGGGTCAATAGCAACAATAAGCCTCCCGCCCGCAGTGTTCCAGCCAAGGCACCAAACGCATCTGGGTGCAAACCACTAAACCCATTGAATACCAAGGTATCGCACTCCTGCCCCAGCCTCTGTAAAGCCTTAGCAGCAGGATAGGGGGCATATCGGGCAGGCCCCTGCCCCACCCAGAAGATGGTCTGGCCTAGCAGCAACTGCGCACGTGCAACACAGTCCGCTTCTTCTCCCTCCAACCAGACTAAGCGCCGCTCTCCCACACTGGCCAGTGCCTGACGTAGGGCGTGGTGCTCTTCGTCACTGAGCAACCGAGCAAGTGCATTCATAAGGCAGATGAATGACCTAGCTCTGATTGACGTTGGGACTCAAACATCTGATCCCCCATCTGATCAATAAAGGTATGCGCCTTTTGCACCATAAAGCGTTCTGCATCGGCAGGATTGGTAAATAGATCCGAACGAATAAAACGGTGCGTAAGTAACACGCCATTTAACTCTTTAGTAATCCGACCCGCCAAGCGATATTGGCCACCTTCGGCAATCGGCTCGGGATAAATGAGGTAACCATTGTACTCGGTGGGTGTAATGGCCGCTCGCGCTGAGGGCTGACCCGGAAACAAGGCCTTGAATAAAGTCTTAAGCATGATGATCCCCTTGGTGGTGCCAGCATTGTCCTGAAGGGAGTACAAACAGGCAAGGAGTATGGGTTTATCTCATTTGCCACAAAAGATGCCGAGAGCATTACCTATACCTACTGTGGTGTTAACAAATCGCATCTGCAGCACAATTGCCTCCCCCAAAAAACTAAGCCCAGTCGCGAAACTGGGCTTAATTCTTCTATTTGCTGAAGCAAAATTAGCAATGAAAAAGGCCTTCCCGATGGGAAGGCCTTTAATTTATTGGCGGAGCGGACGGGACTCGAACCCGCGACCCCCGGCGTGACAGGCCGGTATTCTAACCGACTGAACTACCGCTCCGCATTCGGCTAGCTTATTGCTAATTAGGTGCTTGGCAGTGTCCTACTCTCGCATGGCGAATGCCACACTACCATCGGCGCTACAGCGTTTCACTTCTGAGTTCGGCATGGAGTCAGGTGGTTCCACTGCGCTATTGCCGCCAAGCAAAAATCGTTAATCTCTATTATCTATGGTGCTGATACCCAGAATCGAACTGGGGACCTCATCCTTACCAAGGATGCGCTCTACCGACTGAGCCATATCAGCACACTAACCGGTAAAGACCACGCTGGGCGTAATCTTGAAATTAGGTGCCTGGCAGTGTCCTACTCTCGCATGGCGAATGCCACACTACCATC
>NZ_PGGC01000151.1 GCF_002795305.1 Aeromonas cavernicola
GGAGTGAACGAACCTCTGGTGTTCGGGTTGTCACGCCAGTGGCACTGCCCGGTAGCTAAGTTCGGAATCGATAACCGCTGAAAGCATCTAAGCGGGAAGCGAGCCCTGAGATGAGTCATCCCTGACCCCTTGAGGGTTCTAAAGGGCCGTTGGAGACCACAACGTTGATAGGTGGGGTGTGTAAGCGCGGCGACGTGTTGAGCTAACCCATACTAATTACCCGTGAGGCTTAACCATACAACACCCAAGAAGTGTTCTGGGCCTTGTAGCAAGTGAACGAACTACTCAAATTCAGTGATAGTGACAAGCCAAGCGCAACATCACTACTCACGTCAGCTTTCTGGATGAAGATTTTTGCCTGGCGGCAATAGCGCTGTGGAACCACCTGATCCCATGCCGAACTCAGAAGTGAAACGCAGTAGCGCCGATGGTAGTGTGGCATTCGCCATGCGAGAGTAGGACACTGCCAGGCACCTAATTTAGACTAAAAATCCCAACCGATAACATCGGTTGGGATTTTTAGTTTTTTATTAATCCCAACGACAATGATATTTCATATCAAGACATCTATTTCTGAGTAACGTTTGAGCCACGTCAATAACTTAGTGTTTACATCGTGTTACAGTCCGCAAGCTTACAACATCAAATGACAATAAAAGGACGTATGTGATGAAAAAGACACTTCCCGTGCTGATGGCTGCTGTACTGGCATCTCCTTTCGCCTTAGCGCACCAAGCGGGTGATGTATTAGTACGTGGCGGACTAGCTTTTGTTTCTCCACAGGAAAGTAGCACCCCGATCGAGCTTGAGATCAATACCAATATGCAGATGGGGCTAACTCTCTCTTATATGGTGACAGATAACTGGGGCGTTGAACTGCTAGCCGCTACACCATTTTCTCACTCAGTAAAATTAGGTGGTGCTGAGGTTGCTAAAATCAAGCATCTACCACCGACTCTGATGGGCCAATACTATTTTGGGGATGGCCAAAGCAAGGTTCGTCCTTATGTTGGTGTTGGCGTTAACTACACAACATTTTTTGATGAGCAGGGGCGCGGTATTTTGAATAACGATAGTATCAGCCTAGATAGCTCTTGGGGTGTTGCTGGCCAAGTAGGTATCGATATGGCGATCACTGATCGTTGGTTTGCTAATGGTTCTGCATGGATCATGGATATTGATACTGATGTACATACACAAACCGCTGGGACTATTAGCACTAAAATCGACCCCATGGTCTTCATGGTCGGCGTAGGCTATCGTTTCTAGTCACGGTGTTTGAGATGGCATGAAGCCATCAGCGATTACCTTTGATGCCAGTCAGTGACTACTGACTGGCATTGTTTTTTCAATCATTGGTGCTGAGTTAGCTATGAATGCGGCATGGCGACGAACACTTTGGTTGATATTTATTCTCAATTAGCGATGATATGAGTCCCACTTAGACTGTGCAGGAGAGTGAGATGAACCTAACTAGTTGGCAGCGCTATATGTTAGAAGCTGAGCGAGCTTGGCAATCAGGTGCTTTGGGTTCTGCGATTTGTTTGTATCAGCAGGCACTGGGTGAGGCATGTGAGATGACCCAAGTCGAGTTAGCTGAACTCGCCAGCATCCGCGTCGCGACTTGTCATCGGTTGGCTGACTTCTGGCGAACGATGGATGAGCCGACCTATGAGTTGCGCTATCTCAAGCTAGCTTCCGAGCTAGTGACAGCTTTAGTGCCGCAATGTCCGAACCGCGTGTGTGAGTCACTCATTAGCGAACTAGGTTGCTGCCGCAGTGCGCTGCTTGCTTTCCTCAAGCGTCACCCTAACCCCGAGATCGCCAAACTGATCCAGCTCCAAGATAAGGTGCAAGGCTGTGAGTTGATCGGTCGTTTTCGTCTCAACTGATAGGCTTGCTGCGTCCTTCCAGTTTACGAGTAATACGTTGTTGTGCCTCTTCCCCACACAGAGCCTGTGCAAATGCCCGAGCTTCCAAGCCAATCACATAGTGCACTGCCTGTTTTAACTCTTGTTTAAGCAGGGCTTTGCTCTTTTGCACGGCTTTAGGTGGCTGAATGGCCAGTTTTATTGCTTGTGCATAAGCAAACTGGAGTAATTCATCGGCTGCCACCACTTGATTGGTGAGCCCCAGTTGTAACGCTTTTTGTGCATCGAACACCTCGGCCAGCAGGAGTAGCTCGGCCGCCTTCAGGTGACCGATGGCGCGTGGTAGCAGCAGGCTAGCCGCAAACTCTGGCACCAGCCCCAGCTCGACGAAAGGGAGCTGCAAGCGGGCGTTATCCCCTAGATAGACCAAATCACAGTGCAGCAGAATGGTGGTGCCGATACCGATAGCCGGGCCTCCTACTGCGGCGATCACCGGTTTGGGAAAGTCGGCCAGCGTGTGGAGAAATTGCAAAATAGGGTCATCTGCTGCTAGTGCGTTTTTACCGACAAAATCAGCTAGATCGTTACCAGCAGTGAAGCAGTCCACCTGCCCCTGCAGCAATAAAACATGTACCTGCTCATCACTTGCCGCCTGTTGCAGGGCCGCACTCAGTTGTTGATACAAGGTGGTATTGAGGGCATTGCGTTTAGCTGGGCGATTGAAGGTTAGCGTCAACACACCATGCTGCTGTGTTTGCAAAAGGGCAGATTCCATCTCGTAATCCTTGTTATGGCAGATGTAAAAAAATGGTGGTTAGCGTAACCTTGGCTCCCTGTTTAGCAACATCATAAAAGGATCTGAATTATGTTAAAACGCGCATTCTGTACTCTTTTGGTGCTGGGCATGAGTGCTCCCGCCTTGGCAAAGGTCGAAGCGGTGGCCGGCTATGTCCGGTTGTTGCCAGCGGGCTCACCGAATACGGCCGCATTCATGGTGCTCAAAAATGATGCGAATCAACCCGTACAGTTAGTATCCGCTGCCACACCAGCGGCAGAGCGGGCTGAGTTGCATACCCATCTCCATGAAAATGGGGTGATGAAGATGCGTCAGGTCGACAGCATCGAGATTCCAGCAAAGGGAGAAGTGGCACTGCAACCGGGTAGCTTCCATATCATGCTGTTCAATATTGGCGCTCTTTCCGAACAGACCCCACTGCCACTGACTCTCACCCTCGATGATGGCCAGCAGCTAGCGCTCTCTCTCCCCGTTAAGCCAATCGAACCGATGGGTGAGATGCAACACATGAAACACTGATATCGGCTGACAGCAGATTGACGCTGGGTATTTTGACCGTGGTGAGTAAAATAGTGCCCTTTCAATCCCTTTAAGAGGACCTAACGTGATAAAGAAAAGTCTGATGGTCGGTGTGGTGCTGGCATGTGGTAGCCAAGGTGCGATGGCAGCTAATGATTGGCGTTTTGTTGCTGGGGTCGATATTTGGTCTGCTCAGGGGAGTGGTCAGGCTTATGGTGCCAGTGCTAGCCATTACGACGATCACTACAACTGGAATGGCTATCTACAGCTGGAACATGGCCTCATTCTGCTGCCAAATGCCAAGCTCGAAGTCTCCGATTTCAGTACATCAGGCGGTGCCTTTAAAAATGAGCTGAGCGCTTATGATTTGACCCTTTACTACCGCCTATTCAACAACAATCTGTTTAAAATCGATTTAGGTGTGACGGGACGTCACTACGATGGTGAGCAGGTGACCTTTGGCCGCCGCGGTTATAGCCAAGACAGCCTGATGGCTTATGTGGGCAGCGATGTTTCTATCCTCAATACGGGCCTTGCCCTGTTTGGTGACCTACGTAGTCATGATGCTGATAACTATGACTACCGTTTGGGCGCCTCCTACAAATTCTCGTCAATGCCGGTCAAACTCCGTGCTGGCTGGCGTGAGGCCAACGTGGACTTCGACAACATTGATCAGCGTATTGATGGCTGGTTTATGGGCGGCGAATTTACGTTCTAATCAGGCAGCTTTGCTGACAAATTGACCGACGACAAGGGTTAATAATGGGCCACATCATAGTGACAGGAGCGGGGTCCGGTTTAGGCCGAGCCCTGACCATCGGGCTGGTTGAGCGGGGTCATCGGGTCGCTATGATGGGACGTCGTTATCACAAGTTGCAGCAGCAGGAGCAGCTGCTTGGCAACGCGGTGGTTGGCATTGCGGCCGATCTGGCGAACCACGAACAAGTTGAGATCGCATTTGCCGCGGCCGTGGAATGGGGTGGTTTGCCAGAGATGGTGATCCACTGCGCTGGCGTCGGGGAGTTTGGTCCTGTCGGTATTTATACCGCTCAGCAGATCCGCATGGTGGTGGAGAGTAATCTTATCTCCACCATCTTGGTGGCGCAGCAGACGGTGCGCCTTATCGGCCAACAAGGTGGGGTGCTGGCGAATGTGCTCTCTTCTGCGGCTCAAACCAGCAAGGCTAACGAGAGCCTATATTGCGCCTCAAAATGGGGGATGCGTGGTTTTCTGGAGTCGCTACGGGCTGAGCTAAAAGGCACCCCGCTGCGGCTGGTCAACCTCTACCCAAGTGGTATCCGCAGTGAGTTTTGGGATAACTCGGATCATGTCGACTCAAGCGGTTTCATGACGCCAGCAGATGCAGCGGCTTATATGCTCGATGCGCTCGCGGCCAAAAGCAGTTGCCATGTCACAGACCTTGTTATTGGGCGTAATGAGTAGCGCCCATTCCTGCCGTAGTCGAGAAGACGCTAAGCGTGGTGTTGACCGCAGCGCACAGAGCATACCGATAGCTCATCAGGTAACACCAGGCCAAGCCAGTCCATGAACCGTTGAATTGGTTTCTTTATCGAATTGAGATGGCGGAGCGGCAATAGGTTGCTACAGGGATAATCTGGCTTGCGAACATCGCTCCCTCTCTTTAATTGATAACCATCACGTTCTTAACCTTTTGCCGCAACAAATATCCCTGTCGCTGAGCCGCGATCTTGTTGAGCACCTAAACACGTCGCCACCATCCTTGCCGCAGGGGCGCTCCGTGGCTTGGGAAGCAAACTGATCTAGTCCATGGGTCAGTAGGTAACGGCGCAATTTTATTGATGTTTTTTTCAGTTTTTCCCTACGAGCGGTAATGAGAACTGGGCGGCGGTATCGGGTATTATCCGGTTTCTACATCGCCTGTTATTGAGGATTTATGCCTGCATTCTCTTGGTTAGCGCTCTTCTTTGGTGCGTTCTACTTTGTTTACGGCGCCTATTTGCCGTTCTGGTCGCTCTGGCTGGAGGGGATCGGTGTCAGTGCTGAGCAGATAGGCCTGTTGTTGGGGGCGGGCATGGCGATCCGCTTTGCCGGCAACTTATTGGTGATGGAACAGATTAAAGGGGCCGGTCATCTGCTGCCGGTCACCCGTTGGCTCAGCGTATTCAGTTTGCTGGCGTTTATCGGGTTCTATTTCAGTCACCAGCTTTGGTGGTTGGTGGGGCTGACGCTGCTGGCCAATTTTATCTATCCCACCTTGATGCCCGTCGGAGAGGCGCTGGCGACTCGGATGGTGGTGCAGGCTCATCTCGATTACGGCAAGGTGCGGCTGTGTGGTTCATTGGCCTTTATCGTGGCCTCGACCTTGGTGGGGGCCCTCGTGAGCAATGTTGGCAGTGAGTGGATTCTGCACGCCATGGTGATCGGCTTAGTGCTGATGGTGCTGCTCAGCTGGTTGCCTCTTCACCCTGCGCCGCAGGATGTGGCCGGCGAGCGCGCCAAAGCATCGCTTAAAGCGACCTTGCGCAGCCCGACGGTACGACGTTTTTTGCTGATCACGGCGCTACTGCAAAGTAGCCACGCCGCATATTACGGATTTAGTGCCATTCACTGGAAAGCGGCGGGTTACAGCGGCACCATCATCGGTTATCTGTGGGCCCTAGGGGTGGTGGCTGAGATCGGTATGTTTGCTGCGGATAAGCGTTTCCTGCAACGTTGGGGAGCTCGACAGCTGTTTATCGCAGGGGCAATCGGTTGTGTGGCGCGCTGGTTACTGCTGGGGACGACCACGGAACTAGGATGGCTGGTGCTTGGGCAGTTATTGCACTCGGTGACCTTTGGTATGAGCCATTTGGGTGCGGTGCGCTTTATGACTCGTCAGCTACCCGCGGAGCAGTTAATCCCGACCCAATCGCTCTATGCGGCTATCGGTCTTGGGATGGTGTTAGCCGCCTTGATGGCCGTCTGTGGCTCGCTCTATGAGTCGCTGGAGGGGGGGATCTTTCTGCTGATGGCGCTGGTAGTGGTGCCGGTATTTTTCTTGCGGTTCAAGCCGACCACGGTGGCCGCCGCCGCTGTTTAACGGTGATCGCGGCTGCAGTGAGCGCGATGCTACCGCCTGCAACATGGACAAGGAGTGATATATGCACCAGGGATGGTTGCTGATCGGCTTAGCACTGAGTTACCTAGGGCTTTTATTTCTGATTGCCTATGTTGCTGATAAGTACAAGCGTCAGCGTCTCAAGGGGCAACCGCTACTTTATAGCCTGTCACTGGCCGTTTATTGCACCTCATGGACCTTCTTTGGCACTGTTGGCCAAGCCAGCGAATCCCCTTGGTCGCCGGTGCCCATCTATCTGGGGCCCATGCTGGTTTTTCTGTTTGGTTGGCGCTTGCTGGCCCGCTTGATTTTGGTGGCCAAGCGCGAACACATCACCTCGATTGCTGACTTTATTGCTGCCCGCTATGGCAAGTCGCAACGACTCGCCATGCTGATTTCCCTGATTGCCATTATGGGGATCTTGCCGTATCTGGTGCTGCAGCTGAAAGCCATTGTTACGGGCTTGGATCTGCTGATGAGCAACCGGGTGGGCAGTGGCACCAGCAGCCTCTTTTCCAGTAATACGGCGGAGCTAGCCCTCGGTGTCACCTTGTTGCTGGCGCTGTTCAGCATTCTGTTTGGTACTCGGCATCTTGATGCGACCGAGCACCACCGAGGCATGGTGGTCGCTATCGCCTTTGAGTCAGTGGTGAAACTATTAGCCTTTATGGCCGTGGGTGGATTTGCGCTGTGGCTTATTTTGAGCCAGCCGAGCCCCGCTCACCCCCATGTCACCCGCGATTTCTTTGCCGCCGTCACGGCGGTGAGCCCTGCCAATTTGCTTGAACTGGCGATTTATACGGTGCTCGCCATGTGCGCGGTTATCTGCCTGCCGCGCCAGTTCCATGTCACTGTGGTGGAGAACAATCAGGGTCAAGATCTCCATTGGGCTCGCTGGATTTTCCCGCTCTATCTGTTTGTGATGGGGCTGTTTATTTGGCCCTTGGCACTGGCAGGTAAGCAGTGGGTCGGGGCTGATCTCGCTCCAGATACCTATGTGATTAGCTTGCCAATGGCGCTGGGATTTGACGGTATGGCCCTGCTGGCGTTTCTCGGCGGTACCTCGGCGGCCACTGGCATGGTGATTGTCTGCACCATCGCGTTGGCGATCATGGTGAGCAACGATCTGGTCTTGCCTGTGCTGCTGCGCCGCTTTTGGCAGCAAGGTCGAGATGAGCGACTGGTGCGATTGCTGCTGCAGGTCCGTCGTGGCGCCATTTTGCTGATCTTATTGGCGGCGTGGGGGCTCTATTTATGGTTGGGGGATCTCACCAGCTTATCGCGTATCGGTTACCTCTCTTTTGGTGCGGTGGCACAGTTTGCGCCCGCGTTATTGTTGGGACTTTACTGGCGCCATGGCAACCGAAAGGGGGTCTATCTTGGGCTGATGATCGGGATTTCACTGTGGTTTGTGACCCTGCTTGCCGAAAGCGGTCTGCTGGCCGGTTCGCCGTTGGCGGCGTTGCTGGCCCCACCTGATTGGCCTGCGTTTCGTGATCTGAGCTTAGGTGCTTGGTGCATTCTGTTAAGCCTGCTGGGTAATCTGCTCGGCTATGTGGTGGGTTCACTGCTCTCTCGCGCTGCAGTCAGCGAGCAGTTGCAGGCGGCCAACTTTGTCGGCACACCGAGCCGCGATACGACGGCGCTCTATCAGGCACGGGTTTCGGTCAAGGAGCTGGAGATGCTGGCCGCCCGTTTTGTCGGGTCAAGCCGTGTCAAGCGGGCATTTGGCCGCTTTGCCGGGGAGCATGGCGGCACGTTAGCGCCGCAGATGCAGGCCTCGGCAGCGCTGATCGCCCATACCGAACGGTTGCTGGCGGGGGTATTTGGCACCTCATCAGCCCGCTTGGTGCTGGCGTCGGCCCTCCAAGGGCGCAACATGCAGCTGGAGGAGATCGCCACCATAGTGGATGAGGCCTCTGATGTGTTTCGCTTCAATCGAGGGCTGCTGCAAGGTGCCATCGAACACATTGGCCAAGGGATCTCGGTGGTGGATAGAGAGCTCAAGTTGGTAGCCTGGAATCGCCGCTATATCGAGTTATTCCACTATCCGCCGGGCTTGATCCAAGCGGGTCGGCCGATTGAGGCGATCATTCGCTACAACGCCCAAAAAGGGCTCTGTGGCCCAGGTGATATCGACGCACATGTCGCCCGTCGGGTCGCCTTCATGAAGCGAGGGAGCGCCCATATCTCCGCCCGCGAGCGGCCTGATGGCAGAGTGATCGAGATGCAGGGTAATCCGATGCCTGCTGGCGGGTTTGTCATGACCTTCACCGATATTACCCCGTTTCGTGATGCTGAACGGGTGCTCAGAGAAGCCAATGAAAACCTAGAAGCACGGGTTGCGGAGCGCACCCGCGAGTTATCTGAACTCAATGGCCAGTTGCGGTTGGTTAACCAGCAGGTGGAGCGAGCTAATCACTCGAAGAGCCGTTTTTTGGCTGCGGTGAGTCACGATCTGACCCAGCCCCTCAATGCGGCCAAGTTGTTTACCTCTTCCTTACTGGAAATGGTGCCCACGGATGACGAAGCTGCCCGTATCGCGCGCCACATCAATGATGCGCTGGGGGCGACTGAGGACCTGATCAGCGATCTGCTTGATATTTCTCGGCTCGAAGCGGGTAAGTTCAAAGCCAAAAAACTCGACTTTGCCCTGTGCGATGTATTCGATAACCTCAAGGCGGAGTTTGGCGTGTTAGCGCAGGCAGGAGAGATACAGTTCTCCGTGATAGAAAGCAAACTCGCGGTACATAGCGATGTGCGCTTGTTGCGCCGAGTGCTGCAAAACTTCCTGACCAATGCATTTCGCTATAACCCTGCTGGCCGGGTATTGCTCGGCTGTCGGCGCCAAGGAGACAAGGTTCGCATCGAAGTGTGGGATAACGGCCCAGGTATTCCGGTGGATAAGCAGGAGGCGATTTTCGACGAGTTTTCACGTCTTGACCACTCCCGCACAGCGAAAGAGCAAGGATTGGGATTGGGGCTGGCCATCGCCCGTGGGATTGCTCAGGTGCTTGGACATCACCTCACCTTACGCAGTTGGCCGGGATCGGGGTCGGTGTTTGCGGTGACGCTCGCGCTGGCGACGCGCCCCGTTGCCGCTCGTCCCTTGATGACGCCCGCGATACGGGACAGTCAACTAGAGGGAGTGCGGGTGCTGTGTATCGACAATGAGCGCGATATTCTGATTGCTATGGCTTCCCTGCTGGCACGTTGGGGCTGCGAGGTGCGCTGTGCGTTGAGCCAAGCGGAGGCTGAGTGCTGTATTGGGGAGGATTTCAGACCTCAGTTGGTACTCTCTGATTACCACTTGGATGACGGAAAGACGGGGCTCGCGGCGCTACAAGGGTTGCAATTGGTGTCGGGTGAACAGTTTGGCGGCATCATCATCAGTGCGGACCGCAAAAGTGAGCTGCAAGCAGAGGTTAAAGCACAGGGCTATGGCTACATCAGTAAGCCGGTGAAACCGCTCAAACTGCGGGCGTTGATGAATAGTTTACTATCACCCGTAGAGTGAACTAACTCACAAATTCAGGCAAATCTAGCGACGATATAATGCAGCATGAACATAGCGAGTTGGTGCGCGTTGCCTGCATTTTTTAACTTATTGCTAACTTTTCGTGGGTTTCAAATTGATCATGCTGTCACTGGGGTAGTGGCAGTATGAATCCCTCCCTTCTATAGTCGAGAAGCGATTTTTTTTATCGCGAACGAAGTATGAGAAGGGCAAACCGACCACGAGTCGGGACGCTAGGTTCCCGTGCAGGGGGGCACCCCCTTAAAGCGCGAGCGACCTCAGGAGCTGGGCTGCTTTTACCAAGGAAAGTTGCCTTCCTGCCATTGAATCGGGGGCGTTGTCCTTTTCGTTGCCAATATAACGAATAAGGAAATTCAATAATGCCAAGTCCAAAACCAACCCTGCTGGCCCTGATGGTCGGACTCTGCTGTGCAACCTCTGCATACGGAGCCTTGCCCGGTAAACCCACGATAGGCTGGGGCCCAACCAAGTTTTCCATCATCGAAGTAGACCCTGCCGCCACCTCTTATAACAATCTGGTCAAGGTGAAGGATGCTGCAGATGTCGAGGTGAACTGGAACCTCTGGAGTGGTGATCTGGGCCAAAGTGCCAAGGTATTGCTCAATGGCAAGGAGGCGTGGTCCGGCCCCTCTGCTGCGGCAGGCAAAGCGACGTTTAAGGTTAATAAAGGCGGTCGCTATCAAATGCAGGTTGCCCTCTGTAATGCCGATGGGTGCGCCCTCTCCGATAAGAAAGAGATTGTGGTTGCCGATACCGATGGTAGTCACCTCGCCCCACTAAAAACGGCCTTGCAAGAGAACAACAAGCCGTATGTGAACAAGTCTGGCAAGGTGGTCGGGACTTACTATGTGGAGTGGGGAGTCTATGGCCGCAAGTTCACCGTTGACAAGATCCCAGCCCAAAACCTGACCCATATTCTCTACGGGTTTACTCCCATCTGCGGCGGCGATGGCCTCAACGACAGCCTAAAAGAGATTGAGGGCAGCTTTCAGGCTCTGCAGCGGGCTTGTGCCGGACGTGCGGACTTTAAAGTGGCCATTCATGACCCGTGGGCTGCAGTACAGATGCCACAAAGCGGCCTCAGTGCTTATGACGAGCCTTATAAGGGCAATTTCGGTGCCCTGATGGCCCTCAAGCAGGCCTATCCCAACCTGAAGATTTTACCGTCGGTAGGGGGCTGGACGCTCTCTGATCCCTTCTTCTTTCTCGGGGATAAAGCTAAACGGGATACGTTTGTTGCCTCAGTCAAAGAGTTCCTCAAAACATGGAAATTTTTCGATGGCGTGGACATCGACTGGGAGTATCCGGGTGGTCAGGGAGCTAATCCCAAGTTGGGGAGCTCGACCGATGGTGCTACCTATGTGGCACTGATGAAAGATTTACGGGCCATGCTTGATGAGCTGGAGGCTGAAACCGGCCGTCAATACGAATTGACCTCTGCGACCGGTGCGGGTGGCGATAAGATTGAAGACATTGATTACCGGGCGGCTCAGCCGTATATGGATCACATCTTCATGATGACCTATGACTTCAACGGCGCATGGAGTAATACCGAACTGGGTCACCAAACCAACCTCTATCCTGCGAGCTGGGATCCTAATACCAAATACACCACCGACAAAGCCGTAAAGGCGATGCTGGCGCAAGGGGTCGAGCCGAGCAAGCTGGTTGTCGGCGCGGCGATGTATGGCCGTGGTTGGACGGGCGTCAGTGGTTATCAGGCTGGGAATCCCTTTACTGGTAAAGCCACCGGCAAGGTCAAGGGAACATGGGAAGATGGGGTCGTGGATTATCGCGATATTGTGAACAACCGAATGGGAACCGGTTGGGAAAAAGGCTATGACGAACTGGCCGAAGGTCCCTATCTCTTCAAGGCATCAACTGGCGATCTGATTACCTATGATAATGACCGCTCCGTCAAAGCTAAGGGACAATATGTGCTGGCTAACCAGCTCGGTGGCCTCTTTTCTTGGGAAATCGATGCCGACAATGGCGATATTCTCAATGCGATGCATGAGGGATTAGGGCATGGTAGCGGCACGACACCGCCAGCCAATAAACCTCCTCTTGCCAATGCGGGCAGTGATATCAACGTGACCGGCCCCGCGGATGTCACCTTGAATGGTACTGCGTCCTACGATCCTGAGAGTAGCGCGCTTACCTACAGCTGGAAGCAGTTGGTAGGCCCTGCGGTTACTTTGCTCGATACCAATCAGGCCAAAGCTCGTATCGTATTGGATAGCGTGGCCACTGATACTAATCTGACCTTCGAACTAACCGTGACAGACGATAACAATCTGTCTGCCAAGGATCAGGTGGTGGTGACAAATAAGGCGCCTCAAGTCAACCAAGCACCCGTTGTGACCGTGCCTACCAGCACGAGTGTGGAGTCGGGCCGCTCGGCGGCGATTAAGGCGAGTGCATCAGATCCTAACGGTGACGCCCTGACTTATCAGTGGAGCGTGCCAGCAGGTTTGACTGTCACAGGTCTCAGCAGCGCCACGTTGCAAGTCAGTGCTCCACTGGTGAGCAAAGAGACTAGCTATGACCTGACCCTATTGGTATCGGATGGCGCATTAGATGCCACTGCGGTCACCCGTCTTGTGGTGAAGCCGGTCGGCACTGGGGGGGGCTGTGTGGTGAGTGATCCAGATGCCGCTAACTGGCCTGCTTGGCAAGCGAGTAAGGTTTATAACAGCGGTGATAAGGTAAGCCACAACCAGCTGGTATGGCAGGCCAAGTATTGGACCTCTGGCAATCAACCAAGTCGCACAGCCGATCAGTGGCAACTGATTAGCAAGGTACAACTGGGGTGGGATACTGCAATTGCTTACAATGCTGGTGATATTACCTCCCATAATAATCGTCAGTGGAAAGCTAAGTATTGGACCAGAGGGAACGAACCAGGTAAACATGAAGTCTGGCAAGATATCGGACCTGCAAGTTGTAATTAAGACAAGATGTTATTTAAGCCAAAGGGCATGCATAGCATGCCCTTTTTCTCTGCTAAACCACCCTGATTTTGGGTGGTGCTGACATGGCCGTTATGGCTTTAAGTCTGCCTCTCAGAGGCGCCACAAGCAGAATATAAGTAGGGTGATAACCAGACTTCATGACACAAAACAGAGAGATAGCAGTGAACCGCTCAGTCATTGGTAGCTAATCGCAGCAATTTTATGTGAACAAACAGCAGGTCATATTTTAGGGTTGACAGTCATGCAAGTGATGCCTATTATGCGCCTCCGTTACTGGCGATAAGTTCAGTGGTGACGGAGTAAATTGGGGTTATAGCTCAGCTGG
>NZ_PGGC01000152.1 GCF_002795305.1 Aeromonas cavernicola
TTTTCTCGATGGCTGGGCCAACGCCAACCTGCCCAATGGCATGACGGTGGATTACGGTGGCGAGTCGAAAGAGTACCGCGACAATCAGGGGGAGATGACGCTGGTGTTTGGCCTCGCCCTGCTGGTGGTCTATCTGGTGTTGGTGGCCCAGCCATCGAGAAAATCAAGGGCTTCACCCAAGGTGCGATCTGGCGCCACATCGGCAGTCAGCGCGATCGCCTTCTGGCGCTGATAGTGGTTGAGGCGGTTGGCGGTGGCTACTTGTTTGACGGTGGCGAGGGTCGAGAGGCTCACCATCTCGCCATTGGCGGCTTTGAGATAGATACGGCCAAGATCGGAGATGCCGTTGAACTCGCGCTGGTTGCCGCGCAGGTAGACATCATACTCCTCGCCCCGATCGACATAGGTGGTTTGACTGACACCACCCAGCAAGGTTTGCAGGGTACTGGCGACGGTCGAGACGGCAATGCCAAGCTGGTTGGCCTCATCTCGGGCGATGGTCACTTGCAGCTCGGGGGTCTTCTCGGCGTAGTCGAGATCGGGGTTTTGCATCAAGCCGCTTGCTTGTGCCGCTTGTTGCAGTGCCACCCCTTGTTGGTAGAGCTCGTTGTAGTCGTTGCCCTGTAACACGAACTGCACTGGCGCCGTTGAGCCGCCCCTAAATCCGGGCTGGAAAGGGCGGATCATCACATCTGGGATCCCTGCCAGCTGGCCACTCAGTGAGCGGGAAAAGGCGCTGGCAGTGAGCGCGCGTTCGGCCCAATCGGTGAGCTGGATGATCACCATGCCAGTCTGATCGCCGCCACGGCCAAAGGCGGGGGTGCTAAAACTCATGGATTGCACCACTCCTTTGCCCAACATCGGCATGATGGCTGCTTCTACCTGCTTCATGTTGCGCTTCATCCGCTCGATGCTGGTGCCTTCTCCTCCTCTGACAAACACAAAGACCACCCCGCGATCTTCCGTCGGGGTCAGGCTGGCGGGTAACTGGGTCAGTAGGGCTGCAATGCCACCCAGAGAGAGCACCAGCACCAGCGGCATCCAGCGGGAGTGGCGCAGCACAAATGCCAGCCCCGTGCGATAACGATCTTCAACCCAGCCCAGCGCGCGATCAAGGAGGGCCGTCAGCCGATTAGGTTGATCGCGCGGACGCATCAGCCAAGAGCCCATGGCTGGGGTCAGGGTCAATGCCACCAGCGAGGAGCAGAGCACCGCCAAGGAGAGCAGGATGGCAAACTCGGTAAACAGCCGACCCACCATGCCATCCATAAAGGCGATAGGGATAAACACCATTACCAGCACGGCGGTGGTGGCAATCACCGCAAAGCCTACTTCGCGGGTGCCATGCCACGCGGCCAGCAGCGGCGGCTCGCCGCGCTGCAGGTGGTGGTGGATGTTCTCCACTACCACGATGGCGTCATCGACCACCAAGCCGATGGCGAGAATCAGGGCGAGCAAGGTGATGAGGTTGATGGAAAAGCCGAAATACCAAGCACCGATACAGGCGGAAATCAGTGAGACCGGTACGGTGATCGCGGGGATCAAGGTGGTGCGCACTTGACCCAAAAACAGGTAGAGCACCGCCACCACGAGCACGGCGCAGATGGCCAAGGTCAGGTAGACCTCGTCGATCGCCTGCTTAATAAAGATGGTGGCGTCATAATCGACCTCAAGCACAGCCCCCTCCGGCAAAAAGCGCTGCATCTCACCAAGCTTTTTCTCGATACCCTGTGCCACTGCCAAGGGGTTGGCGGTGGATTGGGCGACGATGCCGATCCCCAAACTTTCGCGGCCGTTGCGCTGGTAGGCGCTGTCTTCGTTTCTCGCCCCCACGTCGACATCGGCAATATCGGCCAGATAGATCCGCTGGCCCGCGCCGGTGGTGCGCAGCAATAACTGCTGGAAATCCTCGGCTGAGTGATAGAGCCGAGCAATCTGCACCGACATGGTCATGGCGTTGTTGCGGATCTCGCCGCCCGGCAGTTCGATGTTCTCGCGCCGCAGGGCCTCTTGTACATCAGTGACCGTGATGCCACGGGCGGCCATGTCCGCTGGGCGCAGCCGCACATACATCACCTGAGTGAGGTCGCCGGAGAGCATCACCTCGCTGACCCCGTCCACCAGACTCAAGGGGTCGACCAGCACGCGGTTGGCGTAATCGGTCATGGCGGTGCGATCCATCTGGCTGCTGCTGAAATTGAGCCAGACTGACACATCGCCGTTGCCGTTATCTTTGGCGATCAGCGGTTCATCCACTTCATCGGGTAGCCGCGGTCGTGCCCGGGCGAGGGCATCCCGCACGTCGGAAATGCCCTCCACCATATCCCAGCCGAGCTTGAACTCGATGGTGATCATCGACCGCCCTTTGCGGGTCATCGAATTGATGTTCTTGATACCGCTAATGCCGGAGAGCTGATCTTCGATGGGTTTGGTGACTTGGCTCTCCATCACGGCGGGGGCCGCCCCTTCATAGGTGGTGGTGATGGAGACCGACGGCGTTTGCACATCAGGCATCTCCCGCACCGTGAGCTTGCTAAAGGCCACCAGACCAAACACGGTGAGCAGGGCGCTCAGCACCACTGCCACCAGCGGACGACGAACTGAGATATCAGAGAGCCACATCAGCTGTTGACCTCCGCTAGTTCACGCACCATGGCGCCATCACGCAGATTGACCAGCCCTTCAACCACGATGCGATCCCCGACGTTCAGCCCGTCAGTGACCCAGACCGTCTCGCCTTCGGTGTCGCCCAGCACGACTGGCACCCGTTTGACGCGGCCATCGCTCTCCAGACGATAGACAAAACGCTGCTCGCCCAGATATTCCACCGATTGGGCTGGGATCTGCGTTAACTGACGGGCAGGCAAGGCCAATTCGACATTGAGCAACATGCCCGGCCGTAGCTGGCCGCCTGAACGTTGTAATATCACCCGCGCTTTGATGTTTTGGCTGTCGCTCGCGATCCGACTATCGAGGGCGGTAAGCGTGCCGCGAAAGGCTTGATCCGGCCAGGCGCTGCTGGTGGCTGTTATTGCCATTCCCGGTCTTAATAAAGAGAGGTAACGCTGGGGGACCGCCAGATCGAGGCGCAGCTGATCGAGCTCATCAAGGTGCAGTAGGGGATCACCGCTGTTGACCAAGGCTCCTTCAGTCCAGTCAATCAGGCTCACGGTGCCACTGAACGGGGCGGTTAAGGTACGCAGGGAGAGCTCGTAGCGGGCCGCATCGAGCCGCGCTTGCATTTGGGCCACGGTGGCCTCTTGCCCTTCTAGCTCGGATTGGGTCACGGCGCCGCGGGCGACCAGTTGACGCATGTCTGCTAATTTGCGCGTTTCGTCTTTTAAGCTAGCGCTTTGCTCGGCTACGGTGGCTTGTTGCTTGCCTGCATCCAGCGTAATTAGTGTCTCTCCTTTGCTCACCCGTTGGCCCGACTGCACCGCGATCTGGGTGATTCGGCCGGTGACCTCGGGGCTGATGGTGACCGCGTGATTGGCTACTAAGGTGCCCACTAGCTTGAGCGTGGGTTCGGCGACAGCCTGTTTAACGGTGTGAGCACGAATGGAGACTTGTCGCTCGGGGAGGGGGGGAACAGGCCGCTGCTGGCCGAGAAACATCCAACCGGAGATCGTCACCACAGTGACAACACTCAGGCTAAGCCAGATCCGTATATTCATTGAAACATCCATGAGGTGAAGGAGACAGAGTAAATGGTGTCACTCAAGATAGGACCATGTTAGCCTCGGACTGTGCCTTGACTATGTATAAATGTGACAAACAGTGACAAATAAAAGGATGACGGATGGGGATTATTACGCACGCGTACTTTTCAATCTGCGTACAATACATTAACGTAATGTTTTCCTACGTAACAATCAGATAATTCCCACATGCCAAGAGTCTCCGACCAACAGTTGACATTGCGCCTATCTTGGCTGTTGCTTGTCTCGGTCATGCTACTGCTTGGCTTAGCGTTGAAGCAAACCTTGCAGCAAATCGAGAAACTCTATTTAAGTGACACGCTCAATAGTGCCGCCCGCCTCAGTGACCAATTTCAGCAAATCGAAGTCTTCTTAGAGGCCATGCGTGGTCAAGCGGAGGAGCGGATGCGCAGTGATCCTCAATCCACCCTGACTCGCCAGCTTTATAAGCAGTTACAAAATGGTGCTGAACTGAACTTAGACAAACCGCCAGTCGATCTGCCCCGTGGCTTGGTGGGTAATCTCACTGGTGCCGGACCTCTTCCCCCCCCTGGTAGTGAGCGGGAAGCGCGCTTACATCTAGCGCTCAGCCTATCTCCTCTTCTGGCGACAGCAAGCCAGCGTTTAGGGCCAGAAATTGGGTGGGCATACTTTACGGGGGTTGATGACTTTATCTACTTATATCCTTGGGTGCCTTCCAAACAGTTTCGTTTTACCTCTGAAATTTATCAGAAGCCTTACTGGCAAGATGCGTTGGCAGGTGTCCAGCCTAAGCAACAGAGTGTGTTGTCCCGCCCTTATAATGATTTTGCCGGGTTAGGCAGTATGGTGACGCTCTCTCAGCCATTATTTAAAGATGACAAATTAGTTGGCATGATCAGCATTGATATTCTGCAAACTCGGTTGCATCAGCTGCTTCAGCAATTGACACCGAGTCTCGGGAATTTAAGCCTGATCAATCAATTTCAGCAGGTGCTCGCCAGCAGTGATAGCCAACCTTTTGTCCCCTCATCTCTCACGCCGGCAGATAAATACCACTGGCAGCAAGGGGCGTTACAGCTCTCTCATTCTATTCCTGACACCCCACTTTTGCTGGTTCACCGTATCCCACTAATCAACTTGCTGTGGGCCATGTTGGTTCAGTCAGCACCAACATTAATCGCGATTATTTTTATGATGTTGGCGGCGTTTTCTAGCTTGAGAGTACATCGTCTCAATCGGCAGCTTAACTACCTCTCTTGTCACGATGCCCTCACGGGGGCGTTTAATCGTCATTATCTGGCGACCCAAGAGCAACTCGGCACGTTTAATAGCAGGCAACAACTGGGCGTTGTGATACTGGATGCGGACTATTTTAAGTTGGTCAATGACTGTTATGGCCATGGTGTGGGGGATGTCGTGCTTGTCAAGTTGGCGCAGTTATTTCAGCGCCAACTGAGGCAGCAAGATACGCTGATACGGTGGGGGGGGGAGGAGTTTCTCATCTTAGTCAGTGGTAGTAATGACTCGCTGCTTGCCGATATAGCCGAGCGGCTTAGGACGACCGTCGCTAACCACTCTTGGGCAACCATAGTTCCAGGTCTCAGTGTGACCATCAGTCTTGGCTATCATGCTTATCAGTCGGACATCTCATTACAAGAAACGATTCGGCGAGCTGATTTAGCACTGTATCAAGCCAAAGCAAAGGGCCGTAATCGCAGCGAGAGCTGGCAAGAGCACTCCTCACTATTGGGCGGTGAGCCCGAATCACTGCCAACTCACAGTACTTCACTATCAGTCCATAAGTAGGTCTTGGGCTAGAAAGCAAACAATCGGGATGAAGACTCTGCTGTTCGCTTAATTAGTTAAAATTGATCAAAATCAGTAGTGGGAATTTTCTGAAAATCGAGTATTATTGCCAAAATGGTTCGAGGTTAGCCGATTTGGCACGAATTTCAACTTGACAAAGACAAATTGAAGATAAAAAAATGCCGCGCAGAGGCGGCATTTTGGCAGTCTTAAATGCGATTATTAATCGCTTGCTAAGTCATCCGGACCAATTTGCCCGATGTCAGAGACTTTTTTGTCTGCCAGTAGCCACAACGTGAATTTATGCAATTCAGGGTGGTGGGCCAGAGCGACGAGGAACGCGCCGCCAACCTCACGATAACCTAACTCGTAGTTTTTCAGTGTGGTTGGTGGAACGCCTAGCAGATCTGCGAACTTGGGGCGGCTTAAGCCAACCGCTTCACGGATCTGACGGATTTTTTTACCAACAGTAACGATATTTGAATTCATATTGTTCAATACTCCGTTTGGCGGGTTAACCCGCCTTATTTTTCGCGACGACTCGTAGTCAAGTGTATCAGTTCTGAGCGGACTCGTTATCTTCGAGCCTCTATTTTTCTGAGTGCCTTTCGGCAACAACCCTTATTTGCGTGGGGGATGTTAATCGCTCAATCGCTTTAGGTAAACAGTCTCGAAAAGAAACCGCCATTGTTGTCCCAACAATGCTACCTGTTATGGTTCAAAAATACCCATTAAGAGTTATGGCTCGGTCGGTTTTACGGTATCGACAGTTTTTCCTTATTCTACTTGTCAGACCAAAAATCAATTTTGGTGACTGAATAACGCCAGCCTCATCCACTACCAATCAGTTTTGTATCGCGGTTCAAGAGACCTTTCATGATTCAGTTAACACCCTTATGTAGCTGGAAAATGGTAGCGAATCTCCCTACACCATTAATTAATCTGAATAAACAGTTAGTTATCGTCACGACATAATTTGCCATACATATCGCCTGTGAGCTTGATCATGTTTTAAAAACGGCATAGAGTGCGGCTCGTCATTAAAATGACATCTGCGCTTGACGCTAGTTTTTGACGTTTTAACGTGCTAGTGCCACAGCGTCTTGCACATGCTGGAATGTGCGACTGCCTAGTCGCTTGGCTAGGCGACCTGTCAGACTCAATGCCTGTGGTTCGGCGGAGCCTGCAGCTTACATAAATTACAAAGTGCGAAGCACGTGCGAACGTGCGATCTCAACGAGGATTTTTTTATGATGAAAATGGCTCCTTCCCTGATTGCCATCGCGATGGCTGCAATGGGTGCTACTGCTGTTCACGCTGCTGATGATATTTACTTCGGTGCTGGTGCTGGTGCAGCCCATTTTAATGGCCTGAAAAAAGTCGAAGGTGTGAATGTTGGCGAAGAGAATGCAGCTGCTGCAAATGCCTTCGTTGGTTACAACTTCACCGAGAACTTCGGAACCGAACTAGGCTACCAGTACACCGGTCGTGGTAATACCAATGGTAACCGTTACGAAAGCCAAGGTGGCACCCTCTCTGGTATCGGCCGCCTGCCGCTGAACAGCGACATCTCCCTGTTTGCTGAAGGTGGTGCTTATTGGGGTCATACTGACGGTCGTGGCACCAGCGATACTAAGGTTTCTCCGCTGGCTGGTGTGGGCGCGACCTACAAAGTTAATGATGCCTTGGATTTGCAAGCTCGTTACCGTTACATGTGGGACGTAGCAGATCTCCACGCTGACAATGTTCGTTACAAATCCAACCAGAGCGTTGCGACTTTAGAAGCCGTTTACCATCCGTTCCGCACTTCTTACGTTGCCCCAGCTCCGGCTCCGGTTGTCGAAGAAGCCCCAGCTCCTGCTCCTCAAGTCGTTGAGAAGAACTTTGCTCTGAATTCTGATGTACTGTTTGCCTTTGGCAAAGACAGCCTGAAGCCAGAAGGTGTTGCTGCGCTCAATAGTCTGTATCAGCAAATCGTTGAGTTCCAGCCGAAAGATGGCAATGCTGTTGTGGTAGGTTACACCGACCGCATCGGTTCTGATGCCTACAACCAGAAGCTTTCTGAGTCCCGTGCTCGCACCGTTGCTAACTTCCTCGTGAGCAAAGGTATGGCTGCTGGCAAAGTGGCAGTCGAAGGCCGCGGTGAAGCAAATCCTGTCACTGGTACTAAGTGTGACGGCGTAAAAGCTAAAGCTCAGCTGATCTCTTGCTTGGCTCCGGATCGTCGTGTAGAAGTGCGCGTATCTGGTGTACAGGAAGTCAAAGAGTAATCTGATCTCGTTCAGATGCTGAAAAGAGGGGGATGCCATTGGCATCCCCCTCTTGTTTTCGTTGGATAGCTATCCAGGTAACCGTGTTATGGGTGGGGAATCGCCGTCTGTGCCAGTGCGCTAAACGTAACAATCAAATACGTCTTGTCCAGTACCACACCTAGGTGTCGATTTTATTTGCCTATCAGGCGCTTGCCGCTCGCATCCACCACCTGCTCGCCATCTTCCTTGGCAAAGGCCCCTTTTTGTTGGCAGGGCAATATATCGAGCACCCGTTCCGACGGGCGGCAGAGCTTGGTGCCAAGGGGCGTGACGACGATGGGACGGTTGATCAGGATAGGGTGGGCCAGCATGGCATCGATCAGTTCATCATCGCTGAAGCGATCTTCCGCCAGAGCGAGCGCCTCGTAGGGGGGCACGTTCTTGCGCAGCAGCTCGCGCACCGGCATGCCCATGGCGGCGATCAGCGCTACCAGCTGGCCGCGGGAAGGCGGCGTCTCCAGATAGTGGATGACAGTGGGCTCCACGCCGCTGTTGCGAATAAGCGCCAGGGTGTTGCGGGAGGTACCACATTCCGGGTTGTGATAGATGGTGATTGCACTCATTTGCGTGTCTCTCATTAATCAAGTGAATAGGAAATGGATAGCATCAGTTAGTGGCCATCTGTTAACGGCCATCAGTTAGCGGCTTAGCCCCGCTTCGTACCAGGGTTTGCTGGCGTTAACCACCCGTACCAGCAGCAGCATGACCGGCACCTCGATCAGCACCCCGACCACGGTGGCAAGTGCCGCGCCGGAGTGAAAGCCGAATAAGCTGATGGCGGCGGCTACCGCCAGCTCGAAGAAGTTGGAGGCACCGATCAGGGCGGAAGGACAGGCCACCGAGTGCTTCTCCCCCACCTTGCGGTTAAGCCAATAGGCGAGCCCGGAGTTGAACAGCACCTGGATCAGGATCGGCACTGCCAACAGGGCAATGACTAGCGGCTGCTCAATGATGGCGTTGCCCTGAAAGGCAAACAGCAGCACCAGAGTGAGCAGCAGGGCCACCACCGACCACGGCTGGATGCGGGTCATGACGCCGTCAAAATGGGCCTCTCCCTTTCTCAGCAAAGCCTTGCGCAGCAGTTGGGCGATAATCACCGGAATAACGATATAGAGCACCACAGAGGTGAGCAGGGTATCCCATGGCACAACTATGCTGGATACCCCGAGCAGCAGCGCCACCAGCGGCGCGAAGGCAAACACCATGATGAGGTCGTTTACCGCCACCTGCGACAGGGTGAAGTAGGGATCGCCGTTGGTGAGACGACTCCAGACAAACACCATGGCGGTGCAGGGGGCCGCCGCCAGCAGGATCAAGCCCGCTACGTAACTGTCGAGCTGGTCTGCCGGCAGCCAGTCGGCAAATAACACACGGATAAACAGCCAGCCGAGGAAGGCCATCGAGAAGGGCTTGACCAGCCAATTGATAAAGAGGGTGACCCCAATTCCCTTCATATGGCCCTTCACCTGATGCAGGGCGCCAAAGTCGATCTTGAGCAGCATGGGGATGATCATCACCCAGATCAGCAGCCCCACCGGCAGGTTGACTTTGGCCACCTCCATGGCACCGATCGCCTTGAAGAGATCCGGCAAACCTTGCCCAAGCCCAATCCCCACCAGGATGCAGAGGGCGACCCAGGCGGTCAGATAACGTTCAAAAAAGCCGATGGCAGGCACTGCCTTGGCATCACAGGTTGCGGACACAACAGCTCCTAACGCAGGTTCATCCTGCGAATATTGCTTGGTTGACGATAGAAAAATAAGGACCTTGGCTGATTTGATAAGTGTGGGTAAAGCCAGACTTGGTCAGACATCCCCTCGCATGTTCAGTAAGACATGCTCAGCAAGCCTCACCACCCAATACGCCTTATGTGGTGGTATCGGTTTGTTCAGGTAAACAGCCGAGTTTGCTGGGGATGCCGCAGGTTTGGGGATGGCCTGCACAGCACTCCTCGGTAAGGTAACCGATCAATAACAGCATCACGGGAAGGTTCGCGCGATAACGTAAAAAGCGGCCTTCTTGTGTCACGGATAGCAATCCTGCATGCACCATGCCTTTGAGGTGAAAGGATAAGGTATTGGGAGCAAGCGCCAGTTCTGCCGCCAATTCCCCAGCGACCCGGCCAGATAGCCCTGCTTGTACTAACAGACGCCAGACATCAAGCCTGATCCCTGATGCTAAAGATTCAAAGATCTTGGTCGCCTGCTCGCTATCCATTTTATTCGTCATGCATCACTCTCCATAACGTAGTCATCGCTTCAACAATACAAGAGTTGTTGAAGCGATGAAACAGGAAGAGGCGAAAAAACTTGCCGTGGGTAAATGGGGCGTTGCCGTTATGCAAACCGCAGTTTAGAGATGTTAAATATAATATATTCAGTCTGTTATGTTAAATTTCATGGTTTGATGAGGAGTAAACGTTCCTCCAAGGGTTTGCCTTGCGATAGGGTAATTTCTACTCGTCGGTTAGCTTGGCGATGGGCTGGAGTATCATTGGCATAACGTGGTCGGGTGTCTGCGACACCTTGGGCAATGACACGGGTAGCATCGAGCTTATTGTTGCTGATTAAGGTTTGGACGATGGATGCCGCTCGCAGTACGGATAACTCCCAGTTATTACGATAAAGTTCAACCGGTGCTTGGCTATTATCGGTATGGCCTGTGACCACAATTTGCCCTGGGATATTGGCTAAAATATCGGAAATTTTGTGCACCAGTGGGATGAACTGGGATTGTAAGAAGGCAGAATCAGCAGGGAATAACGCCTGTTCGCCAATACGGATCATCAACTGGCTACCTAACTGCTCTATTTCTAACTCCTTAGACTCAATTTGAGTGGTGAGCTGCTGCTCAAGTAGTTGTTTACTGACCTGCACCCACTCTTGCTCCTCGGCTTTATGGGGCCATGATTCGGTGTCGCTGGGTTGCTGCGATGTGCCGATGGTCTCATTCACAGGGTTAGCGGCGGCCAGCTGAGATGTTTTCTCCGCGACCAGCTCCTCTTGGGGGCTAGCACTGGGGGGCGTAATGGGGGCAGGTTCAAGAATACCGGTGCCCCCTTGCATGACCGGCGAGCCGGCAGGAGGAGAGATCAGGCCAATTTTGCCTAATGAGTCAATAAATCCCTGAATCAACTCTCGGGTATCAGATTGCTTGGCCATCGCAAAGGAGTAGAGCACCACGAACAAGGCAAACAGCAATGTCATAAAGTCGGCATAGGAGACCAGCCAACGCTCATGGTTCTCTGGTGCTTCAGCCTTTTTCTTTTTCGCCATGTTGCTCTCCGAGGTAGGGTTCGAGGGTCACATGCAGCCTAGCTTGTGACTCGCCGTCGACAATGCTGAGAATGCCGGTCAGGGTCATCTCCTTGTAGTGGCGGATCTGCTGGGCAAAGGCTTTATAACGGTTACCAAAAGGCAGGAAAATTAGGTTGGCGGCGGCCACACCGTAGATGGTGGCAATAAATGCGACTGCGATGGCGCCGCCCAGTTTATCTGGGGCATCCAGGAGACCCATGGCGTGGATCAGGCCAAATACCGCCCCGACAATGCCCATGGTTGGACAATACCCCCCCATGGCTTCATAAAATTTAACGGTCTGCTCGAGATCTTCTTGTTCAAATTCAATCTCGTTTTCTAGCACATCATGAATTTTTGTCTTTTCGTAGCCATCAACCATCATCTGCACCCCTTTTTTTAGAAAAGGGTCGTGGATGTCATCAATCATGCCTTCAAGCGCCAACATGCCGTTGCGACGGGCATTGCCTGCCAAGGTATCCAGTAATTGAGCTTGTTCTGACAAATCGAGTTTGAGGGGGGAGAGTAACCATTTAAAACGTTTTGCTGTCTTGCCTACGACAGAGAAGGGAAACTGAGTCAGCGCTGCACCAATGGTGCCGCCGATCACGATCAAAAAGGCGGGGAGATCGAGGAGCGCGCTGGGATGTCCTCCTTCGATGATGTTGCCACCCAAGATGCACAGTAAGGCAAAGATCAGACCAATTAAGCTCATATTCGAATTCATCCCTGAAGCGTCATTATGGCCAGTGTAGTCATTTAACTACCCGTTCTTCAAAACAAAATCCAATCGGTGAGCAATTTTTAACTGATCAGATCAATAGCTTGTTATGTTGCCGCAATGCTATTGAACACAGTAGCAAGATGAGGGAGGGGCTAAAGATTAGAGAAAGTCGTCTTTGCAGGCCATGGGTTAGCGGGATCTGCCTGAGGGGGAAATAACAAGGGCCATCATAGCTGGCCCTTGTTATTAATAAAATATCGCTGAGTCTGCGCCATCAGCAGCGGCTATGGACGGCGATTACCGGCCCTAGCGACGCGCCCCTCAGCCAGTAGTCGGTAGTGACCCGTCTGGGCTGGAATAAAAGCTGACTGCCCTTTTTCCAGTCGCAACGTCTCATCGTCTTTGCGCAGTGTCATTGGGTGCTCAATGGCAAATAGGATCTCGGCGCTGGTGGTGCTGAGCTCATACTCGCCAGCCGGATAGACGCTAAAGGTAAAATCGGGCACTGGCACGTCGAAATGTTGTACCTTGCCGTCATGACGTGGATGCAACTGGAGTTGATCCACATCTTTAGGCTGGCAGCGGGTGCAGGCAAGCAACTCTTCCACGTCGATATATTTGGCGGTGAGGCCTGCACGCAGTACGTTGTCGGAGTTCGCCATGATCTCAAGGCCAGTACCATGCACGTAGGCGTGGGGAGTACAGGCATCCAGATACATTGCCTCTCCGGGGGCTAAGGTCACCACATTAAGTAATAGGGGAGCAAAGAGTCCCACATCGTTTGGATATTGGGCCGCCAATGTAGTGATCAGTGCGAACGTCTCTTCATCTTGATGGGCGCCTGCATAAGTGACTAACTCTGCTAGTGCTGCCTCCTTACGTGGCCCCTCTAGGATCAGCAGTTGATGAAAGAGGTGCTGTAACCCAGCTTCATCTGGATGAGCGATAAAGTAGGCCGTCAGTTCACGCAGTGGCGCCAGCTGCACTCGTTCAAGCAGCGCCACAATGACAGGAATAGGGCGAAAGCCGTTCATCGCCTGATAAGGGGTGAGGGCAAAGACTAGCTCTGGTTTGTGGTTGGTATCTTTGTAGTTACGCTGGCTTGCCTTCGGGTCGATGCCGGCGGCCTCTTCTTTTGCAAATCCTATCTCGGCTTGCGTTTTACTGGGGTGTACCTGAATGGAGAGCGCTTGTTCGGCGCACAGCACCTTAAAGAGGAAGGGGAGGCTGCCAACATGCGTGGCGGTGTACTCACCCAATAGTGCGTTTGGCGCTGCGGCTATCAGGTCTGACAGGGGTTGCCGATGACCGGCCAGCAGGACGTCAGAACAGCCATTGGGATGGGCCCCCATCCACAGTTCAGCTTGGGGTTGGCCCGCTGGATTGGCAATACCAAACAGGGTTGTGAGGGCGCGAGAACTGCCCCAGTTATAGTGCTGAATGGGATTTTGCATCAGGAAGAAAGAGGGCAAATCACGACAGCTCATAAGGGATGCCTCAGCTAGATAACAAACATCGGGTGACGACAAAGCACCTGTCCCATCAAAACAAGATCACTGGCCGCATGTCACAGGAGGTCTTGCTCCTGGCTCCTTCATCGTGCTCGACGTCGTGTCCGATGTGGGGCGCGACATCCTCAGGTTCGCCGTGTACGTTGCGGTTTCTGTGCTCTATATGGGCCGACCGTGAGTGCGTCCATGGTGTCGCGTGGGAGAGGTGCTCAGCGATATAACGCAAACAGGCCGCACTATACCACGGGGGCCCATGGCTGCAGCAATGGGGTGCTGCTCTCTTGATCTGGATCAGTCGGGGCAGGATTGCCCGCTTGTGTGATCTATTACGCAGTATGGTGGCCTAATCTGGGCAGTAAAATCGACGTGTGACCAGGATCTCGATGGTGGTATGCGCGTAGTCCTGACATGCGAGCCGCCATTTTATTATGAAAATGAATGGGCTAAGATGGCCGCGCGCAACAAACAAGTTGATAACAAACGGAAGTTAGGAGATGCCGATGGAAAGCAAAGTAGTTATCCCGACCCAGGGCCAGAAGATCACCGTCGATGCCAGCGGTAAGCTGCAGGTGCCAAACCACCCAATCATTCCGTTTATCGAAGGGGATGGCATCGGGATTGATGTCACCCCAGCGATGTTGAATGTGGTGAATGCCGCGGTCGAGAAAGCCTACAACGGCGAGCGTTCTATCGCCTGGATGGAAATTTATACCGGCGAGAAATCGACTCATGTTTATGGTGAAGGCGCTTGGTTACCGGCCGAAACCTTGGATTTTATTCGCGAATATTGTGTTGCTATTAAAGGACCACTGACGACCCCTGTGGGTGGCGGTATCCGTTCTCTGAACGTGGCCCTACGTCAGGAGCTGGATCTCTACATCTGCCTGCGTCCAGTGCGTTACTACGAAGGCACGCCGAGTCCTGTTAAGCAGCCAGAGCTGACTGATATGGTGATCTTCCGCGAAAACGCCGAAGACATCTATGCCGGTATCGAGTGGAAGGCTGACAGTGAGGAAGCGAAAAAGGTTATCGCCTTCTTGCAAAACGAAATGGGCGTCAAGAAAATTCGCTTCCCTGAGTCGTGTGGTATCGGTATCAAACCGATGTCCAAGGCGGGTACCGAGCGTCTGGTGCGTGCCGCCATTGAGTATGCCATCGACAACGACCGCGACTCCGTGACGTTGGTGCACAAGGGTAACATCATGAAGTTCACCGAAGGTGCCTTCAAGGATTGGGGTTATGCTCTGGCCCAGAAAGAGTACGACGCCAGCCTGATTGATGGCGGCCCTTGGTGCTCTTTCAAGAACCCGAAAACCGGCAAGACTATCGTAGTCAAAGATGTGATCGCGGATGCCTTCCTGCAGCAGATTTTGCTGCGTCCGGCCGAGTATGACGTCATCGCCTGTATGAACCTCAACGGTGACTACATCTCCGATGCGCTGGCTGCTCAGGTTGGTGGTATCGGTATCGCACCTGGCGCCAACATCGGTGACGGCGTGGCTCTGTTCGAGGCGACCCATGGTACGGCCCCGAAATACGCTGGTCAGGATAAAGTCAACCCAGGCTCGCTCATTCTCTCTGCCGAAATGATGCTGCGTCACATGGGTTGGGTTGAGGCGGCAGACCTTATCATCAAAGGAATGGAAGCGGCGATCCGTAACAAGACCGTCACTTACGACTTTGAGCGTTTAATGGAAGGGGCGACGCTGCGCTCTTGCTCGCAATTTGCTCAGGATATGGTCGATCAGATGTGATCGGTTATTTACAATAAAAACGGCGCCATAAGGCGCCGTTTTTATTGCCGTATCACGGCAGCGAGTCAGTTGGCTGTGGGCGATTAGGTGGTTTTTTCCACGTGGTTTTGATAAATCTGCTGCCATTTGTTCAACTCGGTTTCATCCCCCTGCTGTTGCCAAAACTCGCAAATGGAGCTGGCCAGTTCAGAAGCCATGGCATGATCGCCATCACGGCGACTCATTAGATATTGTCCTAGCCAGCTTTGGTACTGTTTCATTGCACGATCTCCTTATCACCTTGACATGAATACGGCTTACCTTACGCATCACCACCGGGCCGATCTCTTCCCCTCGCCAGATCAGGTTGTTTTCTACCTTACGTTTGTCGAATAACCTGTGATTCATTCGGACCGATAGCGGTGGTAAAAAGCACGAAGGTGTCAAAAAGTGGTCGCTATCTTAGCACAACTTGATCGGTTGTGGTGAAAAAGAGAGCGATCGGGTGAGCAAATGGCATAAAAAGAGTGTGGGTTACGTCAAATGCAGACCTTTAACTGTCGAAGAGAGGCAGAACTCTTGCCATCAGTGGCTTACTGGGTGAGTCGCCGTGCCTGCCAGTAGCGTGCGTTCCAATAGCGATTGTCGAGCCGTGAGCGGGTGACCCCTTTACTGGTCGACGCATGGATAAACTCACCCGCACCGGTATAAACCCCGACATGATATTGCTGCCAGCCTGTTTTGAAAAAAACCAAGTCACCGTATCGCAAGCGGTAGCGCTCAATCGCCGTGCCCACTGCCGCTTGTGACTCAGTGGTTCTGGGCAGACGAAATCCCAGCACTTGCTGGTAGGCCAGCTGGGTAAAGGCGGAGCAATCCAGACCTGCGCGGTTCTCCCCTCCTAGGCGATAAGGCACGCCACGCCATTGCTGATAAAAACCATCGAAAGCGCTGCGCGGTGAGGAGACCTCAGTGGGTTGTGGTGTACTTGAGCAGGCGCTGAGGAGGAGCAGAGCAAGCAGCAGCGAAATATTCAGATACATAGGAGCCTCGTTAACACAAAAACCAGCTCATCATAAACGGGGTTTCGCCATCTGGCCTAGCTATGTATGCAGTGGCGGAGTCTGGTCATGGCAATGGATGATGCAAGAGGGAAATGTATTGGCCAACGAGTGAGTTTGTTGTCTTTAATTGATCTCAGGATCATCTGATTTGACATAGATAAAGGTCCCTAACGTGCTGATAGATCGGGGTGAATCACGCTCTAGCAGCTGTATCGGTGCCAAATCAGACCGCTCTCTAGCTAAAGTGTGACTCGTTTTTGCCGATAGCTAGCAATGGGTTGATATCGAGGAGTGAATCGTTGAACGCTTGGGTATTAGGGTTGATCAGCATATCTGTGAGTATGCAGCTACAGGCAGGCATTACCGAATTCGGGGCCGGTTTGGATCAATCTGTCTGGCGTTTAACGTCTGATTCTCAAATTGAGTGTCGCCTTGAGCACCCGATCCCTAATTGGGGCACAGGGGCTTTTGTTAGCCGTGCCAGTCGGAAAATTAACCTCGACTTCGAATTAAAGGGCAAACGGCCCCAAGCCCAAACCCAAACCGTGAGCCTCAGCATTATGCCGCCGATATGGCGCCCGGGGATTGCGGGAAGGGAAGTGAGCCAGCTGCGTTTCTATCAGCAGTTTGATGGTCTGGTTGATGGCCAAACGGCGTGGACCATGCTCGATGAATTGGAAGGAGGGCGGATGCCCACTTTCCAATATCGTGACTGGTATCGGCAAAATAGGCCGGTACGAGTCTCTCTTTCGTCAGTGAATTTTCGGGTTAAATATCAAGCGTTTGTTGATTGCCTGAACGGGCTTTTACCCTACAGCTTTAACGATATTGCCTTTAGCGTGCTGACCTACGACAAGAACAGTGATCAACTTTCACTCTCTTCTAAGCGTCGGTTAGCGATGGTCAGCGAATTTATTAAGGCCGACAAAAGTATCGACGTAGTGGTGATCGACGCCTACAGCGACAGCTACGGTGGCCGCTGGCCAAATCAGAAACTTTCCGAGAAGCGGGCCGATGCCATCAAGAAGGTATTTGTCGATTTGGGGCTCGATCCTGGCAAAATTTCGGTGGCGGGGCATGGCGAGAAGCAGCACGTCGCCTCTAACGAGACTGAGCAGGGCCGCGCTAAAAACCGGCGGGTGGTGATCAGCATGGGCCGCAATAGCAGTATCTAACCAGCCCACTGGCCCATGGCATTCCATGGCATAGAAAAGAGCGCAACTGCGCTCTTTTTTGATCGGGTTAGCCAAACCGTCATAGCCTGTGGCTAGTGGCTAGTGGCTAGAGCCCAGGCCCGTGCCGGCATCTTTTTTGGCGATCAATTCAATTTTATAACCGTCCGGATCTTCGACGAACGCGATGACCGTGGTGCCCCCTTTCACTGGTCCTGGCTCGCGGGTGATCTTGGCACCGGCGACACGCAGGGCGTCACAGGTGGCGTAGATGTCATCCGCTTCCAGCGCGATATGACCATAGGCGGAGCCCAGTTCGTACTCGCTCACCCCCCAGTTATAAGTCAGCTCGATCACCGCGTTACTCTTCTCGTCGCCGTAGCCGACGAACGCCAAGGTGTACTTGTACTCGCTGTTCTCGCTCTTGCGCAGCAGGGTCATGCCAAGCACGCGGGTATAGAAGTCGATGGAGCGTTGCAGATCGCCGACGCGCAGCATGGTATGCAAGATTCTCATTGCTCAGTTCTCCAAGTGGGTAATGGGTACGGCTTTTTTATGTGATCAGTCTGTTGCCAGTTCGGCGTTAGGCCAACCCGCTAAGGGGTCAACTCGCGGGATAGACCTTCTCTTTGTACTCGCACAAATCTTCGATAAGGCATGAGCCACAGCGCGGTTTGCGGGCAAGGCAGGTGTAACGACCATGCAGGATCAGCCAGTGGTGAACATCCAGCTTGAACTCAGCGGGCACCACTTTGAGCAGCTTCTCCTCCACCAGATCCACACTCTTGCCCACCGCAAAACCAGTACGGTTCGAGACCCGAAAAATATGGGTGTCGACGGCGATAGTGGGCCAGCCAAAGGCGGTGTTGAGCACCACGTTGGCGGTCTTGCGGCCGACGCCGGGCAGGGCTTCCAGTGCTTCACGGTTTTCTGGCACTTCACCGCCGTGGCGCTCTAGCAAGATAGCGCAGGTTTTGATGACATTCTCGGCCTTAGTATTAAAGAGGCCAATGGTCTTGATGTACTCCTTGAGCCCCTCAACCCCAAGATCCAGCAGCGCTTGCGGGGTATTGGCCACCGGATAGAGCTTGTCAGTCGCCTTGTTGACACTGACATCGGTCGCCTGCGCCGACAGCAGCACGGCGATCAAGAGCTCGAACGGCGAGCTGAAGTTGAGCTCAGTGGTGGGGTGGGGGTTATCCGTTCGCAGCCGCTCAAGGATCATCCGGCGTTTTTGGTTATTCATAATGGCAGCTCTTATGTAGTCGATCAGGCAGCGCGGCAGGGCTCACAACTGGGTGACCCGGGCCCGGGCTGGCACCGTCTGCCCAGCGTTAGCCGCCGGCGTGGTGGCTGCCTGCTTACGCTCGCGCCAGTCATTGATGGCGTTCTTGGCGGCGATCAGCAGCCCCAGCCCGATAAAGCCGCCCGGTGGCAAAATCGCCAGCAGCAGGCTGGCATCGGCGTGAAACAGCTCGATGCGCAGGGATGTGGCCCACTCGCCCAGCAGCAGCTCGGCACCATCAAACAGGGTGCCCATGCCGATGATCTCGCGCATCCCGCCCAGCACCAGTAACACCAGGGTAAATCCCAGTCCCATCATCAGGCCGTCGAGGGCCGCCAGCAGCGGCGGATGCTTAGAGGCATAGGCCTCGGCGCGGCCAATGATGACGCAGTTGGTGACGATCAGGGCGATAAAGATGCCGAGCGCCTGATAGAGGCCATAGGTGTAGGCGTTCATCAGCAGCTGCACGCTGGTCACCAAGGAGGCAATGATCATCACATAAACAGGGATGCGAATGTCTTTCGGCACCCAGTTGCGCACCAATGATACGGCAAGGTTAGAGCAGACCAGCACCACCAGGGTGGCCAGCCCCAGCCCTAACGCATTGGTAAAGGTGGAGGAGACCGCGAGGGTAGGGCAGAGCCCCAGCACCTGCACTAGCGAGGGGTTGTTCTGCCATAGCCCCTGGCGCATCAGCTCCTTGAGCTCGCCCTTGCGGCTTGCTAGCTCGGCAATCGGCGCGGCGCTGGGTTCAATCTGTTCCATCTCATTCATGACGAGTCGACTCCGGTTAGTTCGCCGCGGGGCAGGCGGGGGCGCTGCTGAGCAGTTCGGGGTGAGTTTGCTGCATCACCAGCACGTTTTTAACGGCTTTGACTACGGCGCGCGGGGTAATGGTGGCGCCGGTGAAGGCATCAAACTCGCCACCATCTTTCTTGACCGCCCAGCTGGCGGCGTTATCGGCGCTCAAAAACTTGCCTACAAAACTGTTGATCCAATTTGATTTTTTCAACTCCAACTTATCACCAAGGCCGGGCGTCTCTTTATGGGCCAATACCCTGACTGCGTGCACGGTACCACGCTGATCCATGCCGACAATCAGGCGAATCGCGCCGCTATAGCCATCTGGGGCGACGGTTTCCAGCGCATAGCCAGTGACGACGCCAGCCTTGGTCGCGGTATAGAGAGCTTGTGGCTGATCGCTGCCCAAATATGTTCTGCTGGTCACCTGCTTGCAACTGGCCACCAGATCGTTGTCATAGCTGCCAAGGGGGAGTAAGGCGGCCAAGGTCTGCAATTTTTCCTGTTGCTGTTGGTGGCTTATCTTCTCTTTGGTGAGCTCATTGGTGACCACCACCAAGGCGGTACAACCTAGGGCAAACATGGCTAAGATCAGGCCGTTTTTGCGCATGCTAGTGAACATGGTTGGGCTCCGTCAGTGGCAGGAAAGCAGTGGCGATGAATAGGGTAGGCTGAAGGATCATTTGCGGCGCGCGCCATAGACAAGGGGTCGAGTCAGGCTATCTATCAGTGGCACCGCTAGATTCGCCAGCAGCACGGCAAACGCAAAGGCATCGGGATAGCCGCCAAAGCGGCGAATAAGATAGACCAGCAGCCCGATCAGGGCGCCATAGATCAAACGGCCACGGGGTGTGGTGCTGGCACTGACCGGATCGGTGGCGATAAAAAAGGCCCCCAGCATGGTGGCACCGCTAAACAGGTGGAAAAGGGGGGTCCCAGTGACATCTGGGCTCACCAGATAACCGAGGGTCGAGGCCAGCAGCAGCACGCCCAAAATCGCGGTGGGAATGTGCCAGTTGATCACCTTCTGCTGCAACAGCAACAAGCCACCCAGCAGATAACCGAGGTTGACCCAGCTCCAACCAATGCCCCATCCGTCGGCAAACACTCCGTGAGTCAACACCTCGCCCGCAGTCAGGCCCTGAGTCAGGCCGGTTTTCAGGGTATCGAGCGGGGTCGCCATGGTCAGGCCATCCACCCCCTGCTTGAGCTGGGCCATGGTATAGCCGTCGAGGCTAAATCCGGTAAAGATCACCGACACCGCATCGCCAACGCCGAGACTGTAGGCGCGCACACTCTCCGGCGGCAGCCAGCTGGTCATCTGCACCGGGAAGGAGACCAGCAACAGCACATAAGC
>NZ_PGGC01000153.1 GCF_002795305.1 Aeromonas cavernicola
GGTATCCTGCAAACTGATTTGACGTGAACGGGCAATGGTCATGGCACTTTCCCTTCGACAATGATTGATCAAGCGAAGTCGAGTATTACGCGGCTGTCAAAAAGGTGGGTGTCCCAGATGTTTTCCTTGGCCAGAATGGGGATCGTCCCCACAGAGGAAAGCGCGCCGTACACAGCGACTGACCACGTGGTAGTAAGGGGTATCCTGCAAACTGATTTGACGTGAACGGGCAATGGTCATGGCACTTTCCCTTCGACAATGATTGATCAAGCGAAGTCGAGTATTACGCGGCTGTCAAAAAGGTGGGTGTCCCAGATGTTGAAAAGGTGGGTGTCCCAGATTTTTTGCGTTGCTCAAGCGAAGTCGAGTATTAAGCGGCTGTCAAAAAGGTGGGTGTCCCAGATTTTGTCCCAGATTTTGGTTTATATACACGTAATAAAAGCAATATAATTGCGAGCATTTAACGATGACAATAAAATGTGATTGGTTTCTTTTCGATGTTTGCCTCGTAAAAGCAAGCAGCAGCTCTAACACAATATTTGGCTTTTCTGAGTTTATTTCTGGGCTTGCGCTTCTTGTCATTGTTTATACAATAACTGACTTCCGCTATAAATTTAGAGTTTCAACATCATCAATAGACTTACATAAAATTACTTTTGCTGCCATTCCAATTATTGGAGTGGGAACATTAACAACTGAACTTTGGGTTGCACAATCTTGGCCGACTTTTACATGGAATATTTCTCAAGCACTATGGCAATCCATCCTAGCACTTACATTCCTCATCCTTATTTCAGTTTGGATCTGGTTTGCATTTATTAAACCACCGGTATTCAATCATAGAAACTATAAAAAATTCTCAAATATACTGTATCAAGCTTTATTGAGAGGAAATACATCGGAATTAGATGTCATTAGTTATGAAATCGGTCGTTCAATAGAGAATATTATAGATATGGCTAATTCACCAGATGCAAAAGGTGATGGCCTCCCTAAAGGACATGAAATATATTTTGCCAATGATATCATCTTGCTTCTTGCTAACAAAAAATTTTGCGACAGCATTGCTATTAATTCACCTTCTACCGCTATAAAATATTTCGAAAAGTTAGCTTCGTTAAAGTCAATTTACAACAATAGCTTTTCATTATTTTCCTACAATTTATCAAATTCATTTTTAAACAATAAAAACTCTCAACTATATTATGAGAGCAACAAATTCTCCTCAGATTTATTAGGTCATATAAAACCATTAAGCAACAGCCTATATGGTGACTATTGTTTAATTGAAAAGCTATCCAAGGGTCTTTCGCCCCTGGATGTTGACTATTCTTCTTTCCAACACTGGGATAACTCACAGTTAGAAAAATACTGCAACTCTGTTGTTTTATGCTTTAAATCTTTTTTAAAGAAAAAATTTATCGGCTCTCATACCAGCATATTTTTTCGTGCAATTGATTTAATTAAAAACACATCCATGTGTATCGCACACGTTGATACAAAATCAACAAACATATATCAAAGTGAAGAACTGGAAAGATTTAAAATCGTTATTGACTTTGCAATAAATATGACTGAGGCGCTTAACAGTTATGACCACATTAACGAAGACATAAAACTGAGGATTAGGGATTATAATGAACAATCGGTTTGCGATTACATAGCAGACCTATATTTTGAAATAATACATTCCTCAGCATATATTAGAGAGCCTGCTGATACATGCTGGTATATTCAGCACAATGTTACTTGGTATAGATTAATGGATAACTTTTCAGTTATAACCTCTGCACGAAAAATAATTTCACATAAGCTGAGAAGAAAAATTTACGATGCAGTTTGTGAATTCAATAAATACCCTAACTATATGGCCGCTCGATATTTGGGATTTTGCATTAATGTTTTGTGGATTAAATCTCATTTAAATCGAAAGGATGATAATGGCTATGCTTTACGGAAAGCTATAATTAAGTGGCTAAGAGTCAATTATTTAAAACTGCGAGAAGAAGAGGCGATTTTAGCAGATGCTTGTTTAATGGATGGTATCGGCTTTGATGAAGATAAACAGGCTATTTACAAAACATATCGTTCAAGACCTGGGCGACCCGCCCCCAAAGAGTATTTTTATCTTATAGAAAAAACCAGCCCGTAGGTTCGAATAGCGCAGCGTATTCGGATAATCGCGAATAACCGCGCCGAGATAACAATTCAGCACCTAAGACGGCGCTACTCAACAGCTACAGGTAGTTCCCCTGCCGCAGGGCGGTCAGCAACTCATCCACCAGCCCTTCCACCGGTTTACCGGCATTAAACAGATGAATTTCCGGCTGCTCCGGTGCCTCGTAGGCGGAGTCGATACCGGTAAAGTTACGGATCTCCCCCGCCCGCGCCTTTTTGTAGAGCCCCTTGGGGTCGCGCTCTTCACAGATGGCGAGCGGTGCATCGACAAAAACTTCGACAAACTCCCCTTCGCCCAAGAGATTGCGTACCAGCTCCCGCTCGGCACGGAACGGCGAGATAAAGGCGGTGAGCACGATAAGGCCCGCATCCACCATCAGTTTCGCCACCTCGCCGACCCGGCGGATATTCTCCTGACGCGCAGCATCATCGAAACCGAGATCGCCGCACAGGCCGTGGCGCACATTGTCCCCATCCAGCAGATAGGTGTGCTTGCCTTGTGCCGCCAGCGCCTGCTCCAGCGCCCCCGCCAGGGTCGATTTGCCCGCCCCCGACAGCCCGGTAAACCAGATCACCAGCGGTTTTTGCCCTTTCAATTCGGCCCGGCTCTGTTTGTCCACGGCATGCTTGTGCCACACGATATTACTCATCCAACACTCCTTGATTGGCGCTCACGCCTTAAAACGGAAACAGCAGGGGCACCATCACCAGCACCCCGAGGCTATAGGCTAGCGAGACCGGCAGGGCCAGCTTGAGGTAGTCCGGCATTTTGTAGTTACCTGCGGCATAGACCATCAGATTGGTCTGGTAGCCGTAGGGCAGGATAAAACTGGAGCTTGCCCCAAACAGCACCGCCAGAATAAACGGCATGGTCGAAACATCCATGCTGAGCGCCAGCTGATAGCCCATGGGGAAGGCCAGCGCCGCGGCGGCATTGTTACTCATCAGCTCGGTCAGCACCAAGGTAAACAGGTAGATGCCGATAAAGGCGATCAGTGGACTGGCACCATGGAACTCGTGCATCAACCAGTCGGCGATCACGCGCGCCAAGCCACTTTTTTCCAGTTGATCGGCAATGGCCAGCGCCCCGCCCACCACCAGCCAGATATCGAGCGGGAAGCGGCGGCGGATCTCGTCCAGCGTCAGGATCCGGGAGAACAGCAGCACCACCAGCATTACCAGCAAGCCCTTAAACAGTGGCACTAACTCGAACACCGACAGTGCCAACACCCCAAGAAACCCCAGCACTACGGCGGCGCTGCGCTTGCCGTCGAGGCGGGTGGAGGCTTCTAAGCCGCTCACCACCACAAACTCTCGGGAGAGGGACTTGTTACCGGCAAACTTAGGGCCCGGCGCCAGCAGCAGGGTATCACCGGCATTCAGCTCAATTTGGCCAAGGCCACCGGTGAGCTGGGTCTCGCCACGGCGCACCGCCAGCACCACCGCATCGAAGTGGGTGCGAAATTCGGCATCCTTGATGGTTTGCCCCACCAGTCGTGAGCTGTGGCTGACGATCACCTCCACCAGATGCTGGCCATTGAGGCGGTGCTG
>NZ_PGGC01000154.1 GCF_002795305.1 Aeromonas cavernicola
TCACAAACATGGGCCTTTAGCTGGCCCACGGCGCTGGTGCTGATCGCCAGCCTCTGGTCCCTCTGGTATCTGCTGCGTAGCCGCCAGATCCGCGATTATGCCGCCGACCAACCCCACTAGCGGGGCTGATGCCTTATTGGCGAGTGACTCGGATTTGCAGGGTCTGCCGCTCGCTCTGGCTGCCACGCCCTCCCTGGAGCTGGGTACCAAGGCGGCTCCCCTGATCCGCAGAGCGGGTCGAGAGTTCCCCTACCGTCAGCCACTGACCCGGAGCACCGCTCACTTCGGTGCCACTCTGCCCCGTGCTGACGGTGCCTTGCTCTAGCCTCGCTTGTTCGCTGCTAAGAGCAATCTGCACCCGATCACCCATCAAGGTGGCGGTGGCATAGAGGCCGTTGACAAGCGGCACCATCCCCACCACCGCCCCCCCGTTCCACTGATAGAAGGTGACCGGCTGATAAGACCCCATCTGTAACAACACGGGGCGGCCCGACAAGCCGCGCACCTGCCAGTTGTCATTCTGGCTGCGCTGGTACTGCTGGGCATTGCCATCGAGTAGCCACTGCCGTTTGGCCTCGCCGCGACGGAGTGTCCCCCCCAGTTGCTCGCCGCTGGCGACCTCCTCTACCCGCCACTCAATAAGCAGGCTTTGCGGTGGTTGGTTGAGCTCGGCCAAGGTTGCCTTGGCCTCTCGCAACTGCGCGGGTGTCCCGCTTAAGACCAGCTGATTGCCCATAGCACTCACCCCAAGCTGGGGGTAGATCTCCTTGAGAGTCTGTACTACGCCGGGGCCATCGAACACCGGGATCACGCTGACCTCTGCCCATAACGCAGGGCTCCAGCAACAGAGCCACAGCGCCAGATAACCTTGCCGACCGATGATGTTGTTCATGATATTCCCCTTGCGCTGATACCAGACCCCATTGACCATGCCGATACTCAAACGTGGGGCTCCCGCCTAGCGTCGATTATCGCGTAAGATAACGCCCTGTTTTCCTAATCGGGCCCATCCATGTTGAAAAAACTCTGTTTGCTCTCCCTCACGCTGTTGTTGGGGGGCTGTTCCCTCACCCAGTACAACGTCAGCGAGAGCGAAATCAATCAATACCTCAAAGAACAAGTGGCTTTTGAAAAGCAGCTTGGTATCCCTGGCATCATCTCAAGCAAAATTCGCTTAGACGAGATGCAAAGCCGAATTGGCCGCAGCCAAGCAGACCGCATCGAGTTAGATGCTGCGGGTGATCTGCAGGTAAGCAGCCCCCTTGGCAGTCAGCAGATGAAAATCCGCTTCGCGCTGCGAGCACGGCCTGACTATGTGGCTGACCAAGGCGCCATCTATCTGCGTGACCTTGAGCTTATCTCGGTCAAGACCGAGCCGGCCGACATCGGGGCTGCCCTCACCCCGCTGCTGCCCACCTTTAACCAATCGTTCTCCCTGTTCTTGTCACAGACACCGGTCTACCGGCTCGACAGTCGCCGCAAGAACGAAGCCATGATCAAGGAGAAGGTCGAGGCGTTAAAAGTAGAACCCGGTCGGCTGGTGATCCCGTTCAAACTGCTCTGACCCTGACCCGTCAGGCACTATCCCTATCGGCGGTGTTTTCGGTGCTCACCTCATGCACCGCCCTCCTCTCTTCGCAAAGCCATCCCCTTCAACCTGCTGTTGACGCAGATTAACGACCTGTTAGCCCTTCTCAAATGGCCATGCAAAGCACATAATGCACTCCATTCTCATTTAGATTTATATTGATACGTATCAAAATAACATGAAGGTAAACAAAGACATGAGAAAGACCGTATTGGTACACTCCATGGCTTGCGCGCTGATCAGCGGTGGCGTTCACGCCGCCGTCAAGGTGACAGACAAGACATTCAATACCGCCGCTAGCATGCTGGCCTATACCGAATTTGAGCTCTCCGGTGAGCCGTTGGCCGAAACACTGGGGCTGGATCTGGATGTGCTGGATGCAAACCGTGCCGATGAGCCGACCCCGTTCGACTTCACCGCCGGCATTGAATCCTACGAATACTCCGAAGAGGCGATGTACGCCCTTAACTACCAATCCGCCATGGGCCCTCATCTGGTGAACGGGCCGCAAAATATCGCCCGTGGCGGCACCTTAGCCGATCTTGGCAAACGGGTCCTGATCATGGCAGAGGCGGTGGGCTTCCCTGCCGATGAGATCCCACAAGGCATGTATCCCCTCTCTTTTCCTTATGCCTCAGCTAATCCCGCCTTTGCCCAAGCGGTCAATACCGCTCCGGTCAATGGCGACCAGCTCACCATCAAGACTGCTAAAGGCACTGAGAAAACCGTCAAGACTCAGGTGCCCGCCTACTTCCGTGACTACAGCACCCTGCGTTGGAGCGGCAGCGACAACCTGCTGGTGCCCGCCGCCGTGGGTGGCATCCTGCTCAAAGAGGTGATGTGGTCGCAGGACTTCCTCGGCGGTATGCACGTGGCCGAGACCGATGAAGAGGTCGAAGCCGCCTCCGCCACCATGGATCAGGATGGCAAGCACAAGCTGGGGGTCTCTGCCGCTGACGGCTTCAACGGCATGATGCTAACCGAGCAGTCCATCGACAAGCTGGCCATCATGCAAAACCAGCTTGGTTTTGATGGCAAGCAACTGGGCGCCAAGATCACCCCGCAGTACGATCCGGCCAAGGGTGTCGTCTACTTCCCCCATCAGGTGAAAGTGACCGAAACCCGCAACAACGAGGTCGGCGCCATCGGCAAGCTGGAGGTAGTAGATGGCTCCGCCCAGTTGCGTGATACTTGGATGCTGCTGTGGCCACTCGCTGAGTTTTATGCCTTCAGCGATCAGCGCACTGCCAACACCAACCAAAACCCCGCCTTCCACGCCGTGTTTGACGGCGCGCCATTTGCCGCCGCACCCGCTGCCAACCAGGCCAATGACTTGGCCAACGCCGTCGTGGGCAGCGATGCTTTCTCGCTGGCGCTTAACCTCTCCAACCTCACCGTCAAAAACCTAGCCGCCCTGCACTTTGAGCCAAAGAGCGGCACCTTGGTCGATAGCTGGCAAGCCGGCAAACAGGGCCAGCACGTCACCACCTTCGATGCCGCTTACGTACTGGTCGCCCTGCAGATCTTCCAGCGCGCTCAGGATGCGCTGCCAGTCGGTTACGCCGCCGGTGACAATGGCGAGCTCAACCTCAAAACTAAGCAGGGCCAGCAGGCCCTTGACTTGATCCGCAAGCAGGCGGATTTCATCTTGGCCAATCTCAAAGGTCAAAACGGCTTAGTTCACGATGGGCTTACCTTGGGCGGTCAGCGCGATGCAGGCCAGTCTGTCGATGCGCAGTTTGCCGCTATCCGCGGGCTAACGGCCGCCTTCCTCGCCACCGCCGATGCCAAGTACCGCACCGCCGCCCGCGAGCTGTTTATCGCCACCGACAAGTCCTATTTCAATGCCAACGCGGGCACTTGGCTGGCGGGTAAACAGGGGGAATACACCCCCTGGACTCAGGCTGCCATCTCCGGCGCCCTGCGCTCTGCCATGCTGAACCTGCGCAACGAAGGGGCCGAGCAGGCACCCGAACTAGAGCTGGCTAAGCTAAGTGGCCAGTACGTCAGCTGGTTCCGTGGTACCGTCAACGGTGGTATGCAGATGGCTGAGTGGATCGGCGACTCTGGTGAAAACGTCATCGAAGGGGCTGGCAGCGATACCGATGAGGATGGTGTACCGCAAGTGACCGCCGCCGGTGGCCAGCATGGCACCGCCATGGTGATGGCCACCCAAGCCGTGGTAAGCGAATAGTCCCGACTATTCATGCCCGCGCCTTAGCACCGATGACAAAGGGAGCCAATATGGCTCCCTTTTAGCCCCCTACTGCCGATCCGCACCGAACGAAGGTGTAGGTGGATCACGTTCCCGTGATAGTGCGGCTCACGCCAGCTTGCTGAGCATCTCTTTGGTCACCAACACAATGCCCAGCTCAGAACGGTAGAAGCGGCGGCTATCTTCATCGGCATTCTCCCCCACCACCAAGCCATCTGGTAGCTTGCAGCCTTTGTCGACCACCACTCGCCGCAGTCTACAACCCGCCCCAATCTCGACCCCCGGAAAGATGATCGCTTGATCAAGGGTACAAAACGAGTGCACCCGTACATCAGTAAACAGCACCGAGTTGAGCACAAACGAGCCGCTGACGATGCACCCGCCCGAGAACATGGAGTTGATCGCCATGCCATGTTGGCCGTTGCGGTCCTGCACAAATTTTGCCGGCGGCGTCATGGTTTGGCTAGTCCAAATGGGCCAGTTTTGATCATAAATATCGAGTTCAGGCACTACGGAGGCCAGATCCATGTTTGCCTCCCAGAATGAATCTAAGGTGCCCACATCGCGCCAATAAGGCTCCTTCCCCTCTTTGCTGCCAACACACGACATGCTAAACGGGTGGGCAAACGCCTTACCCTCACCGACGATACGGGGGATCACATCCATTCCAAAATCGTGTTTGGACTCCAGATTAAGGATGTCCTCTTCTAGCAGTTGGTAAAGGTAGTCAGCCTCGAAGATGTAGATCCCCATCGATGCGAGCGAGCGATCATCGCGGCCCGGCATGGCGGGGGGATTGGCGGGTTTCTCCACAAAGGCGCGGATTTTGCGCTGCTCGTCGATATCCATCACCCCAAACGCTGATGCTTCGGCCCGCGGCACTTCGATACACCCCACGGTCACCTTGGCCCCAAGGCGCACATGGTCCAGTAGCATGGCAGAATAATCCATCTTGTAGATGTGATCCCCCGCCAGTACCACTATGTATTTCGGACCATAATCCCGAATAATATCAACGTTTTGGTAGATAGCATCCGCCGTGCCACGATACCAGCTCACCTCATCGACCCGCTGCTGGGCTGGCAGCAAATCAATGAACTCGTTCATCTGATAACGCAAAAAAGACCAGCCAGATTGCAAATGACGCAGCAAACTGTGGGACTTGTACTGCGTCACCACGCCGACCCGCCGAATGCCAGAGTTGATGCAATTGGAGAGCACAAAATCGATGATCCGAAATTTGCCACCAAAATGGACCGCAGGCTTAGCGCGATTGTCTGTCAATTGCTTGAGCCGACTACCACGCCCCCCTGCGAGCACCAACGCCATACTTTGATTTAATAATTGCCGTGCTTTCGCAGTATCTACTGGCTCTAACAACATGATTTATCCCCACCTTTTTATTTCATCTATTTGCAACCCATCTTCGCTTGTTGGGCCGAGCATGACCGTGGTTTTACTCACATTTTGTTGATTTCAATTGAACCTTTTTCACATCTTGGAAGAGTATCCATCCCTACCAGTGATAGCTCTCCCCCTTTTTGTTCATCTCGTCACCACCTATGAGGGTGCAACGCTCACCTCCTCTCTGCTGTGATCATCGTCGGCCATGGCCTTATCAGCCCTTCATTAGCGAGGCGTTCTAAGCCGAAGCAGCGTCAGAATCACTTCATTGAGCTGGCGATAACGTTCGAGTTCTTTCTGGTCATAGCGCGTCGCCAACGAGGTAGGATTAGTGCGATTTTTAAGGTAACGATTGAGCTGCAGCCGATTAAAACCAGCCACTTGATAGATTTTGCCAAGTAAGAGGTTAAGTTCATCATCGGCTAATCCAGCGCGAGTGAGATAGTCAGGCTGACTCGGGCTCTCGATCTGATAGTGCCACGTTGCAATCCGCCCAGTCTCCGCCAAATAACTCAGCCACTGCTCGATATAAAGCGGTTTGCATCCTGCTAACAGATTAAAAAAGCCCACGGCGTCGCAGCGACAGCCGCTCAGCAGGATCACGGCCAAGGTGTCGTCATCACACTGAAAACTCACGGGGCCGCCTTGCCCCCAGTCTAACGCTTGGACTAGGAGGCGCGCGCTCCCTCCTGCAATTCCCGTGGCCTCGAATAGAAACATGCTACCCCCTTGGCAAAGCATTGATGATGGCTCATCCAACGACAGCTGCACAGGCTTATCTTGGTCATGGGCGTCGTCCGTGATAGCAATATTGGGGCCTGATTGCCCACCAATCTTGCCATCTATCCCTCTGTCTCCCCCTGCCTGTGGCTGGTGAAGGACGCCAATTGAAAGCGACAAGTACCCACCACCAGTGGTAGATTAATAAATCAAATTAAATAGATAGCATTCATCCGGTTTTACTATGCAACGCTGGCCCAGTCTAAAACAACTGCAATACCTGGTTGCTCTTGATGAGCACAAGAATTTCAATCGTGCAGCCAAAGCCTGCCATGTCAGTCAGTCAACCCTGAGCACCGGCATTCAAACGCTAGAAGATATGATGAACCTGCAGCTGGTCGAGCGGGACCATAAAAGCTTTATCATGACCCCTGTCGGCATGGATATTGTTGAGCGAGCCCGTCACTTGCTCTCTGATGCGCGGGATCTGATGGAGCTAGGCCAACATCAGGGCGGCGTGATGAGCGGCACGGTTCGGTTAGGTTGTATTCCCACCATCGCCCCTTTTCTGCTGAGTAAGTTATTGCAAGAGTGTGGCACTGCCTACCCAGAACTAGAGCTTCTGTTGCGGGAAGATACCACCACCAACCTCCTCAAGCAGTTAGAGCAAGGGGTGCTTGACCTGCTGATCTTGGCATTACCGGTTGAAATCAGCGGCTTTCACTGCAAGACCATCGGCCAAGACCCCTTTCACATGGTGATGCCTGCGGATATGGCAGCCAATTTACAGGCGCCCTTTGACTATAAGGCGCTACCCAACCAGAGCATCTTCTTACTGGAGCGGGAACACTGCTTGACGGAGCACGCGGTCAGCGCTTGCCGTTTGCGGGATAAAAGCAAGATCAACCCATTTGCGGCAACCAGCCTACACACGCTGGTGCAGATGGTGGGCGCGGGACTGGGCACCACCTTTTTGCCGCAAATGGCGATAGATTCGGGCATTTTAGATAACACGGATTTGGTCGCCCTGCCGCTGCCTGGGGAGAAACCTTATCGAGAAATCGGCTTGGTCTGGCGACCCAGCACAACCCGAGTGCAAACCTTTTATAAACTGGCCGAACTCCTGACCCAGTTCATGACAAGCAAGGCACCCACCGCTTCGTAACCGTGTCGTGGTCAAGACAGCGGCTCCTGCAACCCCACACCGCTGACCTCACCGCGCGGTGCAGGGGTCGTTTACTCATCCAAACGCTCAACCTGATGCAGCATGTCCTGAAAAATCAGCGCAAGCACGCCGCCTGGGGCAAATTGTTTTTTGATCCACTGCGTCACCTGACCGGTGGCCGTGTGCTGAGTGGCTAATAACATCTGGGAATCTTGCCGCGGATTGTGAATATGGCGAATGAGTAATAGCCCCTCTTCCACCGGCCCCTTCACTAAATAATCGGGTAAAAAACCGATGCCCTCACCGAGGATTTGGCACTGACATTTGGTATTAAAGTCAGGCACCATAATGGCCTCTTGACCATGTAATAACCAACCAATCTTTTTATTGATGGTGTGCGCTGTATCCTCCACCATGATATTTGGATATAGCCTTAATTGACTTTCTGAAATAGGTTCCGGCATAAAAGCCAGGGGGTGATCGGGCGAGATTGCAAATACCCAACGAATCGCCCCGATCTCGGTATAGTCAATCCCACCACCATCCAGCAGCGTATCGGGTGCACCGATGGCAATATTAGTTTGGTTATTAATGATGGCATCCCACACGCCATTATATACTTCGGTGGTCACCGTAATATGGCAGGTGGGAAATTTCTGCTTTAACACTTGCAGTAATTTAGCCGTATGTCGTGGTGTATAGAGCAATTGATTAATACAAATACGCACTCTGGCCTCAATGCCTTGCGAAATGGTATCAATACCTTGGCGAATAGCATCAAAATTATGCAGTAACTCGGAGGCTTTTCGGTACAAATAAAATCCAGACTCGGTCAATTCAATACTACGGGTGGTGCGGGTAAAAAGTACAACATCGAGTCCAGTTTCCATCCGTTTAATCGCATAACTGATCGCTGACGTGGTTAAACCGAGCTCCTCTGCCGCTTTACTGAAACTGCCATAGCGAGCTGTCGTCGTGAATGCCAGCAAATTTTCCTCGGTAAAAATAGAATTCATAAGCACTGACCTATTATTTATTTTCGCAATCTGGCGATTGCCTAACCGCGTTATTATCGGTGAGTCATGATAAATTATCAGAGTGATATTTACATGGCTGCTACATTTAGGTAGACATAGCTCACAGTTTCTCAATTTATGATCTATTGAAAGCCGTCATCCTATTTACTAAGCAACAATAACCCGCCCCCCTATTTTTAGCTTAAACGGTATTTTCATCATTTTAAAAAGTGTGCCATCGCACATTTTAATGCGATTATTGAATTATTTTCAACAATCGTTTGCCTTCCGGTGAATGCTTTTTAAGCGGATTTCTTTCCATAAATAAGGTTGCTATTCTAATTTCCGTCAATTCAACCAAGTAACAGGAGCAGCACCATCCATGTCTCACCATGAACTTGTCAGCAATTTCCTACAAGCTGCAGAGCAAGGGCAAGCAGATACGTTAGCGCAGTTGCTGGCACAGGGGGTCGATATTAATGCGACCAATCGTCAAGGCCGCACTGCCATTGTGATAGCTAGCCTCAATCGACATTATGATTGTGTACAACTGTTAATTAATGCGGGCGCTGATATTAATAAGCAAGATCAAACCTGTTTTAATCCGTTTTTACTGAGCTGTTTAAATAACGATCTTACTTTGCTTAAATTAGTATTACCCGCTAAGCCTGATTTAGAAAGACTGACCCGGTTCGGTGGTGTTGGTATTACCCCTGCCAGTGAGAAAGGACATGTTGAAATTGTCCGGGAACTCCTCGCCAATACCGATATTAACGTCAACCATACTAATTTTGTTGGTTGGACGCCGCTCTTAGAAGCGATCGTATTAAATGATGGTGGCCAACGACAGCAAGAGATCGTGGCCTTACTATTAGCCCATGGGGCAAATCCGCACATGACGGATAAATATGGTAAAAAGCCGCTCGAACTTGCCCAAGAAAAAGGTTATCACGAGATTGCTGAGTTATTAATTGCTGCTGGTGCATAACGCCATCGCTCACGCAGTAAAATAATTCGAGATAGCCTGTATCTCTCACTGTATGCAGGCTATCAATGAAATATGTCATCACTTATGTGCATTACCATAATGGCATAATTCACGTTATCACTCAGCAGATCTACACTAACAGCTTATTTTTATTAACTGATGCAGTCTGTCTTTATTTCAGCGAACACCATGACGTCTCATCGTTTGTTAGCAATGTCATGATGATATTGAAACACCGCTGCACGTTATTTTATTTACCTCACCCTTGATAGGAGGTTGATTATGGCTATTGATGTAATCATAAAAAGCAATACTTATTTTGACTCAGTATCACTGATGTCTATCTCAACTAAAGCCAATAAACTGGATGGGGTTGAACAAGCATTTGTGGCGATGGCAACCGATATGAATAAAGGGGTGCTAGAAAATTTAGGTTTATTAACAGCAGAGTTAGCCGCTGCTAAAAATGGCGATTTAATGATTGTTATTAAAGGCGTGAGCCGTGAGGCTAATGCGGTCAACATTAAAGAGATTGAAAACCTATTTACGCAAAAAGAGACTCGTCAGCACCATGAAGCGAGTTACGCCACCCTGAGTAGCGCGAAAAAACATCTCCCAGAGAGTAATTTGGCGGTGATCTCGGTTAATGGTCAGTTTGCGGTGCGTGAAGCCCGGCAGGCGCTAGAAAACGACCTGAACGTGATGCTTTTCTCCGATAACGTATCACTCGATGATGAGCTTGCACTGAAGCAGTTAGCCCATCAAAAAGGGCTGCTGATGATGGGTCCAGATTGCGGTACGGCCATTATCAATGGAGCGGCAATATGTTTCGGTAATGCGGTACGGCGCGGCAACATCGGCATTATTGGCGCATCTGGCACCGGTAGCCAGGAGCTGAGTGTGCGGATCCACGATTTTGGCGGCGGCATCTCGCAATTAATTGGCACCGGTGGCCGCGATTTAAGTGAAAAAATCGGCGGCATGATGATGCTCGATGCCCTCGGCATGTTAGAGCAAGATGAACAAACCGCGGTCATTGTGTTGGTCTCGAAACCACCAGCCCCTGCGGTGGCGAACAAGGTATTAGAACGAGCAAGGGCCTGTCGTAAACCGGTCGTGGTCTGCTTCTTGGGCAGGGATCTGCCTCCTGCTGACGAGGCCGGTCTCCAGTTTGCGCGCGCCACCAAAGAGGCCGCCCTCAAAGCGGTGCTATTAACTGGGGTGAGTAAAGATTCCCTCAATTTGCACTCGCTCAACTGGCCTTTGATTGAAGAGGTGCGGGCACGCTTAACGGCGAAGCAAAAATACATTCGCGGGCTATTTTGTGGTGGCACCTTGTGTGATGAAGCCATGTTTGCGGCGATGGAAAAACACTCTGAGGTGTACAGCAATATCCATCCTGATCCCGCATTTCGTCTTGCGAATATCAACCAAAGCCAAGGCCACACCTTCCTTGATTTTGGCGACGATGATTTTACCAACGGTAAGCCCCATCCCATGATCGATCCGACTAATCGGATCAGCCGCCTCTTACAAGAAGCGCAGGACCCCGAGGTGGGGGTGATTGTGATGGATTTTGTGCTCGGTTTCGGTTCCCATGAAAATCCTGTCGGAGTGATGATTGAGGCAATCAAAGAGGCAAAAGCCATCGCGGCGGCCGAGCAGCGTCCGTTAGAAATTCTGGGTTATGTGCTTGGCACCGATTTGGACACCCCCTCACTGCAGCAGCAATGCCAAATGCTCACCGATGCCGGTGTTATTTGGGCCAGCAGCAGTACCAATACCGGGTTACTGGCACGTGAATTTGTCTGCAAAGAGGAGAGAGCATAATGAGTCAGACTTTATTTAATCAGCCACTGAACGTGATCAATGTGGGTATTGCCATGTTCAGTGACGATTTAAAGAAACAGCATGTTGCCGTGACCCATCTTGATTGGACCCCGCCCGGCCAAGGCAATGCCATGGTGGTTGCGGCTTTAGATAAGATAGAGGCCCCGCAATGGGCCGCCAGGATCGCAGCGGCAAACCAACTGGCGCTAGAGCGGATTATTCAGTCTCATCCGGTATTAATTGGTTACGACCAAGCGATCAATGTTGTGCCGGGCATGACCCGCAATACCATTCTTCACGCGGGCCCCCCCACCTCGTGGGACCAGATGTGCGGCGCCATGAAAGGCGCCGTAACCGGCGCCTTGGTGTTTGAAGGGTTAGCCAGCGATTTGGACGATGCGGCCAGGTTAGCAGGCTCTGGCGAGATTATTTTCTCCCCCTGCCATGAACATGATTGTGTGGGTTCGATGGCGGGCGTGACCTCTGCCTCGATGTTCATGCACATTGTGGAGAATAAAACCTACGGCAACCGCGCCTACACCAACCTAAGTGAGCAGATGGCAAAAATTCTGCGCATGGGGGCCAATGATGAGAGCGTGATCACCCGATTAAATTGGATGCGTGATGTGCTCGGCCCGATGCTGCGTGATGCGATGAAGTTGGCGGGCGAGATTGATCTGCGCTTAATGCTGGCGCAAGCGCTGCACATGGGGGATGAGTGCCATAACCGTAACAATGCGGGCACCACCTTACTCATTCAGGCCCTCACCCCTTGGATCATTCAAACCGGCTATCCGGTCGAGCAGCAGCGTGACGTCTTCGAGTTCGTCGCCAGCAGTGATTATTTCTCTGGCCCGACTTGGATGGCGATGTGTAAAGCGGCCATGGATGCCGCCCATGGGATTGAATACTGTACGGTGGTGACCACCATGGCCCGCAATGGCGTCGAGTTTGGCCTGCGGGTCAGTGGTCTGCCCGGCCACTGGTTTACCGGTCCAGCACAGCAGGTCATTGGGCCTATGTTTGCTGGCTATAAAGCGCAAGACTCTGGCCTTGATATTGGCGACAGCGCCATCACCGAAACCTATGGTATCGGCGGTTTTGCCATGGCGACAGCGCCCGCTATCGTGGCGCTGGTGGGGGGAACGGTTGAAGAAGCCATTGATTTTTCCCGTAAAATGGGGGAAATCACCTTAGGGGAGAACCCCAACATCACGATCCCCCTGCTCTCATTTAGTGGGGTACCGACCGCGATTGATATTACCAAAGTCGGCAGCAGTGGCATTTTACCGGTCATCAATACCGCCATTGCTCATAAAGATGCTGGAATTGGCATGATTGGGGCTGGGATTGTCTACCCCCCCTTCACTTGCTTTGAGAAAGCACTATTAAAATTTAGCGACGTTTATTGCCAATAGAACATAACGAGGCCATTGATATGGCCTCATCTTTACTCCGGCCGCCCGATGTGGGGCGCCCTGAGTGTTTGCTTATCGCAGAGCGGATTTATTGTATAAAGGAATTCTCATGAGCAAAATTCAGCTATGGCAGCGCGGTGATTGGGCTGCTTATTTTGGGTTAATGACCAATAACCTCACTAATTTAATTACGATGATGGGACTACTTATTTTTGTAGTAGGTATTCCCAAAGAGATGGTGTACGGCCAAATCGCCCCCGCGTTTGGCATGGCCGTGCTGGCCGCGAGTATCTGCTATGCCTGGTTTGGGGTGCAGATGGCACGTCAAAGTGGCCGTAAAGATGTCACCGCGCTCCCTTCTGGCCCCAGCGCCCCCTCTATTTTTACCGTCACCTTCTTGGTCTTGATGCCGGTTTATCAGCAGACCAAAGATGCCCAGTTTGCTATTCAGATCGGCTTGGTTTGGTGCTTTGTCGAAGCCTTGATCCTCAGCGGTGGCTCATTTTTGGGTGAGACCATTCGTAAAATGGTGCCGCGCACCGTGCTGCTGTCATGCTTGTCTGGCTTGGGATTGCTATTACTGGCGATGAACCCGATGCTGCAAGCCTTTGAGGCACCCACCGTCTCTTTTATTGTGCTGCTGCTGATTTTCATCAACTGGTTTGGTAAAAAACCCATCTTCGCCCGCATTCCAACCGGTTTACTGTTATTGATTGCTGGGACATTGCTGGCTTGGGTATCTGGCTTACAAAGCCCTGAAGCGATCACCGCATCGGTTGCCTCATTTGGTTTTAATCCACCACAATTTCATGTCGACAGCTTTTTGCAAGGGCTGCCCCACGCATTGCCCTACTTAGCCTCGGCGATTCCGCTTGGCTTGGCTAACTACATCTTTGATTTGGAAAATATTGAGAGCGCTCATGCGGCTGGGGATGAGTACAACACCCGTAAAGTGATGCTCGCCAACGGCTTATCGTCTATTTTTGGCTGCCTGTTAGGTAACCCGTTCCCCGTCACCGTCTATGTTGGCCATGCTGGCTGGAAAGCCATGGGGGCAAGCATTGGTTATACCTTGGCCTCGGGCATTACCATGTTTATTGTGCCGCTGCTGGGGCTTGGGGCATTTATGCTCGCCATTATTCCGATGGCCGCTATTGTGCCGATCTTGGTGTTTATTGGGGTAGTCACCGCCAACCAAGTGGTGCGCGAGACCCCAAAAATCGAGGTGCCGGTTATCTTTATTTGCCTCTTTCCGTGGATTGCGAACTGGGCACTGACCATGGTCAATAACGTGATGGGGGCAGCGGGTACCTCGGCTGCGGTATTGGGAACAGAAGCACTGCTCAAGAAGGGGGTCTACTACCAAGGGTTGGTTCACTTGGGCAATGGTGCCCCGTTAGCCAGCATGTTGTGGGGCTGTATCGCGATTTTTGCCATCATGGATAAACCATTACGTGGCGCAGTATCTGCCTCGGTGGGGGCGCTGCTCTCGTTATTTGGTATTATCCATGCCCCTATGGTGGGGTTTTCCAAGGGCAACTCGCTATTATTTGTGGTGGCCTATTTAATGATGGCTGCGTTATTTGTCGTAAAACAGGTGATCGACCAACGCGCGCGACAATTAGATCCCGTTATTACACACGATAAAGCAGCATAACTTCCCTCCTTTATTGTGAATAGTTAGGTTGTGGCAAACAATATAATATCAATTTGCCACAACCTATTTTATATCCAGCCTCCTAGTTAACGTTAGCCGGTGGTTATTTAATGATCGTTATTTATATCAAAATAACTAATATCTCCCGCCATGATATTTAACTAACATCAGTGATTGGAGTAATAACATGAAAGAGTTGGTCGTTGTGGCCATTGGTGGCAATAGTATTATTAAAGATAACGCCCATCAATCGGTAACCCATCAAGCTGCTGCGGTAAAACAGGTTGCTGCCGCCGTGCTTGAAATGCTTGAGCTCGGTTACGATATTGTATTAACCCATGGTAATGGTCCTCAAGTTGGCCTCGATTTACGTCGTGCCGAAATAGCTCATGAAAAAGAAGGGTTACCGCTTACCCCGCTGGCTAATTGCGTAGCGGATACCCAAGGTGGTATTGGTTATTTAATTCAACAGGCACTGAATAATTTACTAGTTGAACGTGGCTATAAACATGCGGTGGCGGTAATTACCCAAGTCGAAGTAGATCAACACGATCCCTGCTTTGCCCATCCCACTAAACCGATCGGGGCATTTTTTGATATCCAGCAGCGTGATGCGCTGCAGCAGGCACATCCCGATTGGCATTTTATCGAGGATTCAGGGCGCGGCTATCGCCGCGTTGTTGCCTCGCCTGACCCCAAACGTATTGTGGAAGCCGATGCCATTAAGGCACTCACCGAGCATGGCTTTGTGGTGATTGGTGCCGGCGGCGGCGGGATCCCAGTGATCCGTACCAAACAGCAAGGGTATCAAGGGGTGGATGCGGTGATCGATAAAGACCTCTCAACAGCACTGTTGGCACAGGAAATCGCCGCCGACATCTTAGTCATCACCACCGGCGTTGAAAAAGTGTGTGTCAATTTTGGCAAACCATCACAACGAGCATTGGATGTGGTCACCACCACAGAAATGGCCAAATTTATAGATGAAGGTCATTTTCCCGCAGGAAGTATGCTGCCAAAAATAACAGCGAGTCTGGATTTTTTAAAAAATAACGGTAAAAAAGTCATTATTACATCGCCTGAGTGTTTACCTGCTGCATTACGTGGGGAAACCGGCACTCATATTATTCATCACGCCTAAGCGGAGTATTATATGCAAATTGATCGTCGACAATTTTTACTTAGCGGAACCAAATTAGCCACTGCCGCCGCATTATTTGCGGCCACACCTAATATTGCCACGGCAGCGACAAATAGCTCTCCCAAAAATACTTTCCCGGGCAGTACATTGACCGCCAAGCATTATTATCTCGACAATGTGCTATTAGAGTCTGGCTTTAACTACAATAATGGCCGCGTGGTCAACACCATCACCGAACTACAGACCTTAGAAATTAAAGATGGCAAGGTGGTGGCCATTAATAAAAATGGCCTTCATACGGTGAGTGGCATTCCGGCTTATGATGCCGCCGGTAAATTAATGTTGCCAACCATGCGTGATATGCACATTCATTTGGATAAAACTTATTATGGTGGGCCTTGGCGCGCATTAGATCGGCCAGATGGAACCACCATCAAAGATATGATCCGCCTCGAACAAACATTATTACCCGAGCTACAGCCCTTCACCCAAGCGCGGGCAGAAAAGCTGATTGACCTATTGCAGTCCAAAGGCAGCACGGTCGCCCGTAGCCACTGCAATATTGAGCCGACCTCTGGGTTAAAAAATCTGGAAAATCTGCAAGCGGCGTTGGCCCGCCGCCAGTCTGGCTTTAGCTGTGAAATTGTGGCGTTTCCCCAGCATGGGTTGCTCTTCTCAAAATCCGAAAAACTGATGCGAGAGGCAATGCAAGCAGGGGCCCATTATGTCGGTGGGCTCGATCCGACCAATGTGGACGGGATGATGGAAAAATCCCTCGATACCATGTTCCAAATCGCCTTGGACTACAGCAAGGGGGTCGACATTCACCTGCACGAGACCGGCCCCTCTGGGGTGGCAGCCATTAATTACATGCTCGATACGGTAGAGAAAGAGCCAAGGCTAAAAGGAAAATTAACCATCAGTCACGCCTTTGCGCTAGCGCTCATGGATGAGCGCCAAGTGGATGAGGTCGCGGCTCGGATGGCCGCCCAGCAAGTGACCATTGCCACGAGCATTCCCCTCGGTCAGCTACACATGCCGCTCAAACAGCTCCGAGATAAGGGGGTGTTCGTGATGCCAGGCACCGACAGCGTGATCGACCATTGGTCTCCTTATGGCTTGGGGGATATGTTGGAGAAGGCCAACCATTATGCCCAGCTCTACATCCGACCCAATGAATTTACCTTGTCACGCGCCCTCTCTATTGCGACTGGCGGGGTGCTGCCTCTGGATGATAAAGGGGGACGGCAATGGCCTGCTATCAATGATGAGGCCAGCTTTGTTTTAGTTGATGCCAGTTGCTCCGCCGAAGCCGTGGCACGGATTTCCCCACGCACCGCGACCTTCCATAAAGGGGAGCGAGTGTGGAGCCAGAGCTAACGCCCACGGCAAGATCCCCCGAACAAACCTAAAAACGCAGAGGCCGACAATCATGTCGGCCTCTTGGGTAGTCAGATCATCCAATCCATAGCAAGAATGGACGATTACTCGTCTTCAGCCCAGCGGCGTGAACGCTCAACCGCTTTTTGCCAGCCACGGTAGCGTTTATCACGATCGGCATGGTCCATCTGCGGAATAAACTCGCGATCCACACTGAATTTATCGTGCAGCTCATCAGCACTTTTCCAAAACCCGACCGCTAAACCGGCTAAGAACGCCGCGCCCATGGCGGTGGTTTCGACGCGAGTCGGCCGGATCACTGGCGTGTGCATCATGTCTGACTGGAACTGCATCAGGAAATCGTTGGCAACCGCACCGCCATCTACTTTCAAGGCGGCGAGCTTGATACCGGAATCTTGCTGCATGGCATCGAGGACATCGCGGCTCTGATAGGCGATAGACTCGAGGGCCGCACGGATAATGTGGTTGCGGTTGGCGCCACGGGTCAAGCCAACCATGGTGCCACGGGCGTACGGGTCCCAATAAGGCGCACCCAGCCCCACGAAAGCGGGGACGAGGTATACACCATTGGTATCCCCCACCTTGGACGCAAAGTAATCGGTATCTCGGGCATCGTGAATGATCTTGAGTTCATCACGCAGCCACTGAATGGTGGCCCCCCCCATGAACACCGCTCCTTCCAAGGCGTAATTCACCTCCCCTTTCGAGCCAATCGCCACAGTAGTGAGTAGGCCATGGCTAGAACGCACTGGGGCAGTACCGGTGTTCATCAGCAAGAAGCAGCCGGTACCATAGGTGTTTTTCGCCATACCTTTTTCAAAGCACAGCTGACCAAATAGCGCTGATTGTTGGTCGCCGGCAATGCCAGAGATTGGGATACGTGTACCGCCGCCCCGAGTGGTGTAACCATAGATTTCGCTAGAGGATTTGACCTCTGGCAGCATGGAGAGAGGAATACCCAGCTCATCAAGCATCCGCTCATCCCATTTCAGGTCACGGATGTTATAGAGCATGGTGCGTGAGGCGTTGGTTGGGTCAGTGACGTGCACTTCACCGTTGGTCATCTTCCACACCAGCCACGTATCTATGGTGCCAAACAGCAGCTCGCCGTTCATGGCTTTCTCACGGGCGCCTTCGACGTTATCCAAAATCCATTTGACTTTGGTGCCAGAGAAGTAGGCATCCAGTACCAGGCCGGTATTTTCGCGCACGTACTCTTCGAGACCACGGGCCTTGAGCTCTTCACAGATCGCCGCGGTACGGCGGCACTGCCACACAATGGCGTTGTAGATCGGCTTGCCGGTGGCCTTCTCCCACACCACGGTCGTTTCACGCTGGTTGGTGATGCCGATAGCGGCAATCTCTTCACTGTGCAAACCGGTTTTCGCCAGCACCTCGGTAAAAACCGAGGATTGACTTGCCCAGATCTCCATCGGGTCGTGTTCAACCCACCCTGCTTTCGGATAGATCTGGCTAAATTCCCGTTGGCCAGTACCGATGATGTTGGCATCTTGATCAAACACGATGGCGCGAGAGGAGGTCGTTCCTTGATCCAGCGCGACGACGTATTTCTTTTCTGTAGACATGGTGTACTCCACGGATAATGGGGCCGCTCTAAGCGGCGGCCTCTTCTTTAACGGTTTGAGGGGCTTGCTCGGTGGTGATAACTCGGTTACCAGGCACACACGGAGCCAATACTTTTACATAGAGAGCGGTACCAATCTGAGCACCAACAATGGGGCCAAAGATCGGAACCCAGAAGTAGGGGTTGTCGCGGCCACCGGTCAGGGCAACATCGCCCCAGCCCGCGAGGAAGGCGAAAAGTTTGGGTGCAAAATCCCGGGCAGGGTTCATGGCAAAACCGGTTAATGGCCCGAGCGAAGCGCCAATAACGGCGATTAAAATGCCGATGATCAGCGCAGCCGCAAACCCTTTGGGTGCGCCATTGTTGCTATCTCCTAGAGCCATGATGCCCAACATCAATACGGCGGTGATCACCACTTCGACGGTAAACGCTTGCAGATTCGACAGCAGCGCATGGGGGTAAGTAGAGAAGATCCCGGCGCTGCCAAGGCTCTCTACACTGCCGCGCACGACGTTGTGGGTCACTTCCCACTGGCTGAACAGGTTGCTGTATAAGAAGTAAACCAACGCAGCGGCGCAAAATGCGCCAGCAAGCTGGGCAAGGATAAACGGCACCACTTTGCGCTTAGCAAACCCCGCAAAGGTCATCAACGCCAAGGTCACCGCAGGGTTGAGATGCGCCCCCGAAATCCCCCCACTGACATAAATAGCGATCGCCACCCCGAAACCCCAAGTAATGGAGATCTCCCACTGGCCAAAGTCGGCGCCAGCAAGCACTTTTGCCGCCACGCAACCAACCCCAAAAAAGATAAGCAGGCCGGTTCCGATAAATTCGGCTAGGCATTCACCAAACAAGGTATTGGGTCTTTGTATGTTCATCGATGTTTCCTTATCGCCATGCAGCTGGACATGGTCAGATACTCGCACGTCTTTTTGTGATGACCTTGCCCGGCAGCTATTTTGTTACCAATTTGACACGATATGTAAACAAAATGTTCGTTTTTGCTCGTTGCTGGGCGTGAGAGAAAATACGCCTTCTTACTAAATTCGCATCCCCCAGCCCTATGAAATGTGCTCGAGATCTCATTTATTGCTAACAAGATGTGACACAAAGCAAGAAGGCATCCCCTATTACCACCTAATAGGTAACAAAAAACCTTGCTAAGACAAGGGCTTCCCGTCAGAAAGCGATACTCAATAGAGACAACTTCTTTGCAATAAAACTGCAATATTTGAGCCTTTGTCACAGATATGATGCGCACATACGCGCACAATGACGGTAACAATGGTTCATTTGAGTTCACATTTGTGGGCTTAATGTTGTAGATAACAACCAAGGAAGTGGAAAATGCTCACTCTTTTTAAGCCTGCGGCACACATTGATCGGCTACCAACCGAGAGGGTTGATCCTTTCTATAAGCGGATGCGCTGGCAGGTCTTTTTTGGGATTTTCCTCGGCTATGCCGGCTATTACCTAGTGCGGAAAAACTTCACCTTGGCCATGCCGTACCTGATCGAGCAAGGCTTTTCCCGTGGCGATCTGGGGGTGGCCCTGTCTGGTGTTTCCATCGCCTATGGCCTCTCTAAATTTTTGATGGGTAATGTGTCTGATCGTGCCAACGCCCGTTATTTCCTCAGCGCAGGCTTACTGCTCTCGGCCGGTTTAATGTTCATGATGGGCACCCTGCCTTGGGCAACCTCTAGTATCGGCATTATGTTCGTGTTGCTGTTTCTCAATGGCTGGGCACAAGGCATGGGCTGGCCCCCCTGCGGCCGCACTATGGTGCATTGGTGGTCACAAAAAGAGCGGGGCAGCGTAGTTTCGGTCTGGAACATCGCCCATAACGTGGGGGGCGGTATGATAGGCCCGCTGTTCATTCTGGGGATGGGGTGGTTCAACGATTGGCGCAGTGCTTTTTATGTGCCAGCCGCAGTGGCCGTGGCCATCGCCGCCATCACCTTTTTAGTGATGCGCGATACCCCACAATCAGTCGGTTTACCGCCCATTGAAGAGTACAAACAGGACTATCCGCAAGATTACAGTGAGCACCACGAGCAGGAGTTCAGTGCCAAAGAGATCTTCATGAAGTATGTGCTGCACAACAAGCTGCTCTGGTACATCGCCATCGCTAATGCCTTCGTGTACCTGATCCGTTATGGCGTGTTGGATTGGGCACCGACCTATTTAAAAGAGGCCAAGGACTTTAGCGTTGATAAATCCTCTTGGGCTTACTTCCTCTATGAGTGGGCGGGGATCCCGGGCACCCTGCTGTGTGGTTGGATTTCTGACAAGCTATTTCAGGGGCGCCGCGCCCCAGCGGGTATCTTGTTTATGGTCCTCGTCACCATCGCGGTACTGGTCTACTGGTTTAACCCCGCAGGCCGGCCCACCGTTGATATGTTGGCACTGGTGGCGATTGGCTTTCTGATTTATGGCCCCGTCATGTTGATCGGGCTCTATGCCCTTGAGCTGGCGCCCAAGAAGGCTGCTGGCACTGCCGCCGGATTTACTGGGTTGTTTGGTTACCTAGGCGGCGCAGTGGCAGCAAACGCCATGCTCGGTTATACCGTGGACCACTTTGGCTGGGATGGCGGCTTCATGGTGCTGACGGTGTCGTGTGTGTTGTCGATCATTTTGCTGGCAATGACCCTCAAACATGAGAACCAAGCGATTGCCATGAAGAGGGCGACGCATCAGGCATAAAAGATGATCCTGACCTTATCGATCCCAACAGGGATCAGGTAAACTCTAGGCCCCGCCTCTGCCGGGGCTTTTTTTCGTCTTACCATCGGAGTACCAACGTGAAGCAAACCCAACGACATCTGGAGATCTTGGACGTCCTGACGCGGCAAGGCTTTGTCTCAACCGAAGATTTAGTCAGCCAGTTTGATGTCAGCCCTCAAACCATTCGCCGTGATTTGAACGACCTCGCTGAGCAGAACAAGGTCCAACGTCATCATGGTGGGGCGTCGTTGTATTCGAGCACGGTCAATACCGCCTATAGCGCTCGCAAGGTATTACAGCTGCAAGAGAAAGAGCGGATCGCGCGGCAGGTCGCCGCCCATATACCCGATGGCTCATCGTTGTTTATCGATATTGGTACCACCACCGAGGCCGTGGCGCGCGCCCTGCTCGATCACCGTGACCTGCGGATCGTGACCAACAACCTTAACGTCGCCAGCATCCTCACGGCGAAGGATGATTTCACGGTGATCATTGCCGGCGGTGAAGTACGCAACCGAGATGGCGGGATTGTCGGGGAAGCGACCCGTGATTTTATCGGCCAATTTCGTATGGATTATGGCGTGATCGGTATTTCTGGTATCGACAGTGATGGCTCCCTGCTCGATTTCGACTATCACGAGGTCAAAATCGCGCAAGCGATCATTGCCCACTCACGACAAGTATTTTTGGCCGCAGACCATACCAAATTTGGCCGCAATGCCATGGTCAACCTCGGTAATCTAACCCAAATTCATGGCCTGTTTACCGATCAACAACCCTCCGACAAGCTGATGCGGTTAATGTCCCAGCACCAGATTGCTTGCCACATCTGTTAACTCGCCGCGCTTGCTCGCCAATGTGCTCAAGGCCGTCGTAGGCGGCCATATCCCCTCGGTGCCAGATTGCCCTCTCTGATTACCGTTGCCCGCCGCAGAGGCGCGCTGGCTCTCCTGCTCGCCCCTGTCCGTCCCGCTCAGTGTCACTATCAGTGACACACTCAGCCACCATGATCGTCAGATTTGTTAGCGTATGGCTAATAAAGATGATCTCTTTTTATCATCAAATGTTCGTTTTTCTTTCTTTATGCTCTAATATGAGCGAAATAATACATTTCCATCTCTGTTCACACCAAGATAAGAAAGTAGGTAAACATGAGCGAACATTATGATCTGGTTGTCGTTGGCGGCGGCATCAACGGAGTCGGCATTGCAGCCGATGCGGCTGGACGTGGCCTGAAAGTCGCGTTGTTTGAGGCACAAGACCTTGCCTCCGCCACCTCCTCTAACTCCAGTAAGTTGATCCATGGCGGCCTACGCTACCTTGAGCATTATGAATTTCGTCTGGTAAAAGAGGCGCTAGCGGAGCGCGAAGTGCTGCTTGGCATGGCCCCGCATATCGCCCGCCCGATGCGCTTTCGTTTACCTCATCGCCCCCATCTTCGCCCCGCTTGGATGATCCGTGCAGGCCTCTTCTTGTATGACAATTTAGCTAAGCGCGACAAGCTCAAGGCCAGTTGTGGCGTGCGCTTCTTGCCACAAGATGGGCTAACTGCGGGTATCAATAAGGGCTTTGAGTATTCCGATGCGTGGGTCGATGATGCGCGTTTGGTGGTGCTCAATGCCATGATGGCCCGTGACAAAGGGGCTGATGTGCAAACCCGTACCCGCTGTGTCAAAGCGGTACGCGGCTCAAAACATTGGACCTTGACCTTGGCACGGGAAGGGGGCGAGCAATTTACCGTGACCTGTCGCGGTTTGGTTAATGCCGCAGGTCCTTGGGTGAAGACCTTTTACGATGAGAGCCTCAACGAGAAATCTCCCCGTGGTATCCGCTTGATTAAAGGGAGCCACATGATCGTGCCCCGCATTCATGAGCGGGCAGAGGCGTACATCCTGCAAAACGAAGATAACCGGATCGTCTTCGTCATTCCTTACCAGCAGGACTACTCGCTGATCGGCACAACCGATGTGGAACATCACGGCAGCCCACGGGAAGCGGCAATCAGTGAGAGCGAGATCGATTATCTGTGCAAGGTGGTCAATGCCCATTTCACCCGCCAGATCGCCCCTTCTGATGTGATTTGGACCTATGCAGGGGTGCGCCCGCTGTGTGACGATGAATCAGACTCGCCACAAGCGGTCACCCGCGACTACACCCTTGAGCTTTCTGGTGAGTCAGACGGTGCGCCACTGCTGTCGGTATTTGGCGGCAAACTCACCACCTATCGCAAACTTGCCCAAGCGGCCTGCAACAAACTCAAACCTTGGTTTAGCCAGATGGGTGGCGATTGGACCGCCACCAGCCGTCTGCCAGGCGGTGAGTTTGATTGTGCCATTGCTGAGCTCGCCCGTGCTTATCAGCTCGAATTTGACTGGCTCGATGAGCGCAGCGCCCACCGGATTGCCGAAGCCTACGGCAGCCATGCTCGTCTGTGGCTTAACGAGGCACCAGGTCAGCACTTTGGTGGCGGTTTGTATGAGTCAGAAGTGCGTTATCTGATCGAGCGGGAGTGGGCCTATACCCTAGAAGACATCCTGTGGCGCCGCAGCAAGTTAGGGCTGCGTCTGACCACGGCCGAGCAGCAGCAGTTGCAAGACTGGCTTGAGCAACACCATCAGACCTTGCGCAAAGCAAGCTGATGAAAATGGGTGGACAGCGCCCCGCTGTCCACCGTAAAACTGCAATCATCCTCTGATATATCAATCCCCTACCCACAATAATAAAATGAGTATCAAAGATGAAAAAACCGATCGTAGACCTAATTGCATTAGGCCTTGGGGCCTCCCTTTCATTGCCGTTGCTGGCCGCCGATGAAGGCAAGATTGTGATTGCTCATCGCGGCGCATCGGGTTATTTGCCAGAACATACCTTGGCCTCAAAGGCGATGGCCTATGCCATGGGTGTGGACTATTTAGAGCAAGACTTGGTGATGACCAAGGATGATCAGCTCGTGGTGATGCACGATCACTTCTTGGACGGCATCACCGATGTGGCCAGCCGTTTCCCCAGTCGCGCCCGTGCCGATGGTCGATATTACGTGGTGGACTTTACCTTAGACGAAGTGCGCTCCTTACGGATGACCGAGCCCTTTCAACTCGTCGATGGCAAGCAAGTCCCCGTCTATCCTGAACGTTTTCCCTTGTGGCAATCCAATTTTCGGATTCATACCTTCCAAGAAGAGATCGAGATGATCCAAGGGCTAAACAAAAGTACCGGTAAACAGGTCGGTATCTACCCCGAAATCAAAGCGCCTTGGTTGTTTCGCCACGAAGGTAAAGACATCTCCAAAGCGGTGCTCAGGGTGCTCAAGGAGTACGGCTATACCAGCAAAGAGAGCCGTGTCTATCTGCAAAGCTTCGATGCGAACGAACTAAAGCGGATTGACCGTGAGTTGATGCCTGCCATGGCTATGGATCTCAAGCTGGTACAGCTGATGGCGCAAAGCGATTGGAACGAGACCATGGTCTACGATGCCAGCGGCAAGGCGACGCCCTACAGCTATGACTGGATGTTTAAACCGGGCGCCATGCAAGAGATTGCCAGTTATGCCGAGGGAATTGGCCCTTGGAAACCCATGGTCGTCACCGAACCTGGCACCTTGGGCCAACCTATCATGACGACCTTGGTAAAAGATGCCCATGCGGCAGGCCTAAAGGTGCATCCTTATACCTTCCGCCAGGACAAGGGGCAGATCCCCGCCTATGCGAAAGACTTCACTGACCTGCTCACTATCTTCCTGTATCAAGCTGGCGTAGATGGCGTATTCAGTGACTTTCCTGACAAAGCCGTCGCGGTGATCAACGCCCACCGTGAATGAGACGACGAGCCCATTACCGAGACCTACCGCCTCAATGTGATCAATCTGTGTGAGGTCAGGGGGACGGGAAATAGGCGAGAACTGTGCTCAAAATGGTCAAATAACGTCATAGTGTGCCAGATCTCGCCTGATTTGCGGTCTAGATCGCTGGTATCAAAACGGCGGAGCGGTTAGTCTAGCGACGTTTAACTCACCCAAGAGGTATAGATGAAAACCGTATTGCGTTTTAGCCTGCTGGGCGCCTTGTTACTAGGTGGTCATGCCTTCGCCGCCGAACCGAAAAAATTTGACATCAGCATGTTTCCCGCCGCTGAGGTGAATCAGGAGCGGGTGGTGATCCGACTGCCTGAAGTCGACAACGAAGCAGACATGATGGTCGAGCTACAAGTTGGCAAGAAGATGCAAGTTGACTGTAATTTGCCCCGTTTTGCCGGCAATTTGGAACAGCGCAGCGTCAAGGGCTGGGGCTATAACTACCTGCAATTGGGGAAGGTTTCTGACCCTATTAGCACCTTGATGGCTTGCCCTGATGGCCAGAAAAAAGAGGCGTTTGTCCAAATCTACGGCCAAGGCTTCTTCGTGAACTACAACTCAAAGCTGCCATTCGTTATCTATGTGCCGCAAGAGTATGAAGTACGCTACCGCTTGTGGCGGGCCGATGCGCTGGCTCAACCCGCCATGATTGAATAATCGGCTAACCTCACTCCCCCTCCCTTTGCGAAAAAAGAGCCGATTAAGCCTCTTTTTTCGCTCATTAGCAGCGTTCGTGCCCATTCTTACGGGATGCGCATGAGTCATTGCTTCGCTATTTTTTAGGCTCTTTTATGTGAATTTTCAAAAGATTATGCTCATAGCTAGACCAAACATAGTTCGATGAATTAATTTTATTAACATGGCAAAAAAATTGATTTTGCACTCCGCTGTTGCCTGATGATACTTCCCCGCAAAGGTCAAACTAACTAGAAAAAGAGCACTATGAGCTTCGAATCAGACAAGCGTTTCAACGACTTCAAGCATTTCCCTCGTGGCCTGCGTCGCAGTGGTGAGTTCACTGTCGCCGAAGCGGACAGCCTAGAAAAATTTGGCACTGTCATGCTGGCTCTGTATCAAGGCAACCTTGCCCCCCGTGATGAGACCGAAACCGCGTTTATCGCACAGGTTAAGTCAGGCGAGGCGGGCAGCAATCCCCACGCAAAGGTGTGGTTCAAATACCTCAAGGTCATCGGTCCTAAGCGCGTGCATCGCCTCTGTACCGTAGCGGGCGGCGCCAACGAAGATACCGGCGCAGGCAGCTTTGAAGGCGGCAGTACGGGCGGCGGCAGTGATGAGTCCATTGATTAATGGATACCGAACTGCTTCGAACCTTTATCGAGGTCAGCAAAACGCGGCATTTTGGGCGAGCCGCGGAGAACCTCTATCTGACCCAGTCCGCGATAAGTTTTCGTATTCGCCAACTGGAGGAGCAGCTAGGGGTCAGTCTGTTTGCTCGCCATCGCAATAATATTCGGTTAACGGCTTCTGGCGAACGCTTACTGCCGTACGCTGATGCCATCTTGCATACTCTGGGCCGTGCCAAGCAGGATGTCGCCCTCTCCCCTGGTTTCAGTCAGCAACTTGCTATCGGTGCGCCGGCGGTATTCTGGGAGCTCGATTTTAATGATTGGCTAAACCAGGTTTATGGCTTAGTTCCTGGCTTGGCGATTCGCCTTGAAACCGCCTCCCGCGAGCACTTATGCCGTCAATTGCTGGAACGCACCCTTGATTTAGCACTGCTATGCGAACCCACCAAAATCGATGAAATAGCCCTTCACCCAGTGGGCGAGCTGGTCTTTGAGCTGGTTAGCCGCGATCTATCGACCACCACAGACGACCTGATGCAAATGCCCCATATTCACCTCGATTGGGGCACCCATTTTGAGTTACAGCCAAGTCCTTTGCTGAGTCTGCAAAAAACCCCTGTGTTGCACTCCACCTCTGCCAACATGGCGCTGCAATTTGTGCTAACCCATGGTGGCGCCGCTTATCTCCCCAGACGAATGGTCAGTCACCACTTGACCCAAGGTATCCTGCATCAAGTGGCAGGCAGCCCAGCGTTGAGCCGCCCGCTCTATCTGGCTTACTTGGAGAAATCAGACCGACGCGAGCTCATTGATCAGCTACTCGCGTTGCCACTATGCTGGGCTGACGCCGATTTGCACCAACCCGAGTTAACGTAAGCTGACCACATAACAAAACCCACCCTAGCCCGGTGGGTTTTGTTGTTTTAACGGGATGAGGTCACGTTATTGGTAGCAAAACGTTGGCTCTGCCAGCGCATCTGGATAACGTTGCCAGTCCGATGAGCAGATCAGCATAACAAGGAAGAGTGGCGGTGATCGATTTTAGTCATCCTCAATGGCGGGCCTTAGCGCAACAGCTTCTGACCCAAAGCTCGGTCATGATCCGAGCGCGCCAATGGCAACCACTGCTAGGGCTATTAAAAGACCACCAGCTGCTGCGAACGCTGGAGCCCCATTACTATGAACTGACCCCAGCGGGGCGCCGTTATCTGACCCGCGAGCTCACGCTAGCCACCTTGGCCAATGCCCCGATGGCACCGGAAGAGTGGCTCCAGCATCAAGGTTGGCAACTGGGGGAGCAGGTCAATAAACGGGTACTGGCCGCCCTTTATCGCAAGGCGGAGGTGGATTTTACCCCTGCAGAGCAGATCGACTTTGAGGATAAAGGCGTTCGGCTTTGTAGCGATCAGCTGGTACGTTTGCGCGCCATTGAGCCATTTAGCCTATTTATCAGTGGGGGTGCCTTACTGGATGCCGCCCCTTGGTTGCAGGCACTGGGTGAAGTAGCCCTCTCAGCACGCACCCTACATCGGCTGGGTAAAGTATTATGGCCCGAAGGCGAGCTACAACGGATCATTAGCACCGATTGCATTGGCGCGTTTGCAGAGCTACGCCTGACACCAGGCACCTTACTGGTGTGGGCGCCAGCCACCTTGCCAGCGGCGCTACAGCAGGTTGTTGCGGCGTTGCCATCTAACGTGAAGTGGAGCCACATGACATCAATTGACCCCGCAGGGGTTGATCGGGTGCTGATGTTAGCTCAGCGGCTAGGGCGACCTGCCAGTTGGTGGTTACCGCTGGCGTTACCCGCCATTATCTCCGCCTACAGCCTGCCATTACGAGACGCCCGACCTTGGGAGCCGAGCCGTCTCCCTAAACCTTTGTTAGCATTATGTAGCGAGTTGGTTGCATCTGGTGGTGGTCTGTCTGCCGAGGTGTGCGCCCTGGCGCCAGAGTGGTCTGCTGTTGGTTAACCGTGCCACATATCTGTTCGAAAAGCGGTTTTCCCTTGTTACACCCGATGATATAAAGAGTTGACGATGCGCTCACACCCTCGCGCTGCTGTTTGTCATAAACACTTATTCGCTAACGAACTCAACGGAATACAGGGAATACCATGTTTGAAAAGGTTGTTGCCGCCCCAGCGGATCCGATCCTGGGCCTGACCGAAGCCTTCCGAGCTGACGCTCGCAGCCACAAAATCAATCTAGGCGTCGGCATTTACAAGGATGAGACAGGTGCCACCCCCATTTTGCACTGCGTCAAAAAAGCCGAGCAGAAGCTACTTGCTAACGAGCAGACCAAAAACTACCTCGGTATTGAAGGCAATCTCGAATATGGCCGCATCGTGCAGCAACTGCTGTTTGGCCAGCACGCCTCGCTGATTGCCAGTGGTCGCGCCAAGACCGCGCAAGCACCGGGCGGCACCGGTGCCCTGCGCATCGCTGCCGAGTTCGTGGTACGCAATGGCTTGGCTAACACAGTGTGGATCTCCGATCCGACCTGGGCTAACCACGTCAGCGTCTTCCAAGCCGCAGGCCTCACCGTTAAGTGGTACAAGTACTACGATGCCGCCAGCAAAGGGCTCGACTTTGCCGCCATGCAGGCCTCGCTTGCCGACGCACAGGCGGGCGATCTGGTACTGCTGCACGGCTGCTGCCACAACCCAACCGGGATCGACCCCACCAGCGAGCAGTGGCGCGCACTGGCTAAGCAGAGCGCTGCAGCAGGCTGGCTGCCGCTGTTTGACTTTGCTTATCAAGGCTTTGCCCGTGGTATCGAAGAGGATGCAGAAGGGCTGCGGATCTTCGCCGAGTGCCACGAGGAACTGCTGGTAGCAAGCTCGTTCTCCAAAAACTTTGGGCTTTACAACGAGCGGGTCGGCGCCTTTACCTTGGTCAGCGCCAGCAAAGAGATTGCCGATGTCGCCTTTACCCAAGTCAAGACCGTGATCCGTGCCAACTACTCCAACCCGCCGTCACACGGTGCGGCGGTCGTGACCACCATCGTGAGCGATCCCGCACTCTATGCCGAATGGGTGGCAGAAGTGGCCGCCATGCGGGTGCGCATTCGTGAGATGCGCGAGCTGCTGGTAGCAAAACTCGCCGAACGGGGCGTGAGCCAAGACTTCAGCTTTATCCGTGGCCAAAATGGCATGTTCTCCTTCTCGGGCCTCTCTAAAGAGCAGGTAGAACTGCTCAAACGTGAGTTCGCTATCTACATCGTCGGCTCTGGCCGGATCAGCGTGGCAGGGATCACCCGCGCCAATATTGATCCCCTGTGCGATGCCATCGCCAAGGTCCTGTAAGCGCACGGTTCACCGCTACCGCCCTATCGCCTAACGAGGCCATATACGACAGCCCGCCCTGCAACCACCGGCGGGCTTTTTTGTACCTATCCTAGCCCTGGCTTGGCTTGACTTGGCGCGCCAAGGATGACTCGCTGGTCCGCCAATAAGCCTCATCACGGCGTCAATCCGCTCTCTTTCGCGATGCGCAAGGTATCTCCCTTACTCAGAGCGCTCGATACAGCGAAACAGGTTCGTTAATGCCCAATAAATCACCATCTGCACGGCCTCCCCTTCGCTCTGCCCGCTCGATGGTTTACCATGCAGGCCATGCGGTGCACGACACCGTCCACGTGGGCGCCTAACGCCACGCTATCCCAGCCGCCGATGTCGGAATTTATGAGCCAAACAGCACCCTCAGGCAACCAGCCAACCTTCTACTTCCACGATTACGAGACCTTCGGCATCAGCCCCGCTAAGGACCGGCCGGCGCAGTTTGCCGGTATTCGTACCGATGCAGATTTCAATCTCATCGGCGAGCCGCTGGTCATCTATTGCAAGCCACCAGCGGACTACCTGCCGGAGCCGGAGGCCTGCCTCATTACCGGTATCACGCCGCAAAAGGCGATGAAGGATGGGCTGTGCGAGGCGGATTTTATTCGCCAGATCCACGAGCAGTTCGCCACTCCGAATACCTGTGTGCTGGGCTACAACAGCATCCGCTTCGATGACGAAGTGACCCGCTACACCCTCTATCGCAACTTCTATGACCCCTACGCCTACGCTTGGCAAAACAGCAACTCCCGCTGGGATATCCTCGATATGCTGCGGGCCTGCTATGCCCTGCGCCCAGAGGGAATAGCGTGGGCCTTTGACGAGGAGGGCAAGCCGAGTTTCCGGCTGGAGAAGCTGACGGTCGCCAACGGCGTAGCCCACGCCAATGCTCACGATGCACTCTCGGACGTACTGGCCACCATTGAGATGGCCAAGCTGGTGAAAAAGGCTCAACCCAAGCTGTTCGGGTACCTGTTTGACCTTCGCAACAAGAACAAGGTGAAGGCCCTCATCGACGTGGTGACCATGAAGCCACTGGTGCACGTTTCCGGCATGTTCTCCCCGTGGCAAGGGTGTGTGAGCTGGGTGTCGCCGCTCGCCTGGCACCCCACCAACCAGAATGCGGTGATCATGGTGGATCTCACCCGTGACCCGACCCCGCTTATCGAGCTCACCAGCGAAGAGATCCGCGAGCGCCTCTATACCAAGAAAGAGGAGCTGGGGGATCTGGCGGGTATTCCGGTCAAACTGGTGCACATCAATAAATGCCCGGTGCTGGCACCGGCCGACAGACTTACCGCAGAGCGGGCCGATGAGCTGGGTATCGATAGAAAGCAGTGCCGCAAGAGCTTGGATCTACTGCGGGCCCACCCCGAGGTGCGGGAAAAACTGGTGGAGGTGTTCACCCAAGAGTTTGCTGGCAGCAATGATAGCGACCCCGATACCCAGCTCTACGCCGGCTTCTTTGGCCACGGTGACAAGTCCACCATGGATCTGGTGCGCGCTACCCCAGCGGATCTGCTGGGTGAACGGGAGTTTGCCTTCACCGACTCTCGGCTGCCGGAGATGCTGTTTCGCTACCGCGCCCGCAACTGGCCACACACCTTAAGCGAGGCCGAGCAAAAGCGCTGGCGCCTGCACTGCAGCGACTACTTCAGCCGTCGTCTGCCAGACTATGTGCCCCGTCTTGAAGGGCTCGCTGAGCAGAATCAGAGTAACGAGCACAACTTTGCCATCCTCAAAAGCCTCTATCACTACCTAGAAACCTTATGAGTGAATGCGCATCGCGCCACCATTACGGCATGCTGCATGGCTGCGAGGGTTACAAACGTGCCCTGAAGCGGCTAAGAGGGTGTGCGGTCACGCCGCAAGGGGCAGAGGGAATGCTAGGTGGCTGACCTTAGCGTGGTGTTGCCAACATATCGCGAGGACGAGGGAACGTAAGATGAGTCTCAAACGAACTGATTTCAGCTGTTATTGTTTTAATGCTGATGCTTCCCTGCTCTGTTAAACTGGCGTTTCACTCACCTCGTTACCAAGTTGAGGCTCATCAGCCCATGTTAGCTGCCTTGCTCTATCTGCGTGACTTTATGGTCATTGTTGCCTGCCTGCTGGTCGGTAAAGCGGTCTCGGCCATCCTGCCTTTTACGTTTCCCGGCAGTATTATCGGCATGTTACTGCTGTTCGTGCTGCTCTCGTTGCAACTGATTAAGTTGCAATGGGTGGAGCGCGGCGCCGGCTTGCTGCTGCGCCACATGGGGGTGTTGTTTGTGCCGGTGGCCGTTGGCTTGGCGGCGTGGTTAGACACACTCTCTCAATATTTTGGCCTGATCATGTGCTCTGCACTGCTCGGGGTGGTGCTCATCCTGATGACCGTTGGCCGACTTTATCAAAGGATGAATCGATGATGTTCTGGCTGGCTATTCCACTGACCTTGGCTCTCTATGTTGCGACGCGGGCCCTCTATCGCTATCTACCTTGGCCGATCATCAATCCGGTCTTGGTGCCGACCGCCGTTATCATCGGACTGTTGCTGTGGTTCCCGCTGCCACTGGCGGACTATCAAAGCGGCACTCGCCCTATCACGGCACTGCTTGAACCGGCCGTGGTGGCGCTAGCCCTGCCTCTTTATCAACAAGCACGCCAGATCCAGGCCAAGCTCAAACCGATTGTGATCTGTACCCTCGCCTCAGTCCTGATCTCAATCTGCACCACCCTGCTGATCGGCCATCTGATGGGCGCCGACCCTAGCTTGCTGGCCTCCCTTGCCACCAAGTCCATCACCACCCCACTCGCCATGAGTGTCAGCGAATCCATTGGTGGCATTCCCGCGATCGCGGCCGCCATGGTGGTCGTGGTGGGGATCAGCGGCGCCTTGCTTGGTTATCCACTACTTAAGCTCATCAAGGTAACCGACCCTGAAGCGCAAGGGCTAGCGATGGGGGCATGTGCCCATGCCATTGGCACCGCGGCCTCCGCAGAGAAGGGGGTGACGCAAGGTGCGTTTGCGTCACTGGCCATGGTGATGTGCGGCATTCTGACTGCGGCGGTGGCGCCTTTGCTCTTTGCTCTCTATCACTGGCTCACCTGAACGATGCACCCATCATGGCGGGCCGCTTGCCCGCCGAGCATAGGGCAAACGTTTCTCTCTCACTCCCCCCTGCACCTACCTATAATGCCGTGAGATGAGTCACACATTTCAGCCAAGTGACTCCCTACAATAGCCAGCCATTGGCTCTTTGAGGACACACTATGCATCCCCGTTTTATCAAGCCACTCGATACCCTGCCTATTCCACTCAGCACCGCGCTACAGCCGATACTCGCAAGCGCTGGATTTTGCGGCCAGTTTACCCCAGCCCACGTCACAACCCTGAAAAATGCCAGTGCCTTGGATGATCGCGCTTTGCGTTTGGCGCTGCTGCCGGTGGCCGCCGCCTACTCCATCGCCCCGATCTCGCAGTTTTTTGTCGGTGCCATTGCCTGTGGCAACAGCGGTGCTTGGTATCTGGGCGCGAACATGGAGTTTGCTGGCCAAGGGCTGTTTCATTCGGTTCATGCTGAGCAGTCGGCTATCTCACACGCTTGGCTTTCTGGCGAGACAGGGATCGCGGAAATCACCGTCAACTACACCCCTTGTGGCCACTGTCGGCAGTTTATGAATGAGTTGAATACCGCCCGCACCCTGCACATCTCCTTGCCCAACGACAGCAACACCCTGTCTGGGTTTCTTCCTCACTCATTTGGCCCCGCAGATCTGGGGATCACCGATGCCCTGATGAGCCCACACTCCCACCACGCGCTGCAACTCGATAGCGATGATCCACTGTGGCTGGCTGCATTAGCGGCGGCCCAGCAGAGCTATGCGCCCTACAGCCAAGGGTATGCGGGCGTCGCGCTGCAATTTGCCAATGGCCACATTGTCTGCGGCCGTTACGCTGAGAATGCCGCGTTCAACCCCAGCTTACCGCCCATGCAGATGGCGTGTGCCCACGGGGTACTGCGCGGTGAAGATCTCGCCAGCTTGCGCCGAGCGGTGCTGCTAGAGAGCCGCAACGGCAGCATTAGCCAGCGTGATGCCGCGCAATCGACCCTCAAGGCGCTCGGCTCAGTGGTGTTGGAATACCGGGCCGTGTAGCCCCGCCGCTGGCTCATGCCCCGTCAACAGCAACAGCCTGGGCGTGGCTGGCGGCATAACCGGATGATCCGGTGGCGCCATCCGGTCGTTTAACCTGCAAAGACCGGAGGCCAAAGGAAAGATGCACCGCAAGCCCCATTTGCCTGAAAAAATCTGCCCCGTTTGCCAACGCCCATTTCGCTGGCGACGCAAGTGGGCCCACCACTGGCACGAAGTACGCTACTGCAGTGAACGCTGCCGTCGCCAGCGTGCTCATCCCGCCACAGGAGTGCCTCTCTGATGGAACTGCGTTTAATTTTGGGGGATCAGCTCAATGCCAGTCATAGCTGGTTTCGCACCCCAGACCCAACCGTCTACTACCTGATCGCCGAGTTACGTCAAGAGACCGATTATTGTCGCCACCATCGGCAAAAAGTGCTGGCCTTCTTTGCGGCGATGCGCGCCTTTGCAGCGGCGCTCACCCAAGCTGGGCATCAGGTCTGTTATCTGACCCTGGATGACACTGCCCACTGGCCAGATTTACCGAGCCTGCTAGAGAGCCAACTGCAGCAACATCAGGCCAGCTCTTTTGCTTGGCAAAGTCCTGATGAGTGGCGCTTAGCCAACCAGCTGACCCAGTGGGCGGCCGCGCTCCCGCTCGCCACCCGCGAAGTCGACAGCGAGCACTTTCTGACGCCCCGGGATGGCTGGCAGCGCTATCCACACAGCCGGATGGAGTTCTTCTACCGCACACTGCGTAAACAGTATCAGGTGTTGCTTGATGCGGCGGGGCATCCCCTCGGGGGCCGCTGGAATTTCGATGGCGACAACCGCGCCAAACTCCCCCGTGACTGCCCGATCCCCGCCCCTCTGCTCTTTGCCAACAAGGTGCACGACATTGATGCCATGCTGACACGCCACGGCGTCCAGACCATTGGTCAAGCCGATGCTAATGCACTCCCTTGGCCAGTCACTCGGCGTCAAAGTCGGCAGTTGCTCGACCATTTCCTCAGCCACTTATTGCCCTCATTTGGCCGTTATCAAGATGCCCTCAGCGAACGGGGCTGGAGCCTATTTCATAGCCGCTTATCCTTCTCCCTCAACAGTAAAATGCTTCATCCCTTGGAGGTGATCCGCGCCGCAGAGGCGCACTGGCAAGCCAATCAGCAGCTCATTACGCTGCCTCAAGTCGAGGGCTTTATCCGCCAGATTTTGGGCTGGCGCGAGTTTGTGCGCGCCCTCTATTGGGAAAAAATGCCCGCCTATCGCGACAGCAATTTTTTACATGCCCAGCGCCCCCTTCCCCCCTATTTCTGGCATGGGCAAACCAAGATGGCCTGCGTGCGTCACGCCATCACTCAGTCCCTTGAACACGGCTATGCCCATCACATTCAGCGGCTGATGGTGACCGGTAACTTCGCTCTGCTGGCAGGGATCAACCCAACGGAGGTTGATGAGTGGTATCTGGGGATTTACGTCGATGCCATCGAATGGGTAGAGCTGCCTAACACTCGTGGCATGAGCCAATTTGCCGACGGCGGCTTGATGGGGAGTAAGCCCTACGCCAGCAGCGGCGCCTATCTTGATCGCATGGGGCACTACTGCAAAGGGTGCCACTATCAGGTCAAGGCCCGCAGTGGCGAAGGCTGCTGTCCCTTCAACCCCCTGTATTGGCACTTTTTGTGGCGCCATCGTGACCGTCTTGGCAGCAATGCTAGGCTCGCCCTGCCCTATGCTAACTGGGACGCGCAACCCCAGGCGCAGCAACAAGCGGTGCTGGCCACCGCCGAGCACTATCTCAGTCAGCTGGCATCGCTGTGAGTGTGCCCAAGCCGTGGCGACCTTGAACGGTGACACCTTAGTTTTTTATACCGACTTACGTCATTATGGGCACACCTCATGCCAATAAAGTGCTAGTAGCCAGATGGAGATCCCAATCCTCACCAGAGTAGTTGAATATCCTGTTGTGGCTGATTAAGGTGTCACCACAGCAAATAGGTGAGTCAAGGAAAGACATAATGGAGATAGTTGTTCTCGGTGGCGGCGTCATTGGCGTAACCAGCGCATGGTATCTGACTAAAGCAGGTCACCACGTCACCCTGCTAGAGCGGCGCAGCGGCGTTGCTCTGGAAACCAGCCACGCGAACGCCGGCCAGATATCCCCCGGCTATGCAGCGCCTTGGGCCGCCCCTGGGATCCCCCTCAAAGCCGCCAAATGGATGTTGCAAAAACACGCCCCTTTTACGGTTCGTCCCACCGCCGATCCTTTCCAGTTACGCTGGATGCTGCAGATGTTTGCTAACTGCACGCCGGCCGCCTATGCCACCAACAAAGGGCGCATGGTCCGGCTTGCACACTACAGCCGTGACTGCATGAAGACGCTGCGTGACACGCTGGCCATCGACTATGAGGGCCGTCAACTGGGCACCTTGCAACTGTTTAGAAGCCAGAGTCAGCGGGATGCCAGTCTGCGGGATATCGAGGTGCTGGAGGAGTATGGTGTGCCGTACCAGTCCCTTGATGGCGCAGGCTGTGAAGAGGCTGAACCTGCGCTGGCGCGGGTACGCGGCAAGATCGTCGGCGGCCTACGCTTACCGGGTGACGAAACCGGCGACTGCTTTCGCTTTACCCAAGCACTGGCCGCCGAGGCGCAGCAACTCGGGGTCAAGATGGTGTTCAATTGCGACATCGACGAGATTGAGTTAGCACAAGGCCGCGCCGTGGCCGTGCGAGCGGGTGAACAGCGCTTTCAAGCCGATGCCATTGTCTGTGCCCTTGGCAGCTATGCCACCGGATTTTTGCGGCCACTGTTACGGCCACTTGGGCTGGATCTGCCGGTCTACCCCGTCAAGGGCTACTCCCTGACCCTGCCGATGACGAACCCTGACGCCGCACCGCGCAGCACCGTGTTAGATGAAACCTACAAGGTCGCCATTACCCGCTTCGATGAACGGATCCGCGTCGGAGGCATGGCCGAATTGTCCGGCTATAACCTTGCTCTCAACCCCAAACGTCACGACACGCTAGCGATGGTGGTGGGGGATCTCTTCCCCGCAGGCGGCGACCTTAGCCGCGCCGAGTTCTGGACTGGGCTTCGCCCGATGACACCGGATGGCACCCCGCTGGTAGGGCCAAGCCCGATCCCTGGGCTATGGCTGAACACCGGCCACGGCACCCTAGGCTGGACCATGGCGGCCGGTTCAGGGCGCTTACTGTGTGATCTTATTAGCGGCACCCCACCGGCCATCAGCGACGAAGGGCTGACCTTGGCCCGCTACGGCTAACGGCGCTATCGGCGGGCATACTGCGGTATCCCGCCTCTGTTACACCGTACCTGAGCAGATTGAGATCGCCGACTTGAAATAGCGTGACACACGGGGTATAACCACCCGCTTTTAGTCGGGTATTAAGTGAGCAGTATGATGCAAGCCCCTTTTTGGCAAACCAAAACCCTGTCGCAGATGAGCGAATCCGAGTGGGAATCCCTGTGCGATGGCTGTGGCAAATGCTGCCTCAACAAACTGATTGATGAAGATACCGAGGAGCTGGTCTTCACCAATGTCGCCTGTGATCTGCTCAACACCAAGACCTGCCAGTGCTCGGATTATGCCAATCGCTTCCAAAAAGAGCCCGATTGCCTGCAAATCACCTACGACAAAATTGCCGAGTATGATTGGCTACCCGCCAGTTGTGCCTATCGCCTGCTTGCCGAAGGGGGCACCCTGCCCGCATGGCACCCGCTGTTAACCGGTAGCCGTTCCGCAATGCACCAAGCGGGACAATCTGTGCGGGGTAAAGTGGTCCATGAAGCACAAGCAGGCGAGTGGATTGACCACATCATCACCTGGGCTAGTTAACATCCCCTCCCCTAGGCAGAACCCACACACCCGCTGCTCATTGCTGCGCTGACATTCGCAGGCCGTGCCGTGACCTCGCGTCCTGTTACGGCAGGCCCATGGCTGATCCTAACGGCGCCCTGCTCGTGCCCCTCCTTCTGCTGGTCATGCCCTCGCCCCATGGCGCTTAGCCCCATTATGCTTGCCACGCAGGCGCTCTGGGCTAATACCGACGTAGGCCACTCTCGCTGGCTGCCTGCGCCGTTGCCGCGTCTCCCACCACCAGCCGCCACGCAGCCCGCCGATCCGGCTCCATCCACGATGCATTTTTATTTTAATGCTCAGCGCTGAGCGCCGCGAAATGGGCTGCCAGCACTGATATTAATAGGGTTGTGTAATAAGCGAAGGCCAGCGGAGCAACCAAAAATGTTGTACGATGGGTTTTATCACCGCAGAGATGGCAAAAGCTGTCGCTGAGCAGTTTTGTCAGTAAAATCTGACCTTATCGCCGCAAGAGAGTGATTTTTCACGCGCATTAATCGTAATAACGACAATACTTCGTGCCAAAAATAGAGATAAACCCTTTTGAAATCAATTAAATAAAAACAAACAAACAGGGCCCGCCACAAAAAGGCGACAAAATAGCCTAACATCGTCAAAAATAAGTCACTCACCATACACAACACAAAAACAGCTCATTTATTCATGTTATCCCTTGTTTTACCCGCTCAATGTGGTATCTTGACATTATCAACAGTTAACCAAGGGAGAAAAAAGATGAAAGAGTTTGTTGTTACTGCCATTTTTACGGTGTTCTTTACTCTGGTTGCTGTCTCTCTACCCTCATTGTCACAGTTCTAAGCCGGATAGAGAGACATTCATCCGGTCTGTAATCGGTCGCACCGCTGCTTTAGTAAGCAACGACCATGCATTTCTTGCCATTGCAGAAAAATAGCCACCCGAGTGTCGATTTCTTCATGTCTACGCTGATATTTCAGCCGCTTCACTGATTGCCTATCGTTTATCGACCCCTGTTGAGGGGAGCCATGCTCCCCTTGCTTATCCCGACCCACACCGCTTGCTTCACCATGACCCACGGCTAACAGGCCTCGCTTGCCACCCCACGGGGAACTGGCACCTTTTTAGCTCACTCCAGATAGCAAAAAGCCCTCACCTTGCGGTGAGGGCTGACCAATAAACCCTAGGTGTCTGGGATGGACTATTTCTGCCAGCGCGCAGGGTCGTACTCTGGGCTGAAACGATCCACGATCACCGCACAGGCGGCATCACCAGAGATATTGAGCGCAGTACGGATCATGTCGAACAGGCGATCGAGTGCAAACAGCAGCGGTAAACCTTCGATCGGGATACCCGCGGCGAGCAGCACGGCCACCACCAAGAAGCTCGGGCCCGGTACCCCCGCTTGGCCAATGGCCCCCAAGGTAGAGGTCAAGATGATCGCAGCCCACGCACCGGCACTGAGATCGATGTTGTAAACCTGAGCAAAGAAGATGGCAACCAAACCGTAATAGATGGCGTTACCGCTCATGTTAATGGTGGCACCAAGGGGCAGCACAAAAGAGGCGGTGGCATTGCTCACCTTCAGATCCTGCTCGCAGGTCTCCATATTGACGGGCAAGGTCGCCATCGAGGATGCGGTGGAAAATGCCACAATTTGCGGCTTCTTCATGGCCGAGAGGTACGCCTTCACAGGGGTTGTCGAGAACAGGCCCACCAGCAGGGGATAGACCACAAAACCAAAGATCAAGATGGCGGCGACATAGACCACAAACAGCTTGAATACCAAGGTCAGCACATCAAAGCCATAGGTGCCGATAGCATCAGCCATCAAGCCAAAGACCCCGAGTGGGGCAATCAGCATCACCTTGTTGATCATCCAGACAAAGGCATCAACCAAGGTGTTTAAGCCATCCACTAACGGCTTAGCCCGCTCACGAGGTTGCTTGGCTAAAGCGATTCCCAAGAACATACAGAACACCAAGATCTGCAGGATATTGGCCTCGCTTAGCGACTGGAAGACGTTGGTTGGGATCATCCCAAGCAGGGTCGAGACCGCATCCGGCAAGGCCCCTTTGTCGGCATAATCGCCAGAGAACATCGAGGACATCGCATCGGGCTCAAGGCCCACGCCGGGTTTGAACAGCTGCCCCATCACCAACGCCAGCAGCACGGCCAAGGCGGAGGTGATCAGGAAAAATGCCAGGGTGGATACCCCTATTTTACCCGCCGCAGGGCTGGCACCGAGATTAGCTGCGCCAGAGAGGATCGCCACCGCCACCAGCGGGATCACCAGCATTTTAATCAGCTGAATAAACAGCGTCCCCAGTGGGGCAAAGAGGCTGGCTTGCTGACCCATCAATGCGCCAACCAAGGCTCCCAACACCATGGCCACCACCACTTGGAAGCCAATGTTTTTAATGATTCCTTTTTTTAACACAAAATATTCCTTTTTCTATCATCTGCAACACTTCATCGGTTAAATCAACACGTAGGTGGCGAAATAACCTATGAATTACCGTAATTTAGTCGATTTATCTCATATTTTGTGACGGTTTAACATCACCAAATCAGGGTTCTGGGGGATTGATCGACATCGATAAAATCTGACGTTCAGGGCAAAGGGGGCCATATTCAGGCGATTCCTTCATGACAACGGCTAAAAAACTGTGCTAGCTTGGCCCTCCAATTGTTCCAACAAGGATGTAAAGATGCTGAAAGTTAACGAGTATTTTGACGGTAATGTAAAATCCATCGGTTTTGAGCACGCCAGTGACAAATCTACCGTGGGGGTGATGAATACAGGTGACTACCTATTTAACACCGGCGCCCCTGAGCGGATGACCGTGATCAAAGGGGCCCTGACCATCCAGCTGGCCAATGACGATAAGTGGCACACCTATGAGCAGGGTCAATCCTTCCACGTCGCGGGTGACTCCTCGTTCAAACTGCAAGTGACCGCGCCCACTGCCTACCTGTGCGAATTTCTCGATTAATCGCCCTTATGCTGACGCGGGATGCCACCCAGCGCATCCCGCGTCATCTGCCCTAATCCAGCCCTGACGGCTGATCACCGCCTGCTCACCTTCGCTTTTCGCCACCTTTGCCCACACCCAGCGCGTTTGTCGCTGTGCAACGCCGACAAAAAATTTACAATGCCCTCACAAAACTCATCAGTGGAGTGGTGTCATGATCAGTGTCTTCGATCTGTTTTCTATTGGGATCGGCCCTTCTTCTTCCCACACGGTAGGACCAATGCGCGCCTCGTGCGCCTTCGTCAACCAACTTAAACAGCAGGGCTACCTGCGCCACACTCATCGGGTGGAGGTCGAGTGCTACGGCTCACTCGGCCAAACCGGTAAGGGCCATGGCACCGGTAAAGCGATCATCCTAGGGTTAGCCGGATTTGACCCCAGCACCGTCGATATCGATGCCATCCCCGCCTTTCTGAGCGCGGTGGAGCAACACCAAGCACTGCTGCTCGCAGGCGAACAAGCCAGCTATTTTCCCCGCAGCGGCGCCATTATGTTCAATCGGCGCAAGACCCTCGCCGCTCACACCAACGGCATGACCCTTCGGGCGTTTAACGCCAACGATCAGCTACTGCTGGCGCAAACCTACTACTCCATTGGCGGTGGCTTCATCATTGAAGAGAGCCAGTTTGCCGATGCTAAACAGGCCGCGGCCGAGCTCGATGCCCGTCATCCGGTCCCCTACCCCTTCGACAGCGCTGCCCAGCTCCTGACTCACTGCCAAGAGAGCGGTCTCTCGGTGTGTGGCGTGATCTTGGCTAACGAGCGAATGTTTCGCAGTGACGAGCAGATTAAGGCGGAGCTGCGTGCCATTTGGCAAACCATGCAAGGCTGCGTCGAGCGGGGTTGCAAAAGCGAAGGGGTGCTACCGGGCGGGCTTAAGGTACGTCGCCGAGCCCCTGCGCTCTACCGCCAATTAAGCAGTGAAACGAATTTCAACAAGGACCCGCTGATGGTGATGGAGTGGGTCGATCTGTTTGCCCTAGCGGTCAACGAAGAGAATGCCGCCGGCGGGCGGGTCGTCACCGCCCCCACCAATGGCGCAGCGGGGATCATTCCCGCCGTGTTGCACTACTACGATCGCTTCGTCCACAAGGTGGATGACGAGGTATTGATCCGTTACTTCCTGACTGCCGCCGCCATCGGGGCCCTGTATAAGAAAAATGCCTCGCTATCAGGGGCCGAGGTCGGCTGTCAGGGAGAGGTGGGGGTCGCCTGCTCGATGGCGGCAGGTGCCCTGACCGAACTGCTGGGTGGCAGTCCCGCCATGGTGGAGAATGCCGCCGAAATCGGCATGGAGCACAACCTTGGCCTCACCTGTGATCCAATTGGCGGTTTGGTACAAGTGCCTTGTATCGAGCGCAATGCCATGGGGGCAGTCAAAGCGATCAACGCCGCTCGGCTCGCCCTGCGCGGTACGGGGGAGCACAAGGTATCGCTGGATAAGGTGATCAAAACCATGTGGGAAACGGGTAACGACATGAAAACGAAATACAAAGAGACCGCCCGAGGCGGCTTGGCTGTCAACCTAACCGAGTGTTAATACCAAGCGCGGCTCAGCGAGCGTCGATCACAAGGGGCAAGCCATTGGGTCGCTTGGCTTACGCTGCCACCGCCCCGCTAGCGCCACAAACGCAAAAAAGAAAAGGTGGTTTGCTTGCACAAACCACCTTACGACTTGGTTAACCCACCCCTTAACAGGCTGCGCTAACCAGCAACCGACCCCTTAGAGCGAGGCGGTGAAGGTCCGCGTGATCACGTCCTGCTGCTGCTCTTTGGTCAGCGAGTTAAACCGCACCGCATAACCAGACACCCGGATGGTCAGCTGTGGATACTTCTCTGGGTCTTCCATGGCATCGAGCAGCATCTCACGGTTCATCACGTTAACGTTGAGGTGCTGACCCCCTTCCAAGTTGGCTTCATGGTGGAAGTAACCATCCATCAGGCCAGCCAAGTTGGCTTTCTGGGATTCCATATCTTTACCCAGGGCGTTCGGCACGATGGAGAAGGTATAGGAGATACCATCTTTGGCGTAAGCGAACGGCAGCTTGGCCACCGAGGTCAGGGACGCCACGGCACCCTTCTGGTCACGACCGTGCATCGGGTTAGCGCCAGGTCCAAACGGAGCACCTGCACGGCGGCCATCTGGGGTATTACCGGTCTTCTTGCCATACACCACGTTGGAGGTGATGGTCAGCACAGACTGGGTCGCTACCGCGCCACGGTAGGTGTTGAGCTTCTGGATCTTCTTCATGAAGGTCTCAACCAACTCACAGGCGATGTCATCAACGCGCGCGTCGTTGTTACCAAACTGCGGATATTCGCCAGTGATCTCGAAGTCAACGGCCACGCCGTCTTCGTCGCGAATCGGCTTAACCTTGGCATATTTGATGGCCGACAAGGAGTCAGCCGCTACCGACAGACCGGCAATACCACAGGCCATGGTGCGATAGACATCACGGTCCATCAGTGCCATCAGCGAGGCTTCGTAGCTGTACTTGTCGTGCATGTAGTGGATGATGTTCAGCGCCGCTACGTATTGCTTAGCCAGCCAGTCCATGAAGTTATCCAGACGGGTCATGACGTCGTCGTAGTCGAGGTACTCAGAGGTGATCTTGTCAGTCTTTGGACCAACTTGGATCTTGAGCTTCTCATCCACCCCGCCGTTGATGGCGTACAGCATGGTTTTGGCCAGGTTGGCACGGGCACCGAAGAACTGCATGTGTTTACCGACAACCTGCGGGGAGACACAGCAAGCGATGGCATAGTCATCGTTGTTGAAGTCTGGACGCATCAAATCGTCGTTCTCGTACTGCACAGATGAGGTTTCGATAGAAACCTTGGCGCAATACTTCTTGAAGCCGATTGGCAGCTGCTCAGACCACAGAATGGTCAGGTTTGGCTCAGGGGACGGGCCCATGGTGTAGAGGGTGTTGAGGATACGGAAGCTGTTTTTGGTCACCAGCGTCCGGCCATCCACGCCCATCCCGGCCAAGGTCTCGGTCGCCCACATCGGGTCGCCAGAGAACAGTGAATCGTATTCTGGGGTACGCAGGAAGCGCACCATACGCAGCTTCATCACCATGTGGTCGATGAGCTCTTGGGCTTGTTGCTCGGTGATCAGACCCTTTTGCAGGTCGCGCTCAATGTACACGTCCAAGAAGCTGGAGGTACGACCGAAGGACATCGCAGCCCCGTTTTGCGACTTCACCGCCGCCAAGTAAGCGAAGTAAGTCCACTGGACCGCTTCTTTGGCCGTGCTGGCTGGCATGGAAATATCACAACCATATTTGGCAGCCATCACTTTCATCTGGGCCAAGGCACGGTGCTGCTCAGAGATCTCTTCACGCAGACGGATGGTGGCTTCGAGGTTGACGCCGTTTTCCAAATCCGCTTGCAGGGACTTGAACTGGGCCAGTTTGTCGGCCATCAGGAAGTCCACGCCATACAGCGCGACACGACGGTAGTCACCGATGATCCGGCCACGGCCGTAGGCATCCGGCAGACCGGTGATCACCCCGGATTTACGGCAGTTGAGGATGTCTTTGGTGTAAACGTCAAACACGCCTTGGTTGTGAGTCTTGCGGTACTCACTGAAGATCTTCTCAACCATGGGGTCAAGTTGACGACCGTACACTTCGCACGAGGTTTTCACCATCTTGATACCGCCGTTGGCGATGATGGCGCGCTTGAGCGGCTTGTCGGTCTGCAAACCCACGATCTGCTCTAGGCTCTGATCGATATAACCGGCATCGTGTGCGGTAATGGTGGAGGGCAGGTCGGTATCAAAATCGACCGGCGCGTGGGTGCGGTTTTCGATTTTGATCCCTTCCATGACCTTGTCCCACAGCTTGGTGGTCGCGTCGGTCGCACCAGCCAGGAAAGACTCATCACCTTGATATGGGGTGTAGTTCTTCTGGATGAAGTCACGGGTGTTGACAGAGGTCTGCCATTCACCGGCCGCGAAACCTGCCCATGCTTTTTGGAACTGCTCGTTAAGTTCTGCCATTTTCATTACCTCACACGGTATTGATGTTGTATCCCGCAATCATCCTTAATGATGACGACGGAAGATAAACCAGTACGTCAAACCAACCATCATGCCACCGCCAATGATATTTCCGATGGTGACCGGTACAAGGTTGTATAAGACGAAATTGGATACGGTCAGGTCGGCAAATGCTGCTGGATCCTGGCCGATGGCCTGCCAAAACTCCGGGCCTGCAACGCTATGAATAGCGATACCGACCGGGATCATAAACATGTTGGCGATACTGTGCTCAAAGCCAGAGGCGACAAACATCGCAACCGGCAGCAACATGACTAGCACTTTATCGGTCGCGCTGCGAGCGCCAAATGCCATCCACACAGCCAGACAGACCATCAGGTTACAGAGGATGCCAAGAGCAACCGCTGCGAAAAAAGTGTGATGGATCTTATGCTGCGCCACTTTCAAGGCGTTGAGACCCCACTGGCCATCGGCAGCCATGTACTCGGCTGAGATGACGATCAAGGCCACGATGATCAGCCCACCGATCAAGTTGCCGAAATAGACAACCCCCCAATTTTTGAGCAATTGGCCCCATGTGATGCGATTGGCTGCCTTAGCCACCAGCGTCAAGGTAGTGGAGGTAAATAGCTCGCCGCCGAGCAGTACACAGAGGATCAGACCCAAGGAGAAGCAGAGACCGCCCACCAGCTTGGCCATCCCCCACGACATGGTCGAGGAGCCAGTGGTGACCGTAATGTAGAAGACGAACGCGATGGCGATAAAGGCGCCTGCGGTAATGGCGAGGGGAATGACTTTTGCTGCCGGCTTGGTCGCCTTGGCATAGGTGATGTCTTCAGCCAATGCAGCAATGGCTTCGGGCTTGAGACAATCGAATGGGGATTCAGCTTTCACTATATGTTCTACCTGAATTAGGTTGCCTGCCGAAATAATAACAAAGGGGCCATCAGCCAAAATTGACCTCGATCAATTTTTACAAAAAGGCGTATGTAATTTTACTACAAACCCAAGTGCCGATTGGCCATAACTATTTACACCTAATTTCAACTGAAATAACTAATCACTATTTTTAATATGATGATTTTAAATCATTTATTCTCAGCTAACGCCAAGAGGGAGTGGCAAGATAGGGTTGCACCAAGGGCTGGCCTAGCCGTGGTTCTCTCCCCTTGCTAACGCCATTTTGTGTTTTTAATTTCATCTTTAGTGCGACCACACCAGCGACTCACCCCACCAGAAAAAGGGGCCGATAGGCCCCTGATGACGTGCGCTTGGTTACGCCCACTGGTGGCCACGCTTGGCCTGTTGCAATTTTTCGTAGGCCGCCAGCAGCTTCTGGTGCAGCGGGAACTGAGAAAGCGACAGGTCAGCCGCCTCCAGCCCATGGAAGCGTGCTTCGCCACTGGCGTTGGCCCATGCCTGGGCCAGCGTCTGCTCGCCATACATACGGCTAAAGACCGCGCGATACTGCTCCGGATCCCGCTCCTCGTCCAAGAACAGCTCAACGCAAGCGCGCAGGGCGCGGTAGTAGCTGGCCCGCTCGGCCGTGAACACCGACTGGTTGAACTCCATGGTCCAGTCGATGAGATCAAGCGCGCTCTCCAGCTCGCCAGCGGCCAGCGCTAACATGGCTTTGAGCTCGCCCACCCGCAGGGTGTGCAGCACGCTGCCCTTGGCGGCAGCGATGCCCAGCAGCTCGCGCACTCGGGTGCGCTCGTCGTGCCCCTCTTCGTCCAGCTGATCGAACAGCGCCATGTATTGCTCGGCCTCCCAGTCGAGCGCCGGCAGCGCCAAGATGGTCTCGCGTAGGTGCGCGCCCATGGTGTTGTTGGCCAGCAGCAGATCCTCAGCCGGATAGATATCAGACATGCCGGGCACCAGAATACGGCAGGCGTAGACACCAAGGTGCTCGTAATCGGCGATATAAACTGGCTGCTCCAGCTCATGGAAGATGCCAATCAGGTGATCAAACTCCTGTTGCGAGGTGCCGCGAAAATCCCAATCGGCAAACGCGAAATCAGCCTCTTCCTTGAACAGATCCCAGCTGATAAGGCCTGAGGAGTCGATGAAGTGGGTCTCAAGGTTATGGTGATCCGCCACCTGCTCGTTATCAAACGAAGGGGGCACGAACACATCCAGATCTTTGAGGCTCCGCCCTTGCAGCAGCTCGGTGACGGTGCGCTCAAACGCCACTTCAAACCGTGGATGAGCACCAAAAGAGGCAAAACAGGTGCCGTTGCTTGGGTTGAGCAGCACCACACAGATCACCGGATAACGGCCACCCAAGGAGGCATCGAAGCTGTAAATCGGGAAGCCTTCGGCTTCCAGCGCCGCAATGGAGGCTGCAATCCCCGGATAACGGGCAATCACTTCGCTCGGGATCTGCGGCAGGCTGATCGCCTCCGCGATGATCTTGTTCTTCACATGGCGCTCGAACACCTCAGAGAGCGCCTGGGTGCGCGCCTCGGTTTTGGTATTGCCCGCACTCATGCCGTTGGAAACATAGAGGTTGCCGATGATGTTCATCGGGATGTAGACGGTCTCATGATCGGACTGGCGCTCAAACGGCAACGCCACAATCCCGCGCTCCTCGTTGCCAGACTGCAAATCCACCAGCATCTCGGCGGTCACTTCACCATCTGGGTTGTAAAACTTGCGGGTAAAGCTGTCGAGCAGATCTGCTGGCAATGACTCCCCCGTGATGGGAAACCACTGCTCGTTGGGATAGTGGACGAAATCGCCATTAGCTACCTGCTCACCCAAATAGAAATCGGCGAAGAAGTAGTTAGTGGAAAGACGCTCAAAATACTCACCAAGGGCCGAGGCCAACGCGGCCTTCTTACTCGCTCCCTTACCATTAGTGAAACAGAGCGAGCACGCTTTATCACGGATATGCACCGACCAAACATTAGGCACCGGATTGAGCCAAGAGGCCTCTTCGATATCGAATCCTAAGGCTTGCAACTTGGTTTGAAAGCGCTCAATGGACTCTTCCAGTGCTGCGTCCTTGCCGGGAATAAAGGTGTGGTCAGTCATCACAATATCCTGAGGTTATGGCTCATGTTTGGCCGCAGATAATAACAGGAGCCAACCACTTTGGCAGGGAAAAACTGTGGCAGCGCGGGCAAGCGCAGCAGAGGTAGCCCATTCCTCGCCATGACCAGCAGATATTGCAAGCCACGGCACAGAATATTGCGCAATTCGACTTGCGCCCGTCGCTACAATCCGTAATGTGGGCAGACACATTTTTACTGTGCTTATTGTGTGATTGAGTTGTAAATAGCCCGCGCTATCGCAAGGATCACCGTCGGTACAATGCATTTTTTAGTCGCAATCCAGGGTAGGACATTATGAAAAAAGTAGGTTTGGTCGGTTGGCGGGGCATGGTGGGTTCGGTTCTGATGAGCCGGATGCAAGAAGAGCAAGATTTTGCCCATATTCACCCCACCTTCTTCACCACTTCCCAAGCAGGTGAAGCCGCGCCGAATGTCGGCGTGGATGCGGGCACCCTGCAAGATGCCTTTGATCTCAAGGCCTTGGCAGCGCAGGACATCATCATCACCGCCCAAGGTGGCGATTACACCAAGGATGTCTATCCCCGCCTCAAAGCCGCCGGCTGGCAGGGTTACTGGATTGACGCCGCCTCCTCCCTGCGGATGGAGAAAGACGCCGTCATCATTCTGGACCCCGTCAACGGCGACGTGATCGAACAGGCCCTGAGCAACGGCATCAAGACCTTTGTCGGCGGTAACTGCACCGTCAGCCTGATGCTGCTGGCCCTAGGTGGTCTGTTTAAAGCCAATTTGGTCGAGTGGGTCAGCGTGTCCACTTATCAGGCCGCCTCCGGTGGCGGTGCCCGCCATATGCGCGAGCTGGTCACCCAAATGGGGATGCTGCGCGACGAAGTGGCGGTTGAGCTGGCTGATCCCGCCTCCGCGATTCTCGATATCGAGCGCAAGATCACCGAAAAGACCCGCTCCGGCACCCTGCCAGTGGACAACTTCGGCGTACCGCTGGCCGGTGGCCTGATCCCTTGGATCGACACCAAACTCGACAACGGCCAGAGCCGCGAAGAGTGGAAAGGCCAAGCAGAGACCAACAAGATCCTCGGCATAGAACAGGCCGCGATCCCAGTGGATGGCCTGTGCGTGCGGATCGGCGCCCTGCGCTGCCACAGCCAAGCCTTTACCATCAAGCTCAAGAAGGATGTACCGCTGGCGGAGATCGAAGCGCTGCTGGCTGCCCATAACGACTGGGTAAAAGTGATCTCCAACGATCGCGACATCACCGCCCGCGAGCTGACCCCTGCCGCCGTCACCGGCACCCTCAGCATTCCGGTCGGTCGTCTGCGCAAACTCAATATGGGCCCAGAGTATCTGGCCGCCTTCACGGTAGGCGACCAGCTGCTGTGGGGCGCTGCTGAGCCGCTGCGCCGCATGTTGCGTATCCTGTTGGCCCGCAGCTAAGCTGGCCGCTTAAACCGATAACACCCTAGCGGGGAGTCACACTCCCCGCTTTTTTATCCCTATCCCTGCAGCGCATAATCCGGCCCGTCAAGCAAACAACCCCCTCAACATCGTCAGCCGCCTACACTCTGCGCTAACGCCCTCGCCACCCTAACACCCCTTTTTGCGCCACCAGCGCCAATCGGGCGCCGCAGATCAGCGGGTTACCCACTAACCTTGAACACAGTGTCTGATATGAGCCAGCAGTGGAGCGCCATATGTACTCTTACACCCTCAGCTTCAAAGAAGAGGTCGATCGCCTAGCCGCCCCAGAACAGGCGATCGCCTTGCAAAGCCCCGCCCAAGCGGGCGACTTCGTTATCCTCTCCGACGGCAGCCGCCACCAGATCATGTTTGTCACCCACCGCGCCCACTACAGCAGCCTCTACCTCGACAAAGGGGTCAGGGTGCCGCAAAGCTGACGGGCGTGTGGGCCATATCAAACAACTTGTCGAGCACACGCGCACGCAAACCAGGCAAATAGAAAAGCGGCCCGTTGGCCGCTTCAGTTCAGATATATGGCGAGAAACGCTGTCATGGCATTGAGATGGCTATTCGCTCTTTAACACCGGCTGGCGCACTATCTCGACACCTTTTTTATAGACCACCAGCATCCCGGGCGAGCTATCAGGCACCCTTGTCACGGTCACGTCACAATCATACCGATAAGGGCCACTGGTGAATTGATATCCCCAGCCCTTGCCTCATCTCTGCTCCCCTACTCTGTTTTCCTCCCTTCATCGTTTTTTCTTATCAGCATGTTTTTGTCGTGACCATTCTTCAATGATTGGCTCCAACAAGATGTTGTTCGCCACAAGAGCCGTTTCCCAATCATGCCAATCTGTGTCCCCAGCAAAGGCAACACAGCCCTCGCCATACTTCCTACGTGAATCCAGTGCTGCGGCTACCATTTTTTTGTCCGCATGGTCATGGATTACAGCAAGCAAAGGAGGTTGCAACACACCATGCCCATGTTCGTCATAGGAGACGTCGACGTTATCAACAGCAGCTGTGCTCCATTTGTGAATCACTACCTGAATACCGAAGTCGTTAAAGCCCAGCTTATGTTCGTATTCGTCGTAGATACCATTGGCTGAGTCTAAAACTATCCGGGATGGACTCTCCTGAAAATCACACAGCCATTGCCATACCTGCATTCTCAAGTTGGGATCAGTCGGGGTTGCATCAATATCTTTAGGATGCGTAGGATCAGCAGCACTAGCGGCAATCAGCACGTTGGTATCAATCACATAGCGATCCCTCATGCCTGACTCTCCTGCTGGCGCGTAAACATCAATCGTGCCTGCTCACGAGTCTCCCCCAGTGCATCCCCGAAGAAACTTTCTGGCCAGTTTTGCACTCTACCGAAATCATCTAGCTCTAACGACCGCAAGCGGGCAACACTCCCTTCACGCTCAACAAAATACATTGCAGCGTCTTGGGGCTTGATGCTCTGTCTGGCGATCAGTGTTTGCATTCGCCGGAATAGGTGTTCGGAATGGCTTTCAACGATGAACTGAACGTTTCGCTCTTTACTTACCTCGACAAACAACTCGGCTAACACTGACTGCGCTAACGGATGCAAGTGTATTTCCGGCTCTTCAAGGATTATTGTGCTGCCACTCGGAGCGAAATAGGCGATAGTCAAGACGGGTAAAACTTGTGAAATACCAATGCCCACATCGCGCAAGTTTGCTTCGACACCATCACGGTGTACCACCAATTCGTAGCGTGTTGAGCGCCCCACTTGTTTAACTTCCAGCTTGTCAGCAACCTTCATTCGTACAAGCCACTTCGACACACCTTCAATGATGCGATTTTGGTCATCGCCTTTTATCAAGGCGCTGGCGAGGAGCACATCAATGGCGCGATGGCCATCACTCCCCATCTCACCAGGGTTGGATTTGTTCCAAACATAATCTCTTTCTGGCTTACGGCGAAGTGGGCCGAGATAGATGATATTTTCCAACTCACGGCGAATCGCTAGGCTCAAATCTTCAAGCACTGCGCCATCCTGTCCCAGCGCTACAATTGCTTCAGCGGACAACGATACCGAGCGTTCTGGACATATATGGCGACCTTTAGCCCGAGGTTGAATCTCTTTATCAACAGTAAGTGAATATGCACCTTTCTCACGGCGAATAGACTTAAATTGCTGTTCATTTGTGCCGACGCGCCATTCTTGAATAGCCACACCACCTGCCGAATTCTGACCATAACTACAGAAAAAAGTCCCGTTATCAATGCGGGAGGATTCGGGCGAGAGAAAGGTAAAACTCAACGAAAATTGACGATCGCCAACGAACCCTTGGTGTAATACGTCGTCAAATTCACCAAAATTAAATAAATCATTGACTTCATCACCACCAAGATTGAGATGAATGCTGCGATCAGGTGATCGCACGGTTTGTTTGAGTAGTAACAGGCTTTGAATCAATGTTGATTTGCCAGATGAGTTAGTGCCTAGCAACATGGTGACAGGCTTCAAATTAACGATCCCTGTATCTTGCCATGCTTTAAAATTTGTTAATTTGAGTCCGGTGAACATTAGTTTAATTCTCCTGCTTCCGGTTTATGCCAGACGTTCATTTCTGACCGCTGGGTTTGGTTTTGTTATTACGCACCTTCGGTCGTTTTTTTTGCAACAATCTTTCCGGTCGTGTTGTCCATGCGGTAGTGCGAGATTGTCCCATCCAGAATATGGTGAATTACTTCAAGGATGGTTGCCAATGGAGTATGGAACCACTCTCTCGGGGCATAGCTGGTGCCATCAACCCCCTTCAAGGTGATATCGAGGCGCTGCTTGGCGAGAAAACCGTGCACCAAGGTCTCCAACTTGTGGGTGTTCATGTTGAAACACTGGAAGGTCGTGATGATCCTGACCGGGGCTTGCAGGAACGTCTTATCTATTTCGGCGTGTTTGATCCGCTCTTCGACCGCTCCCTCGGTGAAACCTATTTTATAGAGATGTTGTTTGAAGGGCATCAATATAGGGTCCGTGCTTTTTGTCGCGAGCACATAGACAAAGCCGCTTGGAATAGGCGCGTCATTTGGCAAGAGGAGTTTGTCACCTAGCATGACCTTACGGCCTTCTTTGTCACGAATAAGCCCCTGGGTCAGTGACTGGTAGAGCATGTGTAGTTCAGTGCCATTATCAAAAACCAGGTGAAGTCGTGCGTTATACCGTTCGTACTGGTCCAGTCGCGCCCCCGCGCTATGCACATAACCCATCACCCCATTTAAGATGAAGAAATCACCGACTTGAAACCCGTGTTCGTTGCGATAGCGCACAAGCGAAAACGCGCCACCTTGCAGGCCCGTTTTCACGGTCTCAAACAGCGGCGCAAAACGAGCGAAATCAGGACAGGGCTGGCGCTGGGCTATCTCGTCAGGTAACGCCTTTTTCTCCCTAGGCACATGCTGCATGCTGAATATATCGGGAGCATCAAAATCCAATAACCCGAGATCATCGTCGGCAAAAATATCGTCAAGCGAGGTCACTAGCTCAGACGTGTCAACGGTCGATGCATTCACCGCCTCAGCAGCGACATCCTTTGCATGATACTGCTCATGCTTCTCTGCCACACTCCCAACAACCTCGATCCCTGCCAACAGGCCATGGATATCCTGACCTGAAAGGGCACGGCATTGATCTGGATCTGTGCGTATCGCCTGCAATCGCCTTGCAAGAAGCTTCTCGGACATATCGGCAGAGTACGAGTTCTGAGGGGCTCTACCGTGTTGTTCAAAAAACGCCACTATGTCACCAAACTGGTTGCTCACGAGGTCAACTGGCACACTTCTCGGTTTTAGGGGCGCTACATCAAGCAAACCCAATACATCGTCTTCGGCGAAGATATCTTCAAGAGATGCTTTGGGTTTGAGCTGATGTGATCGCAACAGGATCATGACTTAGCTCTCCTGTTTAGCCGCAGATTGTTGTTTCTTCTGTTTGATGTAGGCCAGCGCTTCTGCCAGTCGTACCTCGATGGGATCAGGCGCATGCAACGAAGGAGCCCGCTGGTTTTGCTGTGTAAACTCTTTGATTCTTGGCCACAGCATCACGGCCTCCTCCTCGGAGAGTTGTGACTTGCTGGCGCTGACCGCCTCCTGAATGGTTTTGAGCATGGTGGCCGTCACGGATTTGGAGAGGATTTCATAGGCCCCATGGAACGGGTTAACCGATTCGATCAGGTCGATGCTCAGGTTGTCGATGTTGATGAACTTCTCGCCGATTTTTAAGAACTGCTTACTGGCCGTTGCTTCATCCTTGGGTACATCGGGTCCAGTCCCTCCGGTAGAGGTTGGACGCGGGCCTCCTACAATCTCGGCATTGGGAGGCAAGTCACTCTCATGGATCAGCCCGCCCTGCTGATTGATATACATGCTTTGCAGCAGGCCGGAACGAACTTGCTCTATCTCATGGGGCAATAGGTCGGGGTAGAGTTCCTGAATGACCGAGGGCAGTTCTAACTGAGTAAATACCTCGGGCGGAGCTGTTTCAGTAATGGCCTCTTTGACCACCTTCTCCTTGGCCATCAGCGCAGCCAGGATCTCCTCTTTGCCACCATTGAGAATATTTAACACTGTTTGCGACACTGGCACGGTCTCATCACCCACGAGCACGGTATTGGGTGGCAGTACCTCCCCAGTCCATTGCGAGCGAGGCTTGAACTGAATACTGGGAGCCAAGATCTGCTCCATCAGTAGGGAAGTGGTGATCGCCTTGAGCATGTTGTTGACCGACACCTTCACATCGTCATCTTGGGCATCAGGCTGGGCAATCAGGTTGGTGAACTGGGCGTGGGTCTTACCAGGACAATCACGGGTCGCACGACCGATGATCTGCACGACTTCGGTCAGCGAGCTGCGATAACCAATGGTCAGCACATGCTCGCAATAGGGCCAATCAAAACCTTCTTTTGCCATGCCAAGGGCAATGATGATATCCATGTCATCGGCTGATTGGATTGTACGTAAATAAGCCTGCACCTTGGGGCGCTCATTGGCATCGTCATCCACTAGATTGGCAACCTTGAGCCGCTTGCCATCTTCATGTCGTTTCACCAAGTAGATGCCAGTGTCGGGATCTTTCGACTGCACCTCGCCCAGCACATCCAAGATCGCATCGACCTCGGTGTGCTTGTCCTTGGTGGACTCGCCAGAGTTCACGTTCGGGATGTGGATAATGGTTTTCAGTGAAGCGTCCAACACCGAAGGCAAAGCACCGATATATTGACCCTGGTAGAAGTGGTAACCAATCCCGAGCGATTTCAGGTGTTGATAGCCGTTCAGTTGCTCGTAATAGGTGTAGGTGACCTTGGTAAACTTGGCTTCATCCTCTGGGGTCAGGATGGGCACGGTATCGCCACGGAAATAAGATCCTGTCATGGCCACAATATGTGCATTGGACTGCTGGATTAAGCCATCGAGTAGCGCGCCGAGGCGGCTATCTTCACTGGCGGAAACATGGTGAAACTCGTCGATGGCAATCAGACAATCGTTAAACGAGGCGATATCTACCTCGTCAAAAGCGAAACGCAGGGTTGCGTGGGTGCAGACAAGGATCGGGTCATCACGCTCCATAAAGCGCTTAAACGCGGCCACCTTGCTCTTTTCACCGCCATGAATGCAGAGATTGTTTTCCGGTTTAACCTGCCAGTTCGCAAAGAATCCATATTCGGTCAATGCAGTGTCTTTAAACGATGCGCCGATAGACATCTCAGGCACCGCGACAATGACTTTGCGCAAGCCCTGATTGAGCAGCTTGTCCAGCCCCAAAAACATCAGTGCACGGGATTTGCCGCAGGCGGGTGGCGCTTTGATAAGCAGGTAGGGGCTGTTGCGTTGAGCGAAGGCACGGGCTTGCATCTCCCGCATTCCCATGCTGTTGATCGCCGAGCTCTGCCCGTTCTGGGCATAGGTCACTTGCAAGATGTTTTCCATAACAGAGTCCTTATCAACATTGGCTAGCGGGTAGCAGCGGTGAGCTTTTCATAGAGCCCAAGCAGATGGCTTACCCGCTCTGCCGCATCCTTAAATGGGCGGTCCCGATAGAGCTTATCGACAGCGTTATCCAGTACTCGGTGTGCTTCAAGCAGGCCAGCAGGCATCTTGTCGGGGTCATAGAGTTCGGCTAGCGTTTTGCCGGGGTAATCCTCCCGGACCAGCTCAACTTCCTCTGCCAATCGCTCAATTTCTTGTCGCTGAGCTGTGCTGGCAACGGGCCATGGAAAGGTGTTGTAAACAATGGTCGCCGTGTAGCGGTAATCACTTTTCAAGCGACCAGCAACTAAGCGCATCCAGTCGTTATGTAGTAGAGAAGACAAAATCCCAAATTCATACCGGGAACCATTAGGAAGGATATTATTCAGGTCCGTGCTTATCGTTCCAGAATCAAAGAATCCCATCGGCACATATGTGCGACGCTCAGATGAGACCCTCGGAACAAGGATGTAACTAGCTGGATTATTGAGATCGCGGAACAAATGTGGCCGCTCAGCCAATTTCTGAGCCCCTTTATCAGGGCTTTTTCTACGAGTTTCAGCCACTTTTTGTATACGACGGGTAACCAGTGGCATTAACTGCAATTCATCGTCAGTTATCCCAACCAGCCATAGGCACCAGCGCTCCTTTGCATTCAAAAACTCAGTGGCCCCAAGTACCTTTTTAACCCAACGTGCCGCTTGAGGCTCAAGCCTCAGTAATTCATCGCGCTCTTCACGAGTGAGGAATAGATGGCCGCCATCAGTCGGTTTATTGCCATAGATAAGCGGCGGAACATCGCTTACTAATGGCGTGCTTCGTGCTGCAACCGCAATGTTACTGCCCTCGACCAAGTAGGGGCTGATATTGGATACATTGCTGCTATGCCACTCACCATCAACTTGTTGGAACAGTTGCCTGGACTTTGAGCGAGAAGAGAGCCCCACGATCACCACATGGACCGCGGCCTTATCACGCGCATTGTTGGCCCATGTAAAGGTGGGATAAGCGAGATGAATATGGAGTCCCAGCGCAAACATTCTGGGCCAGAGTGTGGCGACCTGTTCACCTTGGCAAATGGAGTTGGTGGACACCAACGCCAGTTCAGCCCGCGAGTGTTGAATATAGTGCGCCCCTTTCCAGAACCAGCAGGCGACGAAATCGAGATTACCTAGCGTGGTATCGCCAAACACAGCTTGCATGTCTGCCCGCTGCTCGTCCGAACGACCCAATGTGCCCAAGAAGGGGGGATTCCCGATCACATAGACCTCATCCTCAATCCCTTTGGGGCAGACCTTATGCCAATCCAAGGCCAAGCTATTACCGCTCACGATGTTGCCAGATGATCTCAGCGGCAACGCAGGGCGAGCATAGCCAAAGGTTTGCTCCCACTGTTTGTTAAGTTGGTGTTCGGCCAGCCAGAGTGCAAGGCGGGCGATCTCACAGGCAAAATCGTCAATCTCGATACCGTAAAACCGATCGAGGTGCAGACTGCTCATGGAGAAGCCCTGCTGTGGTTCAAGCTGTTGCAAAGCTTGAATAACCATCCGCTCCAAGGTGTGCAACTCCTTGTAGGCAACGATTAAGAAGTTGCCGGAACCACAGGCGGGATCGAAGACCTTGATGTTGCCGAGGCGCACCAGCAGTTTCTTAAGGCCATTGACACTCTTTCGATTTTTTTCCAGATCGCTGCGCAGTGAATCCAGAAACAGCGGTTGGATCACCTTCATGATGTTGCTGTACGAGGTGTAGTGCTGGCCCAGATTGCCGCGCTGCTCGACATCAATCACCGCTTGGAACATTGAACCGAAGATATCCGGGTTGATGTCCCCCCAGTTCATCATGCAGCACTCCAGCAGGATCTTGCGGCCCTGCTTGCCGAGCGCCGGGATGGGCTCATCCACCGCGAACAGCCCGCCGTTGACATAGGGGAAGGCCGCCAGATGGGACGGTAGGGTTTTGCGTAACTCGCTATTGGGTTCGCTGTTCATGACGGCGAACAAGCCTCTCAAGAACTGAGCGAGGTCGCTGCCGTCCTCCTCGGTGTAGCCTTTAATGGCAGAGGTGAACTGGCCCTGATTAAAGATCCCCGTATCTTCGGCAAACAGGCAAAATAACAGCCGGGTCAGGAATACGTTGAGGGCATGAATATCCTCAGGTCTACTCAATTCATTGAGGCTCTTGATGAGATCGAAGAGCTTGCCCATCTTCTCGGCGGCCTTCACATCGGCAGGGTTCTCGGCACCCAGAATCGCCTTCTCAAGGCCTGCTAAGGGCAGGAAGAAACCATATTCGCGGAACAGTTCGCCGAGTTCAGTATCGAGTCGCTCTTCAGTCAGTACGTCCCACGCGAGGAAGCGAACAAAATCGGTGAGGATGACGAAGCGGTATTTGTGCTTGGTGCTGGCACACGCTGCAATCCGCTGTTCAAAAAGGAGCTCTATATCGGCCCCTTCATCCACCGGCTGAAAGTAGAACTTTGAATTGATACCAACGTGGCCCGCTTCTTTGGCCAGGTTGCGGCTCCCCCCTTGCCTGATATGCGTGATCGTGGCCTTGGGCAGTCCATAGGCGGCCATAAAGCCAAAGATAAATGCGGATTGGTCAGGTGCGCTGACCAGCGCTTTCAAGTCATCGGAGATTTTGGTCTGATTGACGGCCATGATGATCCTTGGTGCTCTACTGCAATGCCGCACCCACGGTAAGGAGGGCAGTGTTCATATTCGATTGGGCGCAATGGTAAACCATTGATGCAGCAAGAGACGATACCCAATGTTTCAGAATCAGAACGGTGTATAGAGAATGAAGTCACAAAACGCCATCGATGGCGCGATGTAACATATGCCCGATACCTCGGTCAATGCCGCCACGTTTACCACACCCCACATCCAGCATCGGGAGAGGTGCCTCAACGAAATGGCGCTAGCGGCGTGCACGCCGGAGCACTTTCTGGCCCAGTTCGACAATGGTTTTTACTCTCACAACCTGCTGCAATAGCTGCCACAAGGGAGTGAAGTTACCCCCGCTGCGTGAAGCCAAGGCTACAGAAATACAATGTAAAAAAGCTAATAAAAACAATGCCAGTCAGGCTTAACTGACTGGCATTAGGTCCAAACCGCCCTTTCACCTATTTAGCCGTCATCCCCTGTCGGGATGAGCCAGCCACCGATCAGGCGATCAGCTTGTCGTCGCTAAAGCCGAAGCCGCGCAGCCCCACCACATGGACGTGTTCGTGCTTGCCCTGCACTTTACGGATCAGCTTGTAG
>NZ_PGGC01000155.1 GCF_002795305.1 Aeromonas cavernicola
ATTGCAGCCATAGATCCGGATTTTGATCGAGGCTACTGCCTCTATCCCTGATGGAATTCGCTGATGGGGACCTCTATCAGTTGTACGCTCTTGCAGAGCCCTGTCATCCACGGGTTTTCCCCATCACGGTCTGACCTGTCTCGCCATCACGACATGATTGCCTGTGCAATCGGTTGTTCTGATCGATGTCAGTGGCTATTAGCGTCGCTACGCAGTTGGTGTCGTGGAGTACTTTTTGTTCAGGTTGCCACGCCATCATTAGCTTCCAATTCTCTTTCCTGGGCAAGCAATGCCCAGACTATGCGTGCATTATTGTTGGCGAGCGCCACGGCAGCCACGTTATGATCCCCCGGTGTCAGGATAGTTGTCGCCTGATCTGATTTATCTAAAAGTGAAGAATGGGGGCGGATAAAGAGTGTTGAATGGCTTGTCACTCAAATGAACGAAAGGCCGCTTTGCTCAAGAAGCTGCTGCCTCCCATCAATATGCCGGTTGCCGCGTTGGCCCGTCAGGAAAACATCAGTGAGGCCACGCTGTATCAGTGGCGCAATCACGCCAAAGACGCAGGGGCGCCGGTGTCTGGGGACAACAAATTGACCGATGAATGGCTTGCCGAAGCCAAGTTCGCCGTGGTGGTGCCGAGTCAAATCGTGCCGCGGCTGGCCGACCAAGGGGGCTATCTGGCCAGTGAGTCTAGCTTCTATCGTATCTTGCGAGCGGCTGACCAGCAGCACAAGCGTGGCCGGAGCGAACCACCGCGTCATGTGCCGGTCCCCACCAGCCGCGATGGGCCCCAATCAAGAATGGCACTGGGACATCACCTACTTGCCGTCGGCGATACGCGGCCAGTATTTTACTACCTCTACCTGATAGAGGACATCTACAGCCGCAAAGGGGTGGGCTGGGAAGTGCATGAGCAGGAGAGCGGTGAACACGCGGCGGCCTTGCTGCATCATCCGCGAGCAGTGTTGGAAGCAGCTGCAGGTGTTGCACTCGGACAACGGCGCGCCGATGAAGTCGGTCACGTTGCTGACCAAGAAGCATGATGTGGGCGTTACGCCCTCGCGGGGACGGCCTCGGGTCAGCAACGATAATCCGTACTCGGAGTCACTGTTGCGGACGCTGGAATACAGCCCACAGTGGCCATCAGAGGGGTTTGCCAGTCTCGATGCTACGAGCGGGATTTTCTGGCTTGGTATAACGATGAACACCGGCATAGCCGTATTCGCTTCGTTACACCGGGCGAACGACATCGGGGTGAAGACAAAGCGCTGCTGGCGAAACGGGATGCACAGTGTATCAGGCCGCGAAAGCACAGCACCCGGCCAGATGGAGTGGGAACACCCGAAACTGGACACCGATAGGAGCCGTGATGCTGAACCCAGAGCGGCCCGCACCAGAGCCAAAACGGGCGGCGTAAAACAGCTTTATACGACAACTATCTGGAAAAACGCCGAGCCTGCCACGGCGCACTTGGTATTAGCGCAGCGTCAAGGTTGCGCCGCTCAAGGCCATAATCGAGGAGGATCCATCGTTCGGTTATCGAACAGTGGCGGCACTGCTGGGCTTCAACAAGAACACGGTACAGCGTGTCTTCCCGCTCAAGGGTTGGCAAGTCCGCAATCGCCCGGCGCGGATCCAATCTTTGCCATCGGTGGCGTCTGCCTCCAACCAGCGTTGGGCGAGAGACCTCTGCCGGCTCTGGGCTGGACAGGATGGCTGGTGTTCG
>NZ_PGGC01000156.1 GCF_002795305.1 Aeromonas cavernicola
TCCTTAACTGATCGGCATTAACGCAATGGCTGTGGGTTTATAACCATGAGCGGCCAATATGGCGCTGGATGGTTATACCCCAAAGCAGCATCTGGCAAAGGCTGCATGACCTCTACTTTTGAGTGCCCCTAAAAACGGGGGGATTACCGTTACACCGGGCGAACGACATCGGGGTGAAGACAAAGCGCTGCTGGCGAAACGGGATGCACAGTGTATCAGGCCGCGAAAGCACAGCACCCGGCCAGATGGAGTGGGAACACCCGAAACTGGACACCGATAGGAACCGTGATGCTGAACCCAGAGCTGCCCGCACCAGAGCCAGAACGGGCGGCGTAAAACAGCTTTACACGACAACTATCTTGAAAAACGCTGTGATTACGCCGCCCCATCACCCCAGCTAACCAACTGTCTGCGTGCTGCGCCTTGCGCTCCGCTACCCGGAGTACAGCCCGAGCGCCATGGATCAGCAGGGTGCGCAGATAGCTGTCGCCGCGTTTGCTGATCCCCAGCAATGTTTGCTTGCCACCGCTGGAATGTTGGCGTGGCACCA
>NZ_PGGC01000157.1 GCF_002795305.1 Aeromonas cavernicola
TGATAAGCCAGCTGGTTGCCATCCGGTAGTTGCCAGTGGGCCAGCTGGCCCAGCGCGTTATAGCCAAAGTAGCTGCTCGCCCAGCCTTGATGCTCAGCAATCAGCTGGCCTGCGCGGTCGTACTCAAAGTGCAGCGGCCACTGGCCATCGTCCACCTCGGTCAGCTGGCCGTGACCGTCGTAGCGATACGCAATCTGCTGGCCATCGGGCATAATGCAAGTCAGTTAAGAGAATTTGAGTCCCAACCCGCGGGGTATAAGGGCTAACGAGTGAGGGAGGCATGATGCCTCCCTCTTTTTATTGCATGCCAGTCAGGGCAAGGGTTGGAGCCAAATTGACTCTTTAATCATGGAGCTACTTTTGATATTCAATATCTCGAATATTTAGTCATAAAAGTGCTTAACTGACTGGCATTAGGCCATCGGGCAGGGTTTTCTGGATAAGCCGCCCCATGGCGTCCCGCTGGTAGCGGGTTATCAGCTCGCCGCCCTGCTCCCCCAGCTCGCTCTTTTCCAGCAGCTGGCCAGTCAGGTCGTAGCGATAGGCAGTAGTGCGGCCATCAAAGCCGGTTTCACTCGCTATCAAGCCGTTGGGGTAGTAGTGGATGTGGTGCCGCTCGCCCTGCTCGTTTTCCAGCTCGCTGCCATCGGGGTTGGTGCGTCGACTCACCAAATGCAGGCCGGGGTGG
>NZ_PGGC01000158.1 GCF_002795305.1 Aeromonas cavernicola
GCAGGGCTAACGGCCTGCCGCCTAGCATCGTCAGATCAACGCCGCCTAGCTTGCTGCATGAGCGGGTTCATTTATTACCGTGGATCACCGGGTTCAAGCATGAAAGGAGTGTGATATGTCGAGATTGTTGTCCCGTTATCATCCCGCTGATGAGCAGGGGCGAACCCAGTGCATTACGCCCGCCTCAGCGGGCTGGCAATATGTCGGGTTTGAGGTATATGAGCTGGCGGCCAATCAGAGCATTGAGTTTGCCCCGAGCGGCGATGAGCTCTGTTTGGTGTTGGTGGCGGGGCGGGCAGAGATCTCCACCCCCCAGCAACACTACCCCGAGGTGGGCGAGCGGATGAGCCCGTTCGCGCGCACTAAGCCGTGGGCGGTCTATGTCACCCAAGGGGATAGCTGCCATGTGCTTGCCACCACAGCGCTGGAGCTGGCGGTATGCCGAGCACCGGGCAAGGGAACCTATCCTTCCCGCTTGATCCGGCCCGAGCAGGTCGGGGCCGAGCGGCGCGGCAGAGGTAATAACCGCCGCTTGGTGCACAATATTCTGCCCGATAGCGCCCTAGCCGACAGTTTGTTGGTGGTGGAGGTGTTTACTGATGAGGGCTGTACCAGCTCTTATCCGAGCCACAAACATGACACCGATAACGCACCTGATGAGACCTATCTGGAGGAGACCTATTACCACCGACTCAATCCACCGCAAGGGTTCTGTTTTCAGCGGGTCTACACCGATGATCGCAGCCTTGATGAGTCGATGGCGGTCTATGACAAGGGGGTGGTGATGGCGCCACGAGGCTATCATCCGGTCGCCACCTTGGCCGGCTATGACAGCTATTACCTCAACGTGATGGCGGGGCCGGTGCGCAAATGGCTATTTACCTGGGAAGCGGACCATCAGTGGATCAACAGTGACGCCTATCCTCCCTCTTGCTCAGAGCCGGTCAACATGGCGAGCGACAGTGAGCGTTAACTGGCGTTGCCGCTCACATCGGCATCGTGCTGAGTCAGTGTTGAGTTGGCAGGGGCGACGTGAAAACGTCAGATTAGACCTCGATGGTGGATAAAGGGGAGCGGCCGAGTCGGCCGCTCACTGTTCGCTGAGATAATGTTCGCCGAGATAAACATCCTTGTACTCATCGCGAATAGCCAAGAATTTATCCAGATTGGCCATCATGAGGGTCACCAAGGTGGGGTCGAAATGTTTGCCCTTCTCCTGCTCAATAAAGGCCAGCACATCGTCAAGTGGCCATGCCCGTTTGTAGCAGCGATCGGAGCACAGAGCATCAAAGACATCCGCTAAGGCGACAATCCGCCCTTCTAGGGGGATGTCAGTACCTTGTAAACCGCGAGGGTAGCCATTGCCATCCCATTTTTCGTGGTGGTTGCCGGCGATGGTGGCGCCAATCTGAAACAGGGTTAGGTTGCTGCCAGAGAGCATATCTTGGCCGAGCTGGGCGTGAGTTTTCATCACATCCCACTCTTCGGGGGTGAACTTCCCCGGTTTTTGCAACACGGCGTCTGGAATGCCGACCTTACCGATATCATGGAGCGGGGAAGCGCGTTTGATCAGCTCGCTCTGCTCTTCGCTCATCCCTAGCAGCAAGCAAAATTGCTCGGTGTAGAGAGCAACCCGCTTAACGTGTAAACCTGACTCTTTGGAGCGAGTCTCAATCAGTTCACCGATACGGTAGATAATTTCCCGTTGGTTATCGGCGATCACTTCATTGAGGCGGATATTCTCCAGTGCCACCACGATATTTTCAGTAAATAGGGAGAGTAAGCCAGTGTCTATCTGACTCAGCGGCCGGAAAATCTCAATATGAAATAACAGATGATGGCGGGAGTTTTGGCAGTAGAGCACCATCTGATCTGGGGCATAAATATTGGATTTGAGCGCCATTGCTTGGCGCAAAATGGCCGGCGCTTCGCTGAGTAAAATGGCTGACAAACCTGGCAGAAGTGGTTCGAGCAGTTGATCTCGAACTTCATAGGCGCACTGCTTAACATCGTATATCTGGGTTTCCCCAAGATACAAAAGAGCCCCTAGCTGCTCTTGGGCACCTTCGACAAATTGGCGCAATGCCCGTTTTTCGAAGATCCCTTTGGAGGCGGCGATCACCTTTTCTAGCCCTTTGCGATGGCTTTCCAAGATGCAGATATCGCGATAGGAGCGCAAGCTGGCTCGTAGCAAGGTGCGCAACTTTTGCGAGGTGAGTTCGGTCTTGTCTTTGTAGTCGTTGATGTCGTAGTTGTTGACGACGTCGTCTTCCGGCGCCTGACCAGGCTGGCCGGTGCGCAACACAATCCGTACCATCTTATTTTGCAGATCGTCACGGATAAACTTCACCACATCCAAGCCGGAATGATCGGTCTCCATCACCACATCCAGTAGTAACAGGGCAATATCTGGGTTGGTGAGCAGTTGTTCTTTGGCATCTGCTGCGGAGTAGGCATGAAAAAAGCTGATCGGGCGATCGTCGAATATGAACTTGTTGAGGGTGATCGTAGTGATGTGGTGAACCTCAGGTTCGTCATCCACTATCATCACTTTCCAGCCGCCTTGGGGGGTATCTGGAATAGGCAGATCGCCATCATCAATAATCAGGATATTGTCATCCATTTTCTCATCCTGCGTGTCAGTATTCCCCTACATTAACTGCTTATTGCCAGATAAGAAACTGCTTAAAAAATAAAATGTGATTTGAAAAATCGATATAAAACTCATTAACGTAGCGTTTGCTACTGATAAAAATAATTACATTGATTGTGGGAGCTCAAGAAATAGATTCATTTAAATCTTTAATTTATTGCCGCTTATTGTATTTGATAATTATTCCTATTCGTATATGGTGTCGATTATTGAGTAATACACCGTGATTAGGAGTATTTTGGTGTCCCCGATATTGCCTGCTAAACGTCCTCGCCTGGTAACGGTCAAAACGGCCGTCCAACTTTCCCCTCATTTACGCCGACTCTGTTTTAGTGGCAGTGAGTTAGCGGATTACCCTGTCACCTGTGGCGGGGCTCATATCAAAGTAATGCTGGCTCAGCCTTATCAGAGTGAGCCGGTTTTACCCGTGATGACCGCCAGCGGCCCGCGCTGGGCTAATCCAGAGGATAAGCCGATCATTCGCACTTACTCTATTCGGGCTGTTCGCCCCGAGACCCAAGAGCTTGAGATCGACTTTGTGATCCACGGTGACAGCGGGCCAGCCAGTGCTTTCGCTGTGCATGCCAAGCCAGGAGATAAAGTGATCCTCTCTGGGCCGGGCGGCCCCCATCCGATGCTGCCGCTGGCTGATCATTACCTGCTGGTGGGGGATCTGACGGCCTTGCCTGCTATTACGGCGATGTGCGAGGTGATGCCGACCAATGCCAGGGGAGAGATCGCCATTGTGGTGCCAGATAAGGCCGATGCACAACCGATCAGTCTGCCGATTGGCGTGCGGTGTCAGTGGTTTGTCGGTGAGCCTGCCGCCAGCGGCTTGCTTGACCATGTGTTGAGCCTGCCCCTGAGCCGAGATGGCGGTTTCTTTTGGCTGGGTGGGGAAGAGGCGTTGGTGCTGCCGCTGCGCCGCTATCTGCGCAGCACCCTTGAAGTGGATCGCCAATCCCTGTATGCGGTGCCCTATTGGCGCCGTGGTAAGAGTGAAGAGGCCTATCATCAGACTCGCCATGAGGTAATGGATAACGAGAGCGATAGATAACGGATATTGATAACTCTTGCAAATAATAACGATTTTCATTTAGTATTGCGCCGTGCCGATAAGATCGGCGCGGCGTTTTACCCAGTATCAGGCGGCGTTGCCTCATCACTATCGGTGGGCTCACCCTGTCAGCTGCGACCCTATATGTCGCTTGAGTGTGCCACGAGCCCTCTCTCTGTTTTCCGCTTAGGACCTCACACAAAGGAGTCAAACGGTGTTTAAACACCCGACCTATCTGTTTTGGCTGGGCTTATTCTTCCTATTACTGCTCTGTGCGCTCTCGCTGGCCACCGGGGCCGGCGTTTACGGTGCTCGGGCGGTGTTTGGCTATCTTGCTGGTGATCCCAACATGGTGGGTGATGAGAAATTGGCCATGGTGCTTACCACCTTGCGCCTGCCGCGCACCCTCTGTGCCATGGTGGTCGGTGCCTCTTTATCGCTGGCTGCGTCTTTGTTACAGAGCGCGACCCGCAACCCGCTGGCGGAACCCGGCCTGCTCGGGGTCAACGCCGGGGCCGTCTTTGCGCTGGTGGTGGGGCTCACCTGGTTTGGGGTGGAGTCCGCCTACGGCTATCTGCTCTGGGCAGGACTCGGTGCGCTGCTTGGTAACGTGATTGTGCTGGGGCTTGGCATGATGATTGGCCGCTCCAATCCGCTGAAGCTCATTCTGGTCGGGGTGGCGCTCTCCGCCAACTTCGGCGGTCTCTCCAGCTTTCTGCTGCTCTCCAACAAGATGGTGCTGGAGCAGTACCGCTTCTGGAACCTTGGCTCCCTGTCGGCGGCCAATCTCGATGCCATCATTGCCGTGTTGCCCTGCGTGCTGGCGGCCTTTGTCATCACCTTGCTGCTCTGTCGCCAGCTGACCCTGATGCAGATGGGGGATGCCCAAGCCCAGGCGCTGGGGATCCGTCCCAACCGGGTGCGAATTGGCGTGCTGCTAGCCGCCACCCTGTTTACCGCCAGTGCCATCGCCATCGCCGGCCCCATCGGTTTTGTCGGCTTTCTGGCCGCCTACTGTGGCCGACTGGTAGAGCCGGTAAAGCTGGCGGTGCAGGTCTGTTTCTCCGCCCTGTTTGGCATGTTGTTTCTGCTGCTGGCCGACATCTTGGCGCGCTGGCTGATCCAGCCGTTCGAGCTGCCCAACGGGGTCATTCTGGCTCTTATCGGCGCACCTGTGCTGATCGCCATCGTTCATCGCGGGGGCTTTCGTACCCTGCTGACCGTCAAGTGAGGGGCTGATGCGCACACCGACCGATATGCTCTGCCTGCGGGCCGGTAACCGCTCTTTGCTGCTCCATCTGCCAAGCTGGCGCTGGCTGGCACTGCTGACCATGGCGCTGGTAGCGCTAGGGGTGCTGGCCCTGAGCGTGGGTGGCGGCAAGCTCGGCTTTGCCGGGGTGGTCAACACCCTACTGGGGGAGGGAACGCGGCTTGATCAGCTTACTCTGTTCAAGATCCGGCTACCGCGTATTGTCGGGGTCGTGGTGGCGGGGGCCGCCATGGGGCTCTCCGGCTGTCTGGTACAGACCTTGGTGCGTAACCGACTGGCCACCCCCGATATGGTCGGGGTCAACAACGGGGCCTCTCTGGCCATCATCATTTTTTCTCTTTACCTGACCGTGGGCAGCTGGCCTTGGTGGGCTGCGCCTATCGGCGCCATCTTCGCGGCACTGGTGCTCTATGCCCTCTGCCGCAAACCTGGGGAACAGGGCTATCTGTTCGTGGTGATCGGCATCGGCCTTGCCGAACTGTTTGAGGCCCTCGGTCAGTTCGTGATGTCCACTCAGTCGTTGCTGCACTTAAGTTCCCTCTATCTGTGGAACATGGGCAGCTTTATTGCTGTGGGGTACAGCACCATCACCCCGATTGCCCTCTTGCTGTTGCTGATCTGCCCTTGGATTGTCTACCTCTCCCGCTTGCTGGCGGTGCTGCGTTTTGGCCCTGAGATGGCCAGAGGGCTTGGCGTCAACGGCGATCGGGTGCAATTAGGCATTCTGGCGCAGGCCATTGTGGTGGCGGCGCTCGGCACCGCCATCGGCGGCCCCGTGGTCTTTATCGCCATGGCAGCCCCCATTCTTGCCTCCTGGCTGGTGAAAGACCGGGTGGTGCCGCTCTGGCTGGCGGCACTCAGCGGTGCCCTGCTGCTGCTGGCCAGCGATACCCTGGTTCGGGTGTTGGCCAGCCCCCACGAGGTGGCGACCGGCATCATGACCCGTATTCTCGGCGGCTTGTTGCTGCTGTTTCTTCTTGTTAACGATCGCCAGAGGGCTGACTGATGACGCTCACCGTAAATCGCCTCCATTTTGCCTATCAGCAGACCCCCATCCTACGGGACATCTCTTTCAGTGTGCCAAGGGGCAAGCTGGTGGGGATCGTCGGTCCCAACGGCTGCGGTAAATCGACTCTGCTCAAGCTGCTCTCTGGCCAGATAAAGCCTCACTCGGGGGATATTTTGCTCAAGGGCAAGCCGCTCGCCAGCTACCCGATGAAGGGACTGGCGCGCGAACTCGCCTATCTGCCCCAGCGGCCGACCTTGCCTGCGGGCATTCTGGTGGAGCAGCTGGTGCAGTATGGCCGCCACCCCCATCAGGGCTGGTTCAATCAGTGGGGAGCGGAGGATGCCCGTATGGTGCGCAGCGCCTGCGAGCGGATGCAGCTTGAGGGGATGTGGCAGCAGAGCGCTGCGTCGCTGTCCGGCGGCCAGGCACAGCGGGCTTGGCTGGCGATGATCCTAGCCCAAGACAGTGACATGGTGCTGCTCGATGAGCCCACCAGCGCGCTGGATATCGGCCACCAGACCGAGGTGATGGAGGCGATTCACCGCATCACCGCCGAGGGCAAAACCGTGCTGCTGGTGATCCACGATCTGGCGATGGCGGCCCGCTATTGCGACGAGCTGATCGCCATTGGTGATGGCCAGATTGCCGCCATGGGGCCCGCTCGGGAGGTGGTGACCAAGTCTCTGATCGACCGGCTCTACCAGACCCGAGTCGACATTCTCCATGCCCCCGGTGACGGGGCCCCCATTATCGTGCCGCAGCGTCAGGGTGCTGCCACCTTGCGCCAAGTCAGCTAGGTGGTGCCCACGCCGTGTGACGGCGGTGGCCCTAATTCATTCAACCAACAGGAGTGACATGATGACGCTTTTTTCTTCGCTAGTGGCCAGCATTCTGATGCTGGCTGCCCCACTGGTTCAGGCTGCGGATCTGCGTCAGGTGACCGATGCGTTCGGCAACACGGTGCAAGTCCCTGCTAAACCCCAGCGGGTCGTGGTGCTGAGCGAGATCGATCTGGATAATGCGTTGACCTTGGGAGTGACCCCAGTAGGGGCCCTTAATGGCCGCGGCCAGCCGAGTTTGCCCCGTTACCTGCTGGATAAAGTGGGTAACGATATTGAGGTGATCGGCGATCTTGATAGCCCCAATCTGGAGGCGCTGATCGCCTTGGCACCAGACCTGATCCTGATTGGCCAAACTCGCCCCGAGCTGTTGGCCCTGTTGGGGGAAATCGCCCCGACCGTGGTGACTGGCAAGTGGGGTGAGCCGTGGCAGGATATCTTCCGCCGCACCGCCCACAGCCTGAACCGTGACCAAGAGGGCGCGGCATTTTTGCAGCACTATACCGAGCGGCTGACCCAAGCCCGTAGCACCCTGGCTAAGCAGCAGGGGCAGAGCATCAGCATCGTGCGCTGGAACCCCAAGGGGCCCAGTTTTATGTATCCGGGCACCTTTGCCAGCAGCGTGGTGGAGTCGATGGGGTTGGTACGGCCAGCCCAGCAGCAGGGCAAGGATGCCCCGCACTCTCCCCCGTTGAGCTTGGAATCTCTTAATTTACTGGACGCCGACTGGTTGGTGATTGGCACCTTAAGCGCCACCGGTGATGCGGTGGATGCCATGAAACAGGCTGAGCAGACCCCGGCTTTCCAGCAATTAGGGGTGATCAAAACCAAGCGTTTTGGCGTAGTCGATGGCTCACTGTGGACCTCCAGTGGCGGCCCGCAGGCGGCGCTGAAGGTGATCGATGATGTGGAGCAGTTACTGACGGCCGCTCGCTGAGGGAGCGTTGAACCTAACACAAAGGGAGGCTTGCGCCTCCCTTTGCCATTAACAACTGCCCTTATTGGGGCTGGATATGGGTGACGGTGAGCTGGCCGCCTTGATTTTCGGCATGAAAGCTGACCGGATCACCGGCTTTTAACCCCTTGAGCTGAGCCGGATCGGCCACGCTGAACACCATGGTCATCGGCGGCATATTGAGGTTGCTGATGGTCTCGTGTTTGATGCCGATTTTACCATTGGCCTCATCGATACGGCTGATTACCCCACGGGTCATGGTCATCTCCTGCATCCCTTTCATTTCACCCATTTGGCTCATGTCATGGCCTTGGTGATTGGCGGCTTGCGCTTGGCTGTAAGTGGCAAGGCTGAGCAACAGGGTGATAGCTAACGTTTTGTAATTCATCATTTTTCCTTACTTTTTTGTCTTGTGAGAGAACAAATGTGACCTAAGTTCGGTCGGTTATTGCACTTGATAGTGATGGGTTGAGGTGGTCGCTCCCATTGGTTAAGCAAGGTGGCGGCTGCGCCACAGGTAGTAGGCGGCCGGCAGTACCAACAGGGTCAGCACTAGCGCGCTCACCATGCCGCCGATCATCGGGGCGGCGATGCGCTGCATCACCTCTGAGCCGGTGCCCTCACTCCACATGATGGGCAACAGGCCGGCGATAATGGTCACTACCGTCATCATCTTGGGGCGCAGGCGCAGGGCGGCGCCGTGGATCACCGCCCGGTGCAGCCCCGCCTTGTCCGGCTTGCCGCTGGCCACGAGGTCATCCCAGGCGTGGTTGAGGTAGACCAGCATCAGCACGCCGGGCTCCACCGCCACCCCAGCCAGGGCGATAAAGCCCACCCCCACC
>NZ_PGGC01000016.1 GCF_002795305.1 Aeromonas cavernicola
CACTGCCAGGCACCTAATTTAGACTTAAAAGCCCACTCAACAGAGTGGGCTTTTTTGTTATCTCTATTTTAAGCATTAGTCTCATCTCAGGGTGAGTGATACATGCAGCTGGGCCAGTTATTAGGTTGTTGCGGCAGGTATCGCTGTCATGACGTAGACATCAAAGCGGTTACTTTTTGTCTCGATTGCCATGGTTGGTTGCTGGAAATTTAACCAATCAGCATAAGCCGGTCGCTTTACCACCACGCGTTTTGTTGCCATTTTACGGGCTGCTGGCAATAGTGCATCGGCATCTTGATCTGAGCCAACCAGTGACTGAAAGACCCGCATCTCTTTTTTCACGAGCGCAGATTTTTGCTTGTGAGGGAACATCGGATCTAGGTAGATAACTTCTGGTCGATCACGCAGCATTAACAAATTATCTACAGCGGGTCCTTTTAATAAGCGCATTCTGGCTTTAACCCACAGACCTATTTCCTGATCTTGCTGTGCCCGTAGCAAGCCGTCTTCTAATAATGCTGCGACAATCGGATTGCGTTCGATCATGGTTACATCACAACCAAGGGATGCAAGTACGAAGGCATCGCGTCCAAGACCGGCTGTTGCATCGATAACGCTCGGAATGGCACCAGATTTTAAACCTACTGCTTTGGCAATCGATTGGCCTTTGCCACCGCCAAATTTACGTCTATGCGCGACCGCCCCAGCTACAAAATCGACGTAGATAGCCCCTAATTTTGGTTCATCTAACTTGCGTAGCTCCAATCTGTTTTCAGTTAAGACTAACGCGAAAGGGGCTGGAAGTTGGGTATCCATAAGAGATTGGCGCAGGGGTTCGAGCTTACTATCATGAGTGGCTGTTTCACTAAAAACTTGGAGGGGGAACATAACCTAGGACCTACGTCACAGACAAAGGTCGCCATGATAACAGAAGGATTCTCAGCTCACGATAGAGAGGTCGGCTCCCTGTTGATTGAGTGCCAGATAATCGATGAGATCATCATATGCTAGCGGGCGGCTAAGAAGGTACCCTTGAGTGAAGGCACACCCTTTTTGACAAAGGAAATCGAGTTGCTCGTGGTTTTCTACTCCTTCAATCACCACTTGCATACCCAGGTTGTGAACAATGTTGATGATGCCATCTAGCAGCAATCTATCCTGCTCATTGAAAGGTATGTGGCGTACAAAGGAGCGGTCTATTTTGACGAGATCTACGGGGAAGTTCCGTAAATAATTGAGTGCAGAATAGCCTGTGCCAAAATCGTCAATCGCTATTTTGCACCCTGCATCACGGAGTGCTTCAATGCGGCTCTTGTGCTGAGCATTGCTCTCCATCAAGAGTGATTCGGTAATTTCGATGACAATGTCTGCAGGATTAAGATCGAAGTGATGGATGACTTGGAGCCACTCGCTAGCGCTGGTGTCAATGGTCTGAAATTCCATCGTTGAGCGGTTTATCGACATTTGTATGTGTGGGAAGCCAGACTTCTGCAACCGAGATAAGTCTCGACATGATTGCCATAGTACCAAGGCGCCGAGTCGCTGAATAAGCCCTGTCTCCTCGGCGAGAGGAATGAACTCTGCTGGTGAGACTTGTCCCCAATGTGGATGATGCCAGCGCACCAAGGCTTCTAGTTTGGCTATTTGGCCACTGTGGTTATCCCAAATGGGCTGATACGCCATGGTGATCTGTTCTTGCTTGATCGCTTCAGCCAAGTCTTGCTGCATTTTGTGGCGTTGACGAACCTCTTCCCGCATTGAGAGGCAGTAGGTATCGAGGGCTCGTCCTTGGCGTTTAGCGACAAAAAGCGCCTGCTCGGCATTACGTAGTAACTCGTCGCTTTCGCATCCATCACTTGGGCAGAGTGTGATGCCGATGGTCGAAGTAACATAAATATGCTGACTAGCAAGGGTAAATGGGCGGGAAAAACTACCCATCACTCGCTTGGCATATATTTCCGCTTGGCGATGGGTAACGATACCTGGAATCAAAAAAGCAAACTCATCACCGCCGATCCGCGCGACTAAATCTTCACTGCGTATCCGGCTCACCAATCGATCCGCGACCTCTCGGAGCAAGGCGTCACCAGCGTGGTGATTCATACTATTGTTCACGGCTTTAAAGTTATTAAGGTCAAGCACCATTAACGTGAAAGATTCACCTTGCGCACAGAACCTATTGAGGCAGCGGCTAAACATCCAGCGGTTTGGGAGGCCAGTTAGATTGTCATAGTTGCTTTGGTTTGCGATCTTCTGCTCTGCTATTTTGGTTTGGGATATATCACTAAAAATAGCGATATATTTCTGGATCTTTCCCTCTTCCCACAGTGCTCTTATGACAACTTGCTGTGGGTAGAGCTTGCCACTTTTGCGTTTGTTCCATACTTCCCCACGCCACACCCCGACACGTGCTAAGGCATGATACATGTCCGCATAGAAACGTTGGTCATGCAGTCCTGATTTGAGTAGGTTGGGTCGCTGACCTCGGGCTTCTTCACTGCTGTACCCAGTAATCTGCTCGAAGGCGGGGTTAACTGAGATGATCCTGCTATTGGCGTCGCAGACCAAAATGGCTTCCGACAGGTTTTCATAAACTTGGTGAGAAAGTTTGAGTTGCTCAGCGTGGTATTTCAGTGGTTCGATGTTTTCCAGCAGTACCATCAGATAGTCCGGTTGCTGCTGTTTATTCCTCATTAATGTCACGGTAGCGCGGCCCCATAGCGTTCTACCTTCTTTGTGCAGATAACGTTTCTCTTGGGTGAAGGTTGCTCGTTTACCTGCCCTTAGCTCTTGATAGCGAGGTGCACTGTGCGCCCAATCTTCAGGGTGGTTTAGCTCGGCCACTGAACGGGTAACTAACTCATGTGGTTGATACCCGAGCATCTGTTCAATGGCTGGATTGGCCCAGAGAATTTTGCCATCAAGACTGAGTTTACCAATCCCGACTGAGGCGTGAGTCAGCATGTTTTTCAGAACAGAAGGGGGCTCGGAATGACGCGAATCTTCTGTTTGTTGCAGCGTTAGCGCGAGTTCACGGCCTGCTAATGGGCCCAGCAGCCGTAATAGTGCCATGGTTGAACCCATGTCACTTTGTGGCTGGCGATAAAACAAGCTGCAAATCCCTACGGTATGACCCTCCGCACACTTAAGGGCGATACCGGCATAAGCATTCGCCTGCCAGATTTGGGCTCCGTAGCTATCAGGAAACAACTGGGATAAACGGTCACTGAACCACATTTCACCCTCTTGCCAGGCAATGGCATCGGGGGTGGTATTCAAGGGTAGAGAAATATCTTGGATATCGAGGGACGAGGGGTGCATTGCTTGCACTTGAAGATCTGTCTGTCCTCTAGTGATAGAAATGAGGACGTAATCTGCTCCCACTGCGGTGGCGATTTCACTTACAAATGCATTGAGATACCCCTGGCCACTGGTATGAGCCATATGAGAAACAATTTGGAGTATCGAATCGAATGCCCGCCTCATGGCAAGAGTATTTCTCCCTCTATCGGTCTGGACTCGACTGTACTGAAGAGGTACAGACAGTGCACATAGGTAATATGGAAGTCCTTAAATAGTCAAAAGAAAAGGGACACTAGGGTCTAATGCCAGTCAGTTAAGCACTTTTATGACTAAATATTCGAGATATTGAATATCAAAAGTAGCTCCATGATTAAAGAGTCAATTTGGCTCCAACCCTTGCCCTGACTGGCATGCAATAAAAAGAGGGAGGCATCATGCCTCCCTCACTCGTTAGCCCTTATACCCCGCGGGTTGGGACTCAAATTCTCTTAACTGACTTGCATTAGACACTAGGGTCCCCTTTTGCAGCAGATAATACCGATTACGCGGCAATTCCGCTATGGCGTAAAAGTGCATCCACTTGGGGCTCTCTGCCACGGAAGGCTCGGAATAGCTCCATCGGTTCTTTCGACCCGCCTTTCTCGAGAATATTTTTCAGGAAAGATTGGCCTGTTATTGGGTTGAAGATCCCTTCTTCCTCGAAACGGGAGAACGCGTCAGCGGACAGTACCTCTGCCCACTTGTAGCTGTAGTAGCCTGCCGCATAGCCCCCCGCAAAGATATGGGAGAAGCTGTGCTGGAAGCGGTTGAACGTAGGTGGCGTCATCACGGCTACTTCGCGACGCACTTCGTCGAGTAAGGCGGGGAGCTGGCCTGCGTTCGCCGGATCAAACTCTTGGTGCAGGCGGAAGTCGAACAGGGCGAACTCCAGCTGGCGCAGCATCTGCATCGCTGCTTGGAAGTTACGGGCGGTTAGCATCTTCTCCAGCAGATCGGCAGGCAGCGGCTCACCGGTCTCATAGTGGCCGGAGATAAACGCCAATGCTTCAGACTCCCAACACCAGTTTTCGAGGAATTGGCTCGGCAGCTCCACGGCATCCCACGCTACACCATTGATACCGGCGACACCCGCTACGTCGATCCGAGTCAGCATATGGTGAATACCGTGACCAAACTCGTGGAACAGGGTGACCACCTCGTTATGGGTGAATAGCGCCGGTTTGCCATCAACAGGGCCATTAAAGTTGCAGGTGAGGTAGGCTACCGGTTTTTGGAGGGAACCATCTTGGCGGTAACGGCGGCCAAGGCAGACATCCATCCATGCACCGCCCCGTTTATGCTCGCGAGCATAGAGGTCAAGGTAGAAACTGCCGCGTAGTGCGTCATCGGCGTCGAAAATATCGTAGAAACGCACATCGGGGTGCCAGGTATCGATGCCGAGGCGTTCGCGCACCTTCATACCAAATACCCGTTTCACCACCTCAAACAGCCCCTTTACCACCTTGTTCGCAGGGAAGTAAGGGCGCAGTTGTTCGTCAGAGATCGAGAACTTGTGCTGCTTGAGCTTTTCGGCGTAATAGGGAACATCCCAAGCAGCCAATTGATCTTGGCTATGGTGCTCAGCGGCAAAGCTGCGGATCTCTTCCAACTCGGTTTTACCCTGTGGCAGGGAGCGACGCGCTAAATCGGTGAGGAAGTTCACCACCTGGTCGGTTTTTTCCGCCATCTTGGTGGCCAGCGATAGCTCCGCATAGTTAGCAAAACCCAGCAACTGGGCCAGCTCGCGGCGCAGGGTGAGCAACTCAGTCATGATGGCGCTGTTATCCCACTTACCGGCGTTGGGTCCCTGATCGGAGGCGCGGGTAGTAAAGGCCTGGTACATCTCGGCCCGCAGTTCGCGGTTATCGGCGTACATCATCACTGGCAAGTAGGAGGGAATATCTAAGGTGAACAGCCAGCCCTGCTTGCCCTTGAACTCAGCCATCTGGCGGGCGGCTGCCAGAGCACTTTGTGGTAATCCGACTAATGCAGTTTCGTCGCTGACCAGCTTGTGCCAGCCTTGGGTCGCATCTAGCACGTTGTTGCTAAAGCGAGAGGCCAGTTCGGACAGGCGAGCTTGAATTTCGCCATAACGCTGCTGCGCCTCGGCTGGGAGACCAATGCCGGAGAGGCGGAAATCACGCAGGGTATTTTGGATCTCTTTACGCTGGGCGCCGCTCAGGAGTGGGAAGTCATCACTCTCTGATAGGTCCTGATAGGCCTGATAGAGCCCTTCGTGTTGACCAACATAGGTTTGAAATTCCGACAGCTGTGGCAGGCACGCATCGTGCGCAGCGCGCAGCGCATCACTATTGAGGACGGCATTGAGGTGGCTGACAGGAGACCAGATCCGCGCGAGCCGATCATTAACTTCCTCTAACGGCGCAATCAGGCTATCCCATGTGTGCGGGTCTTGCTGAGCGAGTACCTCATTGATTTTCTGTTTGCAGTCGGCGATTGCCTGGGTCACTGCTGGCTGCACCTGATCGGGATGGATCTGGCTGAACGGGGGTAGCGAGTCCATGGTTAGCAAAGGATTGGTCATATCCCGGTTACCTCTTGTCTGGTCTTGAGTCGACCGCTTTAGCAGCGCTTTGTGGGTCTCTAACATGTGGTCAAGCGCTGGAATTATCAAGCAGGAATCAGCAGGTTTACCCAATTTCGGCCCATTATCTTGCTGGTTAGGGTCCTGTGACGGCGATATCGGTCATTTTGATCAACGTGAGGTGGATCTTTTCTCGCAACGTGACGGCTGCTTGAGCTTGGGTTGGCAGTTGAATAGCGCAATATCCCTGCATTTAGGCTGCTTATTTCGCCTGTCACCGACAGAGTGCTGGTATTAATTATCGTTTTTTATCATTAACTTAGAATCAAATAAAGCTTGTTGATGTTTTTGTTTTTTGTGACCTATCCTGAATTGTCTATTGAGTGTCATCGCATGAGTCTTCCCTCCGGGGGGAATAGGTAAGCAAGACCACAACGCAATGAGACTGGTCTCAGGCGTTATCTATGACAGTGGGGCAGCCCCGCAATCTCGCTCGTATCTCGTCAACAAAGTATGGAGTCATCATGGGCTTCTTCATCTTATCCGGCGATGGCACCGCCTTGTTACCACGGGGTTGCTGCCACACCACTGCTGGTGCCGTTTCTGCTCACGCGCCGCTAGCGTAGGCGCTGCCGTTTTATGTTTGTTGCCACATTCCTCGCACGCAGGGGCGCTCTTGTATTGCCCCTTGCTTAGGATCTCAGCCAATTAAGTGAATGCTGGTGCTGCGGCACTCAGTTTCATCATGGTTTGCCAGTCGCAAGAATGCGTATTTATGCAAGGGTTATCGACTGACGAGTTGTTCATCATGAAGCCGCTCATCGCTGCCGCACCTGCCGTTTTACACCCACTATGGTGCCTACGTCGTTGACGTAGGTTGCGCATAGCCATCACAACCAAGGGAGTGTTTCATGATGAGAGTCACCATGCTTGCCGCCATGATAGGGGGAATATTGGCATACCCCGTTTTGGCGAATGACAGTGTCAGCGATGACTTCACTGCGATTTATCAGAGCCATCAGCAACAGATGAGTGCCCGGCTACAGGCGCTGCGCGCTCAAGCGGCGCGGGGTGAGGGGCTGGTCGTGCAAGATGGCAAGCGTTATCTAATGGTCAATGGCACCCGTTATCGGCTCAATAGCGATAACTACGTTGTGTTTGATATGCCGAAACCGACCTTTCTCGATGAGACAACGCTGCGCAATGTGTTTGATTTCTTTAGTGATGATTGGGAGCTGACTTGGTATGACGGCGGTGTGGTTATCGTCAATAAGCTGTTTGGTAATTATGAATATGGCCAAGGTTGTCTGCTGGAGTACCAGCCTGCCCAGGCATCCCTTGAGGCTAATTCGCGGGTGGCGATGGAGGTCGCGAGCTGTAACTGGATCAGCCCACCCCAAGCTCCCCCGCAGGCGCTGGCATTAGTGGCCGCCAGTGACAGCCAAGTCACCTTGAGCTGGGGACGTACCGATGGCGCCGATTTCTACCGCGTTTATCGGGACGGACTTGCCGTCGCCAACGGGGCTGCCATTAAAGCTCTTAGCTTCACCGAGCAAGGCTTAACCCCTGCAACTCGCTATCACTATCAGGTCGAAGCCTGTAATCAGCACGGTTGCACCAGCGAACGGAGCGCCGAGTTGAGTGTGGCGACCGCCGACATCCCCGCTTTGCCCCCAGTAACAGCTGATATGCCGGTGGTGATCAACGCGGGCTCTCGCACCAATGTAATTAACTGGAACCCAGTGGCTGGCGCGACCTATTACCAGCTGGTCCGTAACGGGGTGACATTGGCCGCGAATCTGACGGCGCTGAGCTATACCGACGCTCAGTTAGAGAGCAATACCCAATACCAATATGCCCTTATTGCCTGTAATGAGGCGGGGTGTTCGGCGCCAAGTGCCTTGGCCACCATCACCACAGCAATGCTGGATATGCTCGATATCCGAGTGCAGCACAAAGATCCACAGACCCCTGCCGTCAGTCTCAATGTGCGGACTCAAAATTCGGCAACCAGTGTGTTCAGTGCCAATGTTTCTTACGCGGCAGATAAGGTCTATCGCTATAACCAAGGCATCTTTTCTAGTTCGTTAAGTGGTGGCCAATATTGGGTAAGGGTTAATGCTCAGCCAGTTAATGGTCAGCTATGCACCTCAGACACCCCTAATTACAAGCGCACTGGTGGCAAGAATGCGGAAGCACTGATCGACTGTTTGACCAGTGTCAGCATGGTGTCGGGAGTGAGTGGTAGCTTGGAGTTTACGCTGGCAGATAACGTTGAATATTATGTGCCCGCTCCGAAAATGTACCGCAGCGCGGATAATCAGGAAGTTGTCACCTCCTCATTCACCTTTACCTCGTTAAACGACAAGGTGATCAAAGTGGATGACAGCGGCAAGTTGACCTTGGTTGGCGAGGGCGAAACCACCCTGATGGTACAGGCGAACCCAGATTACTACCGTGTGGATCAACCACTGCAGTTGAAGGTCAAGGTCAATCCAGCTACTAAGCCAGTGCTACTGCAGAAGCTGGAGATCGGTCAAGCCACCTTGCTTCCCCCTGGCGCTCCCCATCAAATTCTTGCCCCCAGAGGGCAGACCATGGTGCGCGCTTACGCGTATGCGCGCGATGCGAGCAATACCGCCATGCCAGCTTTCACCCTGACCATTGATGCTAACGGTCAACAACTGAGCAAGCGGATGATCTGCCCGAGTACTGCTAAGGTGGGTAGCTTCAGCACCCCCAGTTATCAGCTGGCCGAGGTTTGCTATAGCATCATCGAAAGTGAAGAAGCCGCAAACTTCATCACTAAAGGGATGGTGCTGACGGTGAGTGATGGCAATGGCATGAGTCTGACGGCTCAGCCGAAAGTGAATGGCAATGGCACCATCAATCTGAAGCTGGTGCCCGGCCTCAATGCCAGTGGTGTGGCTAAAGTGCCTGATATTGCTGCCTTTGATCGGACCCTCCGCCAAGTTTATCCCCTCAGCAAAACCAATATCTCGGTGCGGGAACCGACCGATCTCACCGTGGATATCAGTCCCGCCCTAGGTCGGGTCGACCAGTTACGCAAATTGGAAACCGATGGTAAGACCTATTTTTACGGCTTAGTACCGGGCACTTGTTATGGCACGGTTGGACTTGGCTATGTACCGGGTAACAGTGCGGTTGGCCGTGATGGGGGTTGCTCATTGTATCTGAACTCGATTTTTGTACATGAGCTGGGTCACAACTTTGGCCTAGGTCACGCCCCTGGCTGCGGCCCCACCTCCAGTGAACCATTTTGGATCTCAGCTGCGTGGGATGGTGTTGCCAGAGCGGCGCTGAGCCCAGCCCCGTTGTTTGAGCAGGTTGATCGCATGGTGATCTCGCCCAAAGATAAGCGTATCCGGGCCGACTCGGATCTGATGAACTATTGCTTTGGCTATCGTTTCACCCAGTACAACTACCAGCGGGTTGCTAACTACGTAAACAGCAAATCCTGGTTTGCTGACCAGCCTCTGCGCAGTCGCGCAGTATTGACTGGCGAGCCGGTGTTATTGATTTCCGGCGAGATTTTAGCTGACAAAGTGGTGCTTGAACCCGTGATTGCCTCTAATAATCCCATCGGTGTGCAGGAGGAGAGTGGTGAGCCGAGCCCGTATACCCTGTTGGTCAATGCCAGTGACGGGGTGGTGATGCATGCGCTGCCGCTGTTGCAGCTTGATCATCAAGATGCCAAGCGCTTTAGTATCGAACTGCCCGCCTCTGCGCACATTAATGCCCTCAAGTTCTTTGCTGGGGAGCAGGAGCTCGCATTGGAGATCCGCGGTGCCAACGAACAGCCAAAAACCTTCAGCCGGGTGAGCGATAACGGACCTGTTATCAGCTATCAGGGTGATTATGTCAGTTGGGATAACAGCAAATATCCTTGGCTGACATTGGTTTACACCCAGTTAGATGGTTCTCGCCTAACGCTAGCGTTGAACGCGACCGGTGGCGAACTCGATATTGATCAGAGCAAACTCAATGGCGGTACCCTGCATTTCAGCTTGTCTGATGGGATCAATAGCGTCATTCATAGCGAAACCTTGGCCCCGCGTTAGTCATCACTGTCAGGTGGTCATTATGGGAAAAGGGAGCATATTGCTCCCTTTTTTAACCAGACTATCGCAGCTAGGCTGCCTGAGGTGGCATCAGCGCTCAGCGTCTTGCTGCAGCCACTGGGCGACCCGCTTGGCGAAGTAAGTGAGGATGCCGTCGGCCCCAGCCCGCTTGAAGCAGAGCAGGGACTCCATGATGGTCTCCTGCTCTTTGAGCCAGCCATTCTGGATCGCCGCCATGTGCATGGCGTACTCGCCGCTCACCTGATAGGCAAAGGTCGGCACCCCAAATTGATCTTTGACCTGTCGCACCACGTCCAGATAGGGCATCCCCGGTTTGACCATCACCATGTCGGCCCCTTCCTGAATGTCGAGTGCTACCTCGTGCAACGCCTCGTTGCCATTGGCGGGGTCCATCTGATAGGTGGCTTTGTTGCTCTTGCCGAGGTTGCCAGCAGAGCCCACCGCATCGCGAAATGGTCCGTAATAGTGAGAGGCGTACTTGGCGGAGTAGGCCATGATCTGGGTGTTGATGAAGCCGTTTTCCTCCAGCGCCGCGCGAATGGCGCCAATGCGGCCATCCATCATGTCAGAAGGCGCCACCACATCGGCCCCTGCCTCGGCATGAGAGAGCGCCTGCTTGATCAGAATTTCGGTGGTGATGTCGTTCAGCACATAGCCTTCGTCATCGATGATGCCGTCCTGCCCGTGGGTGGTAAACGGATCGAGCGCCACGTCGGTGATGACCCCGAGCTCCGGGAAGCGGGCTTTGAGGGCGCGCACGGTGCGCTGGGCCAGCCCGTCTGGGTTATAGGCCTCTTCCGCCAGCAGGCTCTTGCTCTGAAGCGGCGTCACTGGGAACAGGGCGATGGCGGGCACGCCGAGCGCTACCAGTTCGGCAGCCTCGATCAGCAACAGATCGATGGAGAGACGCTCCACCCCCGGCATGGAGGGAACCGCTTCTCGGCGCTGCTCCCCTTCCAGCACAAACACCGGATAGATGAGATCGTTGACGGTCAGGACGTTCTCGCGCACCAAGCGGCGACTGAAATCATGTTTGCGCAGACGGCGCAGGCGGCGGCCTGGAAAGGCGCCCGGAAGGGTTGTAGCCATGAATCACTCCAGCAAAGGAAGTTGGAAAAACGCGGCGGAGGTGGCCCGGGTGTGGGCCAGCAAGGCCTCGGGCGCTTCACCACGGCAAGCCGCCACCACCTGGGCGATGTGCGGCAAAAAAGCGGGTTCGTTGCGTTTCGGGCGCGGTTTCAGATCCCGCGGCACCAGATAGGGGGCATCGGTCTCGATCATCAGCCGACCGGCCGGAATGCGCGCCACTTGCTCGCGCAGCAGCTGACCACGGCGCTCGTCGCACAGCCAGCCGGTCACCCCGATATGCAGCCCCGACGCTAGGCATTCGTCCAGCTCCTCGTCGGAGCCGGTGAAGCAGTGCAGCACGGCTCCCGCTAGTTTGGGCAGCCAGGGACGGAGGATCTCGATAAAACGGGCGTGGGCATCGCGGCAATGGAGGAACACCGGCATCTTGAGCTCGGCGGCCAGCGCCAGCTGGGCGTCGAATACGGCATCTTGCACCGGACGGGGTGAGAAATCGCGATTATAGTCGAGACCGCACTCGCCAATGGCCACCACCTGTGGCAGGGCTGCCAGCTCACGCAAGGCGGGCAGGGTGGTCTCATCGACGCTCGATGCGTCGTGCGGGTGTACCCCAGCGGTGGAGAAGCAGTAACCCGGCCAACGGGCGGCCAACCCGGCGCTCTCGCGGCTGCCAGCCAGATCGGTACCGGTCAGGATCAGTGCTTCCACTCCGGCGGCGCGGGCGCGGGCTACCAATTCAGCTTCCTCACCGGCGAACTGGCTGCTGGTTAGGTTGACGCCAATGTCGATCATGGTGCGGACTCTCAGGGAAGATATGGCTGATTAGCCGACTAAATGGGGGCTCGGAGAACAGTAGGGGAGCCTCAGCTCCCTTGTTCGGTCTGGTCTTGTGGCGGTGCATCCTCGCTATCCTCTTTACGCTCGTAGAAGCGGGCGAAGAACAGGCCTAGCTCCCACAGTGCCCACATCGGGATGGCGAGCAGAGTTTGCGAAAAAACATCAGGCGGTGTCAGTAACATACCAACCACAAACACCCCGACGATCACGTAGGGGCGCTTCTCTCGCAAGCTTTGTGGGTTAGTCACCCCAGTCCAGCACAGCAGGATGGTAGCCACTGGAATTTCGAACGCCACCCCGAACGCGAAGAACAGGGTCAGTACGAAGTCCAGATAGCTGGCGATGTCGGTGGCTACCGTCACCCCGGCGGGAGCGGTACTGGTGAAGAAACCGAACACCAGCGGGAACACCACGTAGTAGGCAAACGCCATCCCCGCATAGAACAGCACCGCACTGGAGGCGACCAGCGGCATGATCAGGCGCCGTTCATGCTGGTATAGACCGGGGGCGATAAAGGCCCAGGCCTGATAGAGCAGATAGGGGATCGCCGCGAAGAAGGAGACCACCAAGGTCAGCTTGATCGGGGTAATGAAGGGGGTTGCCACGTCGGTCGCGATCATGCTGGTGCCTTCCGGCAACTGGCTGAGTAGCGGCTGAGCGATAAAGTCGTAGATGTTGTTGGAGAAATAGATCAGGGCAACGAACACCAGCAAGATCGCGGCAACTGCGCGTAGCAAACGGGTGCGTAGCTCCATTAGATGGCTGATCAGAGGCTGTTCGGTCTGACTCATGGTTTCAGCTCCCCCTTCTCTTGGCGATCTGGGCCTTGGGTCGCCGTGTTGTCATTGATAGGCGGCTGGCTGACCACTGCGGGTATCGGAGTTGCCTGAGCGACCGGGTTAGCGGCTGCGGAGGGATGCCCTTGAGGCGGCCTGATCTCGTTCTCCACCTGATAAGGGCGGTTGACCGACTGGGCCGCAGCCTTGAGCTGCTCGATAGACTCTTGCAGCTCAGGGCTTAAGTTGCTCATTTGCAGCTGCTCTGCCTTTTTCAGGTCATTGTGCAGCTCTTGCAACTTGAGCTCCTGCTCCAACTCGGTCTTGACCGAATTAGCTGTGCTGCGGATCAACCTGATCCAATGGCTGGCGGTGCGGATTGCCACCGGTAGCCGCTCGGGCCCCAGCACCACCAGCGCGACTACGCCGATGACGACCAGCTCCCAAAAACCGATATCGAACATGGCTTAGGCCTGATCTTTGTCTTTCTGTTTAGTGAGGTCGTTTTCCTGATTAGCCGCTTCATTGAGCTGCTTGGGCGGAAAATCGGCGTCTTTTTGCTCAGCTTTGACGGCCTCTGGCTCATCGGAGAGGGCCTTCTTAAACCCTTTTACGGCTGCGCCAAGGTCACCACCGATACCACGCAATTTCTTGGTGCCAAACAGCAATACTACGATGACTGCGATGATCAACAATTGCCAAATACTGATACCACCCATATTTTTATCTCCATTTTTGGCGCCTAATGCGCCTGTTTTTGTTTAATTTTGTCTGGTTGTTGATTAGTTATTGCGAGTTTGCAGCCAGCCTACCAACCAGCATACCCCTGTACTGGCGAGGCAAAATTGTCCCCACGCAACATATTGGTGCTGGGTCAGCAAAAATACACCAGCTAACAGCAGGCTGGCGCCTACTCCTAAGAGGTAGCGAGCTTGCCCCTGACGGCGACTGTGGCGGCGAAAATCGGCAAACATCTGGTCGAAATGGCGCTGCTGGTGGCGGGTTTGCCGTAGCGTTTCGTAGACCAGCTCCGGCAGCTCAGGCAACTTCTCTGCCCAGAATGGCGCCTTCTCTTTGATGGCATTCCATACCGCTTTCGGCCCCACCTGCTCGCGCATCCAATGTTCCAGATAGGGTTTGGCAGTTTGCCACAAATCGAGCTGTGGGTAGAGTTGGCGTCCTAAACCTTCGACATAGAGCAGGGTTTTTTGCAGCAGCACCAGCTGGGGCTGCACCGTCATGTTGAAATGACGGGCGGTATTGAACAGGTTAAGCAGCACGTGACCGAACGAAATTTCCGACAGCGGCTTCTCGAAGATGGGCTCTAGCACGGTGCGAATGGCAAACTCAAACTCGTCCACCTTGGTATCTGCGGGTACCCAGCCTGACTCCACGTGCAGCTCCGCTACACGGCGATAGTCGCGGTTGAAGAAGGCGAGGAAGTTCTCCGCCAGATAGCGCTTATCTTCGCGGTTGAGAGTACCGACGATGCCACAGTCGATGCCGATCCAGAGCGGGTTCTCAGGGTGCTGGTGGGAGACGAAAATATTACCGGGGTGCATGTCGGCGTGAAAGAAGCTGTCGCGGAACACCTGAGTGAAGAACACCTCTACCCCGCGCTCGGCCAACAGCTTCATGTTGGTGCCGTTAGCCTCCAGCGCCGCGATATCAGAGACTGGGATGCCATAGATCCGCTCCATCACCAGTACCTGCTCACGGCAGTGTTCAGTGATGATTTCCGGCACATAGAGTGCCTCTGAACCAGTGAAATTACGTCGTAGCTGGATGGCGTTGGCCGCCTCCCGCATCAGGTTTAACTCCCCTTCGATGGTCCTACGATACTCCTCCACTACCTCGATGGGGCGCAGCCGAGCACTTTGCGGTACCCAACGGGCCACCAGTCGGGCCAGCGCTTGCATCAAGCGCAGGTCTGCGTCGATCACCGGTGCGATGTCGGGGCGGATCACCTTGATGACGATCTCGCGGCCACTCTCCTTCAAGCGAGCGGTATGCACTTGGGCGATGGAGGCCGAGGCCAGTGGCGTCTCGTCGAACTCATCGAACAGGGTTTCGATAGGGCAGCCTAGGCTGGCCTCAATTTGTTGGCGGGCGATCTGGCCGCTAAACGGGGGGACTCGGTCTTGCAGCAGCGCCAGCTCCTCGGCGATATCCGGTGGCAGCAGATCGCGGCGGGTAGAGAGCATCTGGCCGAACTTGATAAAGATCGGGCCAAGGGCCTCGAAGGCGAGACGAATGCGGGTGCCACGCTTGAGCTCAGGTGTTTGGTTGTTGAGCCAAAACAGGCTGCGTCGCGCCAGACGAGCAGGCCATGACTGATAGCGGGCAGGCGCCAGCTCATCAATGCCCTGCTCGAGTAGGATGGCGGTGATGCGGTAGAGGCGCTTGAACTCCCTTGGGGTCATTAGGTCACCTGCTGTTCGATGCGGGCTAACCGCAGCTCAACGGCTTTGAGCTGTTGGGCCAACGCCTCGACATCGTCATTAAAACTGGCCACTTCCAGTGGGCCCGGCGCAAGGCGAGCCTCTTCAGTCAGGTATTCAGCCAGTTGGCGCTGGCTGCGGCACAGTTCACGGCCGAGTAGCTGGCGGGCTTGGCGGGCGCCGCGAAAGAGCGAGTGAGCCACCACATCACCGGTATAGTGCGATAACTGCTCTTCCCAATCGATGGCCAGCTCCCCCAGCAAGCTGCTAAATGCCTGCACCACCTGTGGGTCACCGCTTAGATCGAGTTTTTCTTCACGGATATAGCGGGTCAGTGCCGAGGGGTCTTTCAGCAGACCGAGCGCGGTGAGCGAGAGGCTGAGCACCGCATCGGCTTGCCCTTCGTGCTGAGCCAGCACATCGAGCCGCCGATCCGAGAAGACAAACCAGAGCGGCTTGAGTTCACGCAGCTCCAGCTTGAGCACCTTGCCTGTCAGTTTGCGCAGCCGCTCTGGGCTTTGTTGGTCCAGTGCCAGCAACTGATTGAGGCTGGTTTCGATCACCGCAGTGACCATGGCATCCAGTGGCATCGGGATTGGCATAAGCAACCTTAAAACTTGTAACCACGGTGCAGGGCGACCACACCCTGGGTCAGGTTGAAGTACTCAACCTGCTCGAATCCGACCTGTTCCATCATGCCTGCCAGGGTCTGCTGATCTGGGTGCATCCGAATAGACTCTGCCAGATATTTGTAGCTTTCACCGTCGTTGGCGACTATTTCGCCCATTTTCGGCAGCAATTTGAAGGAGTAGAGGTCGTAGAGCTTGGCGATTACCTCGCTGACCGGTTTGGAAAATTCCAGTACCAGCAGACGGCCACCCGGTTTTAATACTCGGAACATGGAAGCGAGCGCCTTGTCTTTGTCGGTGACGTTGCGCAGGCCAAAACCGATGGTGATGACGTCGAAGTGATTATCGGGGAAGGGCAAGGCTTCTGCGTTGGCTTGGACATAAGCGACGTTATTGGCGACCCCTAAATTGCGCAGCTTGTCGCGGCCCACTTTCAGCATGGAGTCGTTAATATCGGCTAACACCACCTGCCCAGTTTCGCCGACCATACGGGAGAACTTGGCGGTGAGATCACCGGTGCCGCCGGCCAGATCCAGGACTTTTTGGCCCTTGCGCACCCCAGAGCAGTCGATGGTGAAGCGCTTCCACAGGCGGTGGATGCCAAACGACATCAGATCGTTCATCAGATCATACTTGGCGGCAACCGAATGGAAGACACCCGCTACCAGCGTTTCCTTGTCGGTCGCGGCCACGGTTTTAAAGCCAAAATGCGTTGTCGTTGTCTGCTCAGACATCCCTTAAACACCCATAGAACAAAGAATGGCCGCCAGTTTACCAGAGCCAAAGACAGGCGGACACCTTAAACCCGGCTGGCCACTAACTGCATGCCCAACACCACCATGGCCAAGCAGAGAAACAGGTTAAGGCCAACATTGAGGAGTGCCTTGAGATAAGCCCCTTGCTGAGCCAGCACTACGGTATCGAGCGCAAACGAGGAGAAGGTGGTCAGCGCCCCTAAGATGCCCACCATGAGCAGGGGTTTGAGCGGATGATCGGCCACGTGGCCGTGGCTTATCAAGGCGTAGGCTACCCCGATGATGAAGGAACCCACGACGTTGACGACCAAGGTGCCATAAGGAAAGTGGCGGCCCAGTAGCAGCACCATCAACTGGGTGATCCCAAACCGCAGACAGGCGCCGATGGCTCCCCCTGCTGCGACATATAGCCAGCTTTGCATGGCATGACTCCTTGGATATGAGGCGGCCATTATGCGCAAAGCCATTACCGCTGCCCAGTGGTCAGTACGACTGCCTCTCGTCGATTTGCTGGTTGTGCCATCGCTGCCGCTTCCTGTTGCCGCTATAATGGCCGCCTTCAAGCAAGGTGGTGGTATGACAGCAGAATATCTACAGCGATTCGGCGGCATTGCCCGTCTGTATGGGCAACGGGCGCTCGGCTCGTTCAGCCAAGCCAGCGTGTGCGTGGTGGGGATTGGCGGTGTGGGCTCTTGGACGGCCGAGGCGCTGGCTCGGGCAGGGATCAACCGGATCACCTTGATCGACATGGACGATATCTGCATCACCAACACCAATCGCCAGATCCATGCCATGAATGGGACGGTTGGTCGCCTCAAGACCGAGGTGATGGCCGAGCGCATTCGCGCCATCAATCCGGATTGCGAAGTGATCGAGGTAGACGATTTCGTCACCGCCGACAATCTGGCCGAGCATATCAAGCGGGAGTTTGACTATGTGGTGGATGCCATCGATTCGGTCAAGGCCAAGGTGGCGCTGATTGCCTTCTGCAAGCGCAACAAGATCCCGGTGATTGTGGCGGGTGGTGCTGGCGGGCAGATGGATCCGACCCAGATCACTGTGGCCGATCTGGCCAAGACTATTCAAGACCCGTTGGCGGCCAAGGTGCGCTCCGACCTGCGCCGATTGCACAACTTCAGCAAAAATCCGGTGCGCAAGTTCGGGGTGGAGTGTGTCTTCTCAACCGAGCAGCTGAGCTATCCGGATGGCAATGGTGGCACCTGTCAGGCCAAGGCGGCCAGCGATGGCACCATGAAGATGGATTGCGCCTCCGGCTTTGGCGCGGTGACGCCGGTGACGGCAACCTTTGGGCTGGTTGCCGCGTCGCGGGTATTGAAGAAGATTGCCGAGCGGGGTGCCCGCGCCGAGCAAGAGGCCGGCAATAAGGACGCAGGGACGATGAGCGAAGCCTAATCGCCCTCTGCACCAGGCGGGTTAGACCGCCTGCTCGCGGATCGCCAGCACGATCGCCCTGAGCCCGTTACCTCGTGACGGGCTCAAGTGTTTCTCCAGCCCTAACTCGGTGAAATAACCTTCCATATCAAAAGCCTGAATCGCTGTTGCGGATTGGTGGTTGAGCGCCGCCAGCACGATGACAATAAGGCCCCGCACGATGCGGGCATCGGAATCACAGGCAAAGTGCCAGCAACCATCCTCACTCTTTTCTCCCTTCAGCCAAGCTTGGCTTTCGCACCCCTTGAGGCGGAACGCCTCCTGCTGCCATTCACCGGGCAGTGCCGGCAGCTGCTTGCCGAGTTGGATGATCAGCCGGTACTGGTTCTCCCAGCCATTTGCGGCGGCAAACTGCTGGCGGATGCTGTTGGCGTTGGGCTCAAGGCCAATTTGGGTATAGCGTGCGAGGTCACTCATTCGGTTGTCTGCCTTAGAAGAAGTCACTGAGTGTGTGCAGGGCGGCCAGTAGGGCGTCGACATCATCCCGATTGTTGTAGCAGGCCAGCGAGGCGCGCAGGGTGCCACCGATCCCGAGCGATTCCATCAGTGGCATGGCGCAGTGATGGCCGACCCGCAGGGCGATCCCCTGCATATCGAGCAGGGTGGCGCCATCTTGCGGGTGGATGTCGTCGAGCAAGAAAGAGACAGCACCGGCGCGTTGGCCGGGTTCGCCGACCAGACGCAACCCCGGCACCTGTTGCAGGCCAGCTACCAGATAGTCGGTCAGTGCCTGCTCATGTTGGGCGAGCCATTCCCTATCTTGCGCCATCACAAAGTCGATGGCAGCGGCGAGGCCGATAGCGCCAGCGATATGGGGGGTGCCCGCCTCGAATTTGAAAGGCAGGGTATTGAAGGTGGTGCCGCTGAAACTGACCCGATCGATCATCTCGCCACCTGCTTGCCAGGGCGGCATCCGCTCCAATAGCTCGCTGCGGCCCCACAACACACCGATGCCGGTCGGGCCATAGAGCTTGTGGCCGGAGCAGGCGTAGAAGTCGCAACCGATGGCTTGCACATCCACCTCGAGATGAGCCACCGCCTGAGCACCGTCGATCAGCGTCACGGCGCCAACCGCCTTGGCGGCAGCCACTATCTCTTTGACTGGATTGACGGTACCGAGGGCATTGGAGACGTGGGCCACGCTCACCAGCCGGGTGCGTGGCCCCAGCATGGCGTGATAGGCGGCCAGATCGAGATCGCCCCGCGTATCGAGCGGGATAACCCGGATCAGCGCGCCAGTGCGCTGGGCGACCAGTTGCCACGGGACGATATTGGCGTGGTGCTCCAGCGTACTGAGGATAATTTCGTCCCCTGTCTTGAGCTCGCTCATCCCCCAGCTTTGGGCCACCAGATTGATCGCCTCGGTGGTGCCGCGGGTCCAGATAACTTCGTGGCTGCGCGGCGCATTGATAAAACGGGCGACCGTTTCGCGGGCTGCCTCGAAGGCGCGGGTGGCGCGGCCACTCAGGGCGTGGGCGGCACGGTGCACGTTGGCGTTGTCGGCCCGATAGTAGTGAGCGATGGCATCCAGTACCGCGTGCGGTTTCTGGGTGGTGGCGGCGTTGTCCAGATAGATCAGAGGGTGGCCGTTGACCTGCTGCGCCAAGGCCGGAAACTGGTGGCGCAGTTGGGCGTGCTGTTGCGGATTCATGCTCATCTCACTGTCTGGCTAAGTGATCATTAGCTGGAAAAGTCGGCCATGATCCTGAAAATGGTGGCCAAACACAAGGCATCCGGTAAGGGATCCCTTGCTGGGGCTGGCTGGGTGAATTCTGTTACAATGCCGCCCCTCATCATAAGCCAAGAGATCCGGCCCATGAAGCTCAACCCCAATCAGAACGAAGCGGTCAAGTTTGTCTGTGGCCCTTGCCTAGTGCTGGCGGGTGCCGGATCGGGTAAGACTCGCGTCATCACCAACAAGATTGCCTATCTGGTGCAGCAGTGCGGCTACAATGCCCGCAACATAGCTGCGGTCACCTTTACCAACAAGGCAGCGCGGGAGATGAAAGAGCGGGTCGGTCAGACCCTGGGCCGCAAGGAGGCGCGGGGGCTGATGGTCTCCACCTTCCATACTCTCGGCCTCGATATCATTCGTCGTGAGCACAAGAGCCTGAATCTCAAGGCGAACTTCTCCCTGTTCGACGACACCGATCAGCTGGCGCTGCTGAAAGAATTGACTGAAGACGAGCTCGACAACGACAAGGACAAGCTCTCGGCCCTCATTACCCAGATCTCCAACTGGAAGAACGACCTTATCCTGCCAGCCCGCGCTATGCGTATCGCCCGCGGGCCGGAAGAGGTATTGATGGCCCAGCTCTACGAGCGCTATCACCGCCAGATGGTGGCCTACAACGCGTTGGATTTTGATGACCTTATCGTGATGCCGACCCTGCTGCTCAAGAGTAACGAAGAGGTGCGCACCCGCTGGCAGAATAAGATCCGTTACCTGCTGGTGGATGAGTATCAGGACACCAACACCAGCCAGTACGAGCTGGTGAAGCAGCTCGTCGGTGAACGGGCCCGCTTCACCGTGGTGGGGGACGACGACCAGTCCATCTACTCTTGGCGCGGTGCCAAGCCGCAGAATTTGGTGCTGCTGAGCGAAGATTTCCCCAGCCTCAAGCTGATCAAGCTGGAGCAGAACTACCGCTCCAAGCGGCGTATCCTCAAATGCGCCAACATCCTGATCGCCAACAACCCGCACGTCTATGACAAGGCGCTCTTCTCCGAGCTGGATGAGGGGCTAAAGCTCAAGGTGCTGTTCGCCAAGAACGAAGAGCACGAAGCGGAGCGGATCGCCGCCGAGCTGATGGGCCACAAGTTTATGAACCGCACCCGGTTCAAGGATTACGCCATCCTCTATCGGGGCAACCATCAGTCGCGCATCTTCGAGAAGGCGCTGATGACCAACCGAATTCCTTACCGCATTTCCGGCGGTACCTCGTTTTTCTCCCGCACCGAGATCAAGGACATCATGGCCTACCTCAAGCTGCTGGTGAACCCAGACGAGGACACCGCCTTCCTGCGGGTGGTCAACTTGCCACGGCGGGAGATAGGCCCCACCACCCTTGAGAAGCTCGGCCAGTATGCGAACCAGCGCGGCAAGAGTCTGTTTGCCGCCAGTTTCGAGCTGGGGCTCGAACAATCCCTCTCCGGCCGTGGCCTCGTTGCTCTGCAGGCCTTTACCAACTGGTTGGTACGCCTTGGCGATCAGGCGCTGCGTGGCAATCCGGTGGAGGCGGTGCGGGACATGATCAAGGAAATCCACTACGAAGAGTGGCTCTACGAGACCTCGCCCAGCCCGAAAGCGGCCGAGATGCGGATGCAGAACGTCTCCACCCTCTATCGCTGGATCACCGAAATGCTGGAAGGGGATGAACTGGAAGAGTCGATGACCTTGGCTCAGGTGGTTACCCGGCTCACCCTGCGCGACATGATGGAGCGCAACGAGGGAGAGGACGATGTTGATCAGGTGCAGTTGATGACCCTGCACGCCTCCAAGGGGCTGGAGTTCCCCTATGTCTACATGGTGGGGATGGAGGAGGGCTTGCTGCCCCACCAGACCAGCATCGACGAGGACAACGTGGAGGAGGAGCGGCGTCTCGCCTACGTGGGCATCACCCGGGCCCAGACCGAACTGACCTTTACCCTCTGCAAGGAGCGACGCCAGTTTGGCGAGTCGATACGGCCCGAGCCGAGCCGCTTCCTGCTGGAGCTGCCGCAGGATGACCTTGAATGGGAAAACCAGAAGAAGGTGACCGCCGAGGAGCGCCAGCAGAAGGGGCAGATTGGCGTTGCCAACCTGCGCGCCATGTTCAAGAAGGAGTAAGGCTTAGCTTGGCACCGCCTCTGCAGCCAAGAGGGGCACAATATCGGTGCCCTGCATGGGCGGGGAGATGTAGCGCCCTTGCCCGAGCTGGCAGCCGATATCGATCAGCTTTTGCAGCTGCTGCTGGTTCTCGATCCCCTCCACCACCAAGGTGTAACCCAGATCGCGGCAGATGTCGCCCATTGCGCGGATCAGCGCCAAATCCTTGGGGGATTGCAGCATCCGCTGAGTAAAGCTGTCATCGACCTTGATGTAGTCCACCGGAAAGTGGAACAGGGCATTGAGGGAGGAAAAACCGGTGCCAAACGCATCGAGACTGACCTGAATGCCCTTGGCGCGCAGCTCATGCAGTGAGGTCAGTGCATCGGCATCCTGCCGTGACAGCTCCCGTTCATTGAACTCAAAGATGAGGTAGTTGGGAGCGATACCTTCGGCTTCGATAATCGCCATCAGTTGCAGGATCTCTTGCCGACTGGTCAGGTGTTTGCCAGAGAGGTTAATGGCGACCTTGAGTTTGCTTTGCCCCTCGTGGGTGAGCCAGGTTTTCAGCTGCTGGCAGCTTTGGCGCAGGATCTGGCGATCCAATTCCTGAATCAAATCGCACTGTTCTGCCAGTGGAATGAAGTCGAACGCTTCTCTGATTGCCCCTTCCTCCGTGATCCAACGAGCCATCACTTCAAGCCCTGCCAAACGACTATCCTCAAGCCGGATCACTGGCTGAAAATAGGGCACGATGCGCCCTTCCCGCAGCGCTCTGGCTAGCGTCTCTTCAGGGGAGTGCCAGTGTTGGCTAATGCAATCGTCTGAATAGCTGACAATCCGGCCGCGGCCATTACGCTTAGCTTGGAACATCGCTAGGTCGGCTTGATGGAGCAGCTGACTGACGTCGGTGGTTTGTGCACCAACGCTGGCCACCCCTTGGCTGACGGTGATGGTCAGCTCATTACCATTGATGCGAAAAGGATAGGCAAGGCGGTGAACGATACGATTGAGTACAGGGCTGATATCCTGCTCGTGCTGGCTGCTATCGAGATAGATGACGAACTCGTCGCCTCCTAAGCGGGCCACCATGTCATTTTGTCTGATGCAGGTTTTCAGACGGCGACTTATTTCCCGCAGTAGTTGGTCACCGCCACCATGGCCAGCACTCTCGTTTATCCGCCTGAAGTGATCCACATCGATAAAGATCACCGTGAAGCCCGCTGATTTATGGCGCCTAAAGTGGGTCATGGCATGGTTCAGATGGTTCATCAGCAGGGCGCGATTAGGTAACCGCGTTAAGGGGTCATGCAGCGCATCAAACTGCAGCTTGCGTTCGAGTTCTTGGTGTTGTCTGAGCTGCTTTTGCAATCTCAAATTGGTCTGTCTGAGCTGCTGTAGCCTCTGATTGATCGAGTCTTCAGAGTTAATCTCATTGAGTTGCTGGCGGATTCGCCGCAGTTCTAACAGCAGGGTTAGCTGGCCACGCAGAAAGTCGAGAAACAGTTTATCGTCAGCCTCCAGTGGCTGGGGGGTGCTGATGATAAAATGGGCAAAATATTGCTGTTGTAACCGCAGTGGCATGCTGTGCCAGTGTAAAGACTCTCTATGGGCTTCAACGTTACTGGTGCTGTGGCATAGCTCGCTAATGAAGGCATCACTTTGGTGGGGTTCGACGGGATAAATAACGTCCACTTTCAGATTGGTCGCGTGGACGAGCAGCATGTCATGAATGGCCAAAATTTGGCGTAGCACCGCTTCTAGCTGAGAAAATAGCGCCTGGCTTGGCAGCACATTTGCCAATCGAATAATGCGTGTGATGCTCTCAATTTTCTTTTGCCAATCGGGATGGGTGCGGATCAAGGGCGAGGCGGGTTCATTAAGTTCGCAGTTTGCTTGGGTTTCGGCTAGCCGTTTGGCTAAACATTCAAGTAGCAAGCGCAGGGTAGGGAGTTCTGTCGGTTGGCAACGCGCCAGTAGCCACTGCATTTGCCGATGTTCAATGGGTAAGACACACCAGCCATTTGTTTCATCTAGCTGGGTGAGTTGTTCGGTGATCCTAGAGGGCTCATGGCCAAGCTGTTGCTTGAAGCTGTCGCTGATCTGGTAGTTATAAATCCACTGAAGGCCATGTTCCGAGCATCCTACAATGCCAAACTGGTGTAATGGGCACAGCGGGTTTATCTGCTCTACGAGGGCGTCGTAATCCTGACATGCAGCTGCGCTAGGGGATGGGAAATCCATGATGGTTGAGATAAGCGCCAAGAGCGGGGTTGAGTAATGAGCTGCTGTGGACACGGATGACATGAGCGGTTCCTGAGAGCGTTGGGTGGTGAGAATAAGCGGAAGGTCGCAGAGAAAAAGGGCTGCATTTGCAGCCCTTTTAAAAATATTAGAGATTGTCAGTCATATAGTGGATGGCATTTTCAATCTCTTCATCGCTACAGCTGGCGCAGGTTCCCCGTGGGGGCATCATGCCGGCTTTACCAGTAAAGCCCTCGATGGCATGTTTTTTAAGAGTATCAATCCCTTGTGCGATTCTGGGCTCCCAAGCCGCCTTGTCACCCCGTTTGGGGGCGCCCGCCGCGCCGGTATCGTGGCAAGCGAAGCACGCACCTTTGTAAACGGCTTCTCCGTCCCGTGGGCCGGAGGAGGCGGCAGCAGGGGCTGCACTGGCGCCAACGACCCCTTCCAGATCTTTGGCGGTATAAACTTGGCCAACAGGTTTAATCCGCTCGGCAATCGCTTCCGGTGATAACTCGTCAGCCGCGAACACGGCCCCAGACAGGCTCACGGCGGTGATTCCGATAGTCAGCAAATAGCTCAGTTTTTTCAACACGCTCATATACTCCCAGACTCTTTTATTATCCCCAGAAAACGACTGGATTATAACCGAATAGTTACAGCTATTTAAACGCTTGTGTGTGAAGTGTTACCGCTCAAAGATGCAAAGTTTTGCGCGATATCACGCCAATTAGGGTGGTGGAGATAAAAAGAAACCCAGCCTTCGCCGGGTTTCGGGTAACTAAAGGATGAAATGGGTTATTTGTCCCAACTTAGGATCACTTTGCCGGAGTGGCCGGAGCGCATGATGTCAAAACCTTGCTGGAAGTCATCAACATGAAAGTGATGAGTGATGATGGGACTAAGATCCAGCCCTGACTGGATCAGACTGGCCATCTTGTACCAGGTCTCGAACATCTCACGGCCGTAAATCCCTTTGATAAATAGCCCCTTGAAGATCACTTTGTTCCAATCGATAGCCATAGTGGCAGGAGGAATGCCGAGCATGGCGATTTTGCCGCCGTGGTTCATTTTGTCGAGCATCTCTTGAAAGGCGCTTGGCACTCCTGACATCTCTAGCCCGACATCGAAGCCCTCGGTCATGCCCAGCTCTGCTATGACCTCGGATAGTGGTTGCTTGGCTACGTTGACGGCGCGGGTTACCCCCATCTTGCGGGCCAGTGCCAGTCGGTATTCGTTGACGTCGGTGATCACGACGTGGCGGGCCCCGACATGGCGGCAGACCGCCGCCGCCATGATGCCGATAGGCCCTGCACCGGTGATCAGCACATCTTCCCCCACCAAATCGAAGGAGAGAGCGGTGTGCACCGCATTGCCGAACGGATCGAAGATGGCGGCCAGTTCGTCTGGAATGTTGTCTGGCAGTTTGAAGGCGTTAAAGGCAGGGATCACCAGATACTCGGCAAAGGCGCCTGGCCGATTGACGCCCACCCCAACCGTGTTGCGGCACAGGTGAGTGCGCCCCGCGCGGCAGTTGCGACAGTGGCCGCAGGTGATGTGGCCTTCGCCGGAGACCCGATCACCGATGGCGAAGCCGCGCACTTCCTGACCGATGGCAACCACTTCGCCGACATACTCATGACCGACCACCATGGGCACCGGAATGGTCTTTTGTGACCACTCGTCCCAGTTGTAGATATGGATATCGGTGCCACAGATGGCGGTTTTGCGGATCTTGATCAGCAGATCGTTGTGGCCGAGCTCGGGGGCAGGCACATCCGTCATCCAGATGCCGACCTTCTTGTGCAGTTTGGCGAGTGCTTTCATGGCTGCTCCTTCACGATGAATACAGAAAAGCAGAAAAAAGGGGCTGTAGCCCCTTGCTTCACATCAGATAACGCCGAGTTCACGGCCGATGCCGATAAAGGCATCGATCGCTTTATCCAGTTGCGCACGGGTATGGGCGGCCGACATCTGGGTGCGAATCCGCGCTTGTCCCTTCGGTACTACTGGGAAGGAGAAGCCCACCACATAGATGCCCGCCGCCAACATCCGGCTCGCCATTTCGGCAGCCAGTTTGGCATCCCCCAGCATCACCGGAATGATGGCGTGGTCGGCACCCGCTAGGGTGAAGCCAGCGGCGCTCATCCGCTCGCGAAAGTAACGGCTGTTCTCTTTCAGGCGGGCACGCAGCTCGTGACCGTCGGCCAGCATGTCGATCACCTTGAGGGTGGCGGCGACAATGGCAGGGGCCAGCGAGTTGGAGAATAGGTAGGGGCGGGAGCGCTGCCGCAGCCAATCGATTACCTCTTTCTTGCCGGAGGTATAGCCGCCGGAGGCACCGCCGAGCGCCTTGCCTAAGGTGCCGGTAATGATGTCTACCCGATCCATCACCCCGCAATATTCGTGGGTGCCACGGCCATTTTCGCCGATAAAGCCGACCGCGTGGGAGTCATCCACCATCACCAGCGCATCGTATTGGTCCGCCAGATCGCAGATAGATTTGAGGTCGGCGATGACGCCATCCATGGAGAAGACACCGTCGGTGGCGATCAGCTTGAAGCGGGCGCCATCGGCATCCGCCTGTTTGAGCTGGGCTTCCAGTTCGGCCATGTCGTTGTTGGCGTAGCGATAGCGCTTGGCCTTGCACAGCCGCACCCCGTCGATGATGGAGGCGTGGTTGAAGGCATCAGAGATGATGGCATCTTCGGCGCCGAGCAGGGTCTCGAACAGGCCGCCGTTGGCATCGAAGCAGGAGGAGTAGAGGATGGTGTCCTCGGTGCCGAGGAAGGCGGATAGCTTCTGCTCCAGCGCTTTGTGCTGGTCCTGGGTGCCGCAGATAAAGCGCACTGAAGCCATGCCAAAGCCGTGGCTATCCAGCCCCTGATGGGCGGCGGCAACCAGATCGGGGTGGTTGGCCAGCCCCAGATAGTTGTTGGCGCAGAAGTTCAGTACCTGCTCACCGCCCACCGCGATGTTGGCTTGCTGGGCGGAGGTGATGATGCGCTCCTGCTTATACAGCCCTTCGGCCTGTACCTGATCCAGTTGCTCGCTCAGGTGACGATAGAATCCGTTAGACATCCTCGCTCCTTATTGGTTATTTCAATGCCCTCTCAACGTTAGTTAGTATTTTACGGCAATAGTTTGCCTCAAATACAAATGATTATGCTGCGATATGACAAATATGATATTTCCCTCACTCAACCGATTGGGTGAGCTGGCGATAGTGCTGGGTGAGTTGCTGGTACTGCTCGGTCGCTTGAGGGTGGATATAAGGTTTGAGCAAGAACAGCACCCGTAATACCCCTTGGTAGAGCAGCGCTTTGGTGATGCGAGCGTTAGCGGCTTGTGCGGTTTGAAAGGGAATCCAGCAGGTCACTACCATCTTGATGGCGTGACCAAGGTCTGGCAGGTCATCTTGGTTGGCAGTGAGAAATGCCCCTTCCCGCAGGCTGTTGAGCAGGGTAAACACGGTCGTGCGCATCTGTTCCTGCGTCTTAAGGTATTTTTGCTGCAATAGCTCATCACGACTCAAGATGTCTGGCAGGTTGGCGTAGAAGAAGCGGAACTGCCACATCAGATAGAAGATGGCATCCAGATAGCCCATCAAATCTTGTAAGTTGTTCTCACCATTGCGCCATGGGGTAAAACTGGCGGTGAGGTGGTTGGCGTACTGCTCGAAGATGCTATGGATGATGTCTTCTTTATTACGGAAATGGTAATAGAGGTTTCCCGGGCTGATGCCTAAGTGGGCGGCGATATGGTTGGTGGTGATGTTGGGTTCACCCTGATCGTTGAACAGCTCGGTCGCGCTGTGAATGATCCTGTCTCTGGTTTTCATGGACGGTTTCCTGATGACGGATAGGAGATTACTGAGGGGATCATCAAGGTCGAATCCCCTTGCGGCTCGTGATAGACTTTTCGCCAATTTTAAATTGGCTAACTATTACATAGCTTTAATAAGCAGTCACATGTAGCCATCAACAACGAGAGGCAAACTCCATGATCGTAGTCACTGGCGGTGCTGGCTTTATCGGCAGCAATCTGGTTAAACAGCTGAACGCTCAAGGACGGACCGATATCGTGGTCATTGATGACCTGACCGACGGCACCAAGTTCGTCAATTTGGTCGATCTGACCATTGCTGATTACATGGATAAAGATGAGTTCCAGGCGCGCGTTGTTTCTGGTGACGAGTTTGAAGAGTGGGACAACGGCATTGAGGTGATCTTCCACGAAGGTGCCTGCTCAGCGACCACCGAGTGGAACGGCAAGTTCATCATGGAGGTCAACTACGAGTACTCCAAGGATCTGTTCCACTACTGCATCGAGCGTGAAATCCCGTTTATTTACGCCTCCTCTGCTGCGACCTACGGTGGCCGCAACGACAACTTCATCGAAGATCCCCAGTTCGAACAGCCGCTCAACGTCTATGGCTACTCCAAGCAGCTGTTTGACCAGTACGTGCGTCGCTGGATCCCTGAGATCAACTCCCAGGTGGTGGGCCTCAAGTACTTCAACGTCTACGGTCCGCGTGAGCAGCACAAAGGCTCTATGGCTTCCGTTGCCTTCCACCTCAACACCCAGGTGAAGAAGGGTGAGAACCCCAAGCTGTTCGAAGGGTGTGACGGTTTCCCCAATGGCGGCCAGATGCGTGACTTCATCTATATCGACGATGTCTGCAAAGTAAACCTCTGGTTCTGGCAAAATCCGCAGCACTCCGGCATTTTCAACTGCGGTACTGGTCGGGCCGAGCCATTCCAGAACGTGGCGGAGGCGGTGATCAAACACCATCAGCAAGGGGCCATCGAGTACATCCCTTTCCCTGATCACCTTAAGGGTCGCTACCAGAGCTTTACCCAAGCTGACATGACTAAGCTGCGTAGTGCCGGTTATGATGCCGAGTTCAAAACCGTGGCCGAAGGGGTGGCCGATTACATGGCTTGGCTCAATCGCTAACGTATAACGCGCATCGCGCTGAGATAACGACGCCGGGTGCCGGCTGATCCTGCCTCCGGCGTGATTATGTATGACACACTGCGCGCTCTTTTGTTGGATCGGGTAACTGCACCATGAATATATTGATGGCACTCTCCCAGCTCGAAGTGACGGGAGCTGAAGTCTATGCCACCACGGTTGGCAATGCGTTGACCGAACGTGGACACCAGATTTTTTATGTGTCAGATACCCTGACCAAGCCAACCCTTGGGCCCGTTTTCACCCTGAAATTTAACAAGCGCAGCCTGCTGCGTCGCTTCTGGCACGTCTTCTACCTCATCTATCTCATCAAGAGGCACCATATCCAGTTGGTACATGCTCACTCCCGCGCATCTGGCTGGAGTAGTTATATTGCCTGCAAGCTGACTGGTACCCCAATGATCACCACGGTGCATGGCCGCCAACCGGTGCATGCGTCGCGCAAGGCGTTCCATGCCCTCGGTGCTAGGGCCGTGGCTGTCTGTGAGGATATTGCCAAGCAGATTGTCGACAACCTCGGGGTCGCGCCCAGCATCGTGCAGGTGCTGCGTAATGGTGTCGAAACCGACAAGTTCCAGCCGATGCCGGCTCCGGCAAACCCCAAGCCTGTTATTGCCATTATCGGCCGCCTAAGCGGTCCCAAAGGTGAACTTTGTTACCGCTTGCTTGACGAAGTGCTTGATCTTGATACCTATCAGGTGAAGGTGGTCAGTGGTAGCCCGTTACTGGCGCGCTTTTTACGTTTTCAGGATCAGGTTGAGTTTGTTGGGTATGTGGATGATATCCCCGCCTTGATGTCGCAATGCGATCTAGTGATTGGTGCCGGCAGGGTTGCTGTAGAGTCCTTATTGTGCGGTCGTCCAGTCTTTGCCGTTGGTGAGGCGAAGGCCATTGGGTTGGTGACAGAACAGAATCTGGCAGAGGCGCTGGCAAGTAACTTCGGTGATATTGGCCCTAGCGACCTGGTCATTGATTTTGCGGCGCTGCAGGGACAGCTGGTCTCTGCCTTGGCCAGTAAGAGGGTGCCGGAGACTATTCGGCAACGTATTCAGGATGAGTATGGCTTGCCGAGGATAATATCGGGGCTAGAGTCCATCTATCAGGATGCCGTGGTTGAGACATTGCGCCGAGAAATGCCCATTATCATGTATCACCGCTTTATCGAGCAGGATAACGAGAAGGGAGTACATGGTACTTGGCTACCGATCAAAATGTTCGAGTGGCATCTGCGCCTGATGAAGTGGCTCGGTTACGAAACCCTGACGTTTGGCGATCTAGCGGACAAGGGCTTTATCCATCGCCTGCAATACGGCAAGAAGTACCTGATGATCACTGCCGATGATGGTTATCAAGACAACCTGACTCGTATGCTGCCACTGCTGGAAAAATATGGTTATAAAGCCGTGGTCTACGTGGTCACTGGCGAGCAGTATAACCGCTGGGATGTAGAGCATCCTAGTAACCCAGATGCCCCCGTTGCATTGATGAATGGGGCTCAGATTAAGGCGCTAGCCGCTACTGGTCATGTGGAGATCGGGGGACACACGCTGACTCATTCCCGTCTGAGTAAGCTGTCACCTGAACAACAAGCCTATGAAATTCGAGAGAATAAACGTCAATTAGAAGCGTTGGTGGGTTATCCGCTGCTCTCATTTGCTTACCCCTACGGCGACATGAACGACAGTGCTAGAGAGCAAGCTATCCAGGCCGGATATCGTTTTGCGGTGGCCACCAACAGTGGGCCGAAAGCGATACATCAAGACCCTTATCAGATCCGTCGAATTGCCATCTTCCCTCGTACCGATGCGTTTGGATTGTGGCGAAAAATTCGTGGCAATTATGTGTTTAGGAAGTAATTAATGCGTTGTACGCCCAGTGTTTGGCTTAATAGGGTAACGGTTGCCACATATTCTATTTCATTAGGATTTGTTTTCTGTGGGTTATTTCTGGTGCCAGAGGGAAAAGCGCTACTCTCTAATTTATTGGTTATTTCAATTGTACTAGGATTAATTAATTTTTTGGTGGGTAAGCGATCGGTCTTGAGGTTGCCTGTTCATCATTTACTCTGGGTTTTTTTAGGGTATGGTCTGTTTATTTTGGTCAATCGATTTATTCATGGCGATCAATATGGAGTGATGCGCAGCCTCGTCTACGTTGTTCTTTTTGGGTTCTTCATGCCAAGGGAAAAAATAATTCTGACCGTTACTCGCCATGCTATCCAAATAGGAGGAATAAGTCTTGGCCTACTGAGTATGTGGCAGGTTTATCACGGTATTACTCGAGTGGAGGGGTTTACTAATGCGATTTTATTCTCGCAAGCTGCGTTAGCGCTGGCACTCCTCAACTGGTTTATTGGTTACGAGCGAGCCAATATGAGATGGGATAAGTTGGTCTCACTTATTGCCATTATTATGTCGTTATATGCACTGTATGCCTCACAAAGTAGAGGCGTCTGGTTGGCGCTTATTTTAATATTGCCCATTATGCTATTTATTAGGACTAAAAAAAGACCTTTGAAATATGCTTTTATCATTTCTGGGCTATTTTTAGGGCTCATATTTTTTTATCAACAAAGCTCGATATTACAAGGCCGAATTAACGCTAGCCTCCACGATATACAAAAAGCTGAGGTGGGTACTTATCAGACATCATGGGGGCTGCGTCTCGTTGCTTGGCAAGGGGCGTGGCAAGGATTTCTATCGTCCCCTGTTATTGGTGTTGGCACAGAAGGTTTTGATGCCATCAAGAAACAATTAGTCGAAGAGGGTAAAAGCTCCCCGCTGTTATTACATCCCGCATTAGCTCATTCACATAATCAATATATGCAGAACCTAATGATTCGTGGAGCATTCGGCTTCATTGCGTTGCTGTTATTGATGGGCTTGCCATCTTGGTGGGGGGGGCGTATTGGTGGCATATCATCCGTATTGGCCATGTATCCCATCATATTTGCAGTATACGGGCTTAGTGATGTCCCATTTGAACATCAAGCCATTGTTTACCTCTACACACTAGGACTGCTGTTTTTATGGCTGGACAGGACGGCACAAGACCAATTGGACCACATGCAATGATTCCTATATTCGTTATCAGCTTAATTCGTAGTGCAGATCGCCGAGCTTCAGTTACGGCACAAATGGCCAATTTGGGTTTGCCATTTGAGTTTTGGGATGCGGTAGATGGTAAAAAGTTGGACCCAGAGACGATTGCGCAAGTGGATTTTGCAGAGGCGCAGCGTTTTTGTGGTCATAAGCTGAGTTTGGGGGAGGTGGGGTGTGCGCTCAGTCATATCCGACTCTGTGAGATGTTGGTTGCTAAGCAGATACCGCGCGCCATTATTTTAGAAGATGATGTTTACCTACATATGCATTTCAAAGAGATTGTGAACTCTGCCTGCCATAAATCGGATGCAGACATCATTTTTCTGATCCATGGTAAAGCCAAAAGTTGGCCATGGAAAAAAACGCTACCAGAGGGGTATCGGCTAGCCTCTTATGTATCCCCAAGTAAAGCCTCACAGCGCGGTATTATGTCAACAGCGGGTTATATTTTGACCCTTCAGGGTGCCCAAAAAATATTGAAGCATGCTTATCCAGTTCGCATGCCGGCGGATTATTTAACTGGGCGTCTACAGCTGAATAAATTAACAGCAGTCGGCGTAGAGCCATGTTGTGTGGATGTAAACATATTTTCTACAACCATAGATGATAGAGACTATGGCCAGCACATAGTTAATCCTGTTAACACCTCAAGCTAATATCAGTATCACACTAGCATGAATATGAACAAGATGATGAAGGCGTGGTTAGCTAAAGCGGTGATGAAGAAACAACCCGCTATTGTGGCGCGAACTGAGCCAATTCAAACCTTATTGGTGATTTGTTTTGATGCGATCGGGGATTTTATTCTCTCATTGCCAGCTCTGGGCGCTTTACAGCTGCGTTATCCTGATGCGTCGATCGAGTTACTTTGCAGTCCGCGAAATGTCGTGTTAGCGCAGCAAGTAGCCGGGATTGCTGCTTGTCATGCCGTTGTATTAAATCGCGAACTGTTTGATAAACCAAGCTGGGCTTTATTACGTGGGCTGAGATCTCGGCACTTTGATCTGGTTATCAATCTATTTGATGAACCTGATGCGGTGGCCATGGCCAAGATGCTTTATATCGCCCACGGTAAATTGTTATCGCTGCCCTTGCGTTATAAAAATGAGGCGCAACAAAAGTTACAACCGCTATTTCGGGCAAAAGCCCGTGAAGTGGCGGCCGCTGTAAATCCACATTTTGTTTACCGTATGTTTGCCATCGTGGAAGGAGCGGTATCAGGGCCTTACTCAGTCCCTGCACCGTGCAACATGGCGTTTGATACCTCTCGCTTTGGTCGTTATGTCGTTGTTAACTTGGCAGGTAGTCAGCAAGGTAATTCTGTTACAGCACGGTTGCAGCAGGATATTTTAGCAGCATTACCCACCATCACTGGGCTTAGCTACCTCTGTTTTAGCCATACGCCAGTGGCGATCGAACGCCCCGATTTACGCTGTTGCTATCCCGATTCCATTCTTGATGCAGCGACGCTTGTGCGTGATGCGGTAGGAGTATGTTCTACCGATACCGCGATCGTCCATATTGCGGCCTCTTATGCTGTACCCACGCTCATTTTGATGAACAGCGAACCTTGGCGTGAGGCATTTATTCCCCTGCACGGCCCCCACCATGTGCTCAAGGTGGCGGGCGACAGTCTTGATGCTCTCAAACCAGATGATGTGACGGCTGCACTGTGTCGCATGCTGGTCTCCTGAATTTTTTTGCCGCGTTAGAGGAACCTATGGCGTTGATTAACAAGCTGCAACGAGCTCGTGATGTAGTTCGTCGCCAATTAGGTCGCTGGCTATTTGACCGTACTCGTGAACGCCCTGCAGATGAGGATAAAAGCAAGGTCGTACTGCTCCGCTGGGACGCCAAGCTAGGGGATTCCATTGTATCCTCCTGGGTAGCCCGTGAGATCCATAAGGCGCAACCTGAGCGAGAAGTATGGGTGGTGACGACGTCAGGCATGGCACCGTTGTTTCGCGATTATTTCGGTGTTGATCGGGTGATCGAGATTGCCAAACGCCCTAGCTATGGTGAGCTCAAGCAGCTTGCTCACCGTCTGGGCCGCGTTAGCTACTTGGTTCACCTAAGTAAATTATTGAAAATGAAAGATATTTACTTTTTGAATCAGGTCGATGCTTGCCATGTTGCGGGCATTGATGATGCGCTCACCTGCATTGATATCAAGCTAGGGGCTCGCACCGCAGGGCGCCATTTTGCCGATAAATTTGCTGAGCTCTTGCTGGCAATGGGGATTACCTCGCCCGACACCCGTTACATCATCCCAGCTCGCCCTGAGTGGGATGTGGCATTAGCGCAGTGGTGGCCAGCAGATCAGGCGGTGATTGCGTTTAATCCATATGGTAATGGTCGTGCTCGTCGGCTCCGGCCTGCCAGCATTATTGCCATGCTGAATATCATGTTGGCTAGAGGGGCGCAGAGTATTTGCCTGCTGTTTCCGCCCGGTTTAGCGCAGGAAGCAATGGCCTGTAAGGCCAGTGTCACTGATCCATCTCGGCTCCTGCTGTCACCCGAGTCACCATCACTTGGCGGTCTTTTTACGCAAATCCGTCACAGTGTTGGCTTGGTGTCGGTTGACACGGCAACCGTGCATATTGCTGCGGGACTTAGCGTGCCAGTGCTGGGGCTTTACAACCCAGACCTCGGCGGCGGGAGTGAGAATTTCGATGAGTGGCATCCTAATCAGCCGGATGCAACGGTGTTGTTTTCAACCGCGTCAGAGATGCAGGATATCAACAGCTTAGATATGCAAGCGTTCGAACATTCCTTCACAACATGGGTCGCATCGAGCGTGAATCCCCCCCACTAATGTGGCTGGTTATTCAGCCACAGCGTTAATCAATCGAGATACAGGGATTGCAGGATATGAATGAGAAGGTTGGAGCAGATAGGCTGTTTTATCTAGGCATCATCAGTGGTGTGCTGATGTTCCTGATGTTTTTTCAGTTTCAGCTCCTCACCGGTGACCAGACTCAGATGCTCTACAAGGGGTATCTGGGTGCTTACCAGGGGGTCTGGCTCAGCTATGGCAATGCGGCTAGTGCAGTAGGTAATGTGCCGGGGAGTCTATCGGCTTGGCTGATCGGTGGGCCGCTACTGCTGTGGGATTCACCTTATACCCCGATGATCCTGCTGCTAGCGATGCGACTGGTGGGCTTTTTGCTGTTTGATGCGGTGATCCGGCAGATATTTGGGGATAGAGTGCGGTTGCTATTTTTGCTGCTGTGCTGGTTCAACCCTTGGTTTCAGTACGAGAGCCTGCTCTACAACCCCTCTTATCTGTTCCTCTTTTCCGCTATGCACTGCTGGTCTGCGTGGCATATGCGCGAGCGAGCCTCGTTCTGGCACATGATTGTCCACCTGCTGGCTATCGGGATGGCCATGCAGTTGCACTACTCTTGGCCGTTGTTGGCGGTGATCTCGGCTTATCTGTTTTGGCGCCGAGTGCTCCACGTCAGTTGGCTGGGAGTGGTGGTGGCGGTATTGCTGATTGGGGCGTCACTGATCCCTTATGCACTCGAGGTGATGAATAACACCACGATTGTGCAGAATGTCGATCCCGAGGCGCGTCAGCGCTATATCGGCTGGGGGCTGGTCCACGTCTACCCCGTCTTCAAGTCGGTGCTGTACTGGTTAAGGTACGGCTCTTGGCTATTTGCCAGCAAGCTGGTCAACGACACTCAGTTTATTTGGCTGGCGGGTCATGAGTATTGGCAGTTGGCAGCGGTTTGGTTGTGGCGCATGGTGGTCTATGGCGTTGGCGCAGCCACGGTGCTGCTGGCTGCGAAGGCCAATTGGCAGCTCTGGCAGACCATCCGCCCCCGTCTTTTGCGCAGTGATTGCGGGCCGATCAACGGAGAGACGTGGCTGGGCCTTTATGCGGTGGCGGCGGTGCTCGCGGTACTAACCAGCGCCGCGCTTTCTCCCATCATTTTCAACTACTGGCATCTGATGCTGGTCTTCCCCTACGCCCTGTTTCCCCCCTTGTTACTACTTGTGGGTTGGAGTAAGCGTTATCCCCAGTGGTGGGGAAGAGGATTGGTGGGCGCATCACTGTTTTGCTTACTGGTTAATGTGATTGCGGCGACCGACAGCACCAAGTTTTCCTTTCAAGCCGATTACCAACAGCAGGTGGAAGCCTATTTGCAAGAGGCTGGCTTGGTTCGTCAGCCGTGACAGGATGAGCCGCAACGGATTGCGGCAGTCATGCTTGATGGCGCTGGCGGGGTCGATCTGCCACCGTGACAGCTCGATTTTACTCGCTGTTACCGCCTTGTTTGGCGCGCATGATATTGATGATTTCAAGGTCGGTATCGAGCATCCCCTCTTTTGCCAGCCGGCCCAAATTGGCGATAGTTTGATCCACGTCGTCTGACACTATGCCTTCGCTCTGGGGAACCCGGAGGTTATTGATCGCCAGCAGCGATGACTTCACCGCCGCCGAGGTGGAGGTCGACACCTTCATCGAACAGGCACTGCCAGCACCATCACAAATGATGCCTGACACGTCACCAATCATGTTGTTGATACAGTGGCTGATTTGTTCAAATTGACCACCGAGTAACCAAGTGATGGCGGCGCCAGAGCCCATCGCGGCGGTGCTGGCCGCACACAGGGCTGAGAGCTTGTGCTGGTAGGTTTTGATATAGATAGCGACCAGATGACTCATCACCAGCGCACGGGTCAGTTGCTCATCGCTGGTCTTGAGAAAGCGGGCGGCAGCCACCACTGGCATGGTTGCCGCAATGCCTTGATTACCTGAGCCGGAATTGGACATGGCGGGCAACATGGCGCCATCCATCCGAGCGTCCGATGCGGCAGAAGAGAGCCGCATGGCCAGCGTCATCAAGTCATCAGACAACAGCTTACGTTCCACTTGTTGGGTCAGGATCTGGCCGATCCGTAAGCCATAGCCCTGCAATCCCTCATCTGCTAGTGCTTGATTCATGGTGGCGGCCGCACGGATAAAATCGATCTCTGGCAGTGGCACATGCAACGCAAACTCCACGATGTGGCGCAGGTTCATGGTGGGTTTACTGGCTTGAGCGGGCTGAATGTGAACGCTAGGAGCGCTGTCTTGGCTCATGAGCACTTCACCATCCTTCTCCATCAGGATGATCCGGGTATGATCGGTACAAATCACCACTCGGGCACTGTGGCCTGCCGCTTCGGCTAGTACTTCGGCGTACAGCACATCAGGCACATCTTTGACATCCACTCTGATGACAGGCAGCAACGCTTTGGCGGCCTCAACGTGGGCAGGCGTGAGAGCGCTTAGCACTTGCAGCCCCGCATCAGGATTACCCCCAGTAATGCCGACCGCAGCCGCCACGGGTAACCCGATCATGCCGGTGCCGGGTACCCCGACCCCCATCCCATTTTTGAACAAATTGCCGCTGACCCACACCCTGACCCGAGTGGGGGTCTCTCCCAGCAATTGGCGGCAGTTGGCTGCGGCCAGTGCAACCGACATAGGTTCGGTACAGCCAAGGGCGGGGACGACCTCGCGCTTGAGGAGGGTAATAAAATCGGTCCATTGTGTGTTCATGTTCAATTCTCGTGTTCGTGATCAGGCAAGGAGCTTGCTATCCGCCGTCAACAGGGGGCGGTCAGACCCGAGGAGGTGATCGCTAGGTTTAAGTATATTCATGAGACCCGCCACGAGGTCACGTTACCAGTGGCGGGTCTGATCTGGGCTTGGTGTAGGAGAGCGGTCTACCGACGACGCTAGCCTTGCTGTGCTTGCTAGGACTGACCCGGTTTCTTATTTTTCGCCAACGCCGCCGCGAACGCATTGCCCATGGCGCCGCCCAGAGAGGCGCTTTGGCGTGGCTCATTTCTTGGCTTGGCGTTGCCGGCACTGCTGTTGCGCGCTTCAGCCGGCTTGCGGGCCGGTTGCCCAGCTTGCTCATCAAGGCGCATGGTCAGGCTGATCCGCTTGCGTGGCACATCGACTTCCAGCACCTTCACTCGCACTATATCGCCCGCTTTGACCACTTCACGAGGGTCTTTCACGAAACGATCGGTCAGGGACGAGATATGCACCAGTCCATCTTGATGGACGCCAATGTCGACGAAGGCGCCGAAATTGGTGACGTTGGTGACCACCCCTTCCAGTACCATCTCGGGCACCAGGTCGCTTAACTTCTCCACCCCTTCCTTGAAGGTCGCGGTTTTGAACTCGGGGCGTGGGTCACGGCCCGGCTTGTCCAGCTCTTTGATGATGTCTGTGACGGTGGGCAGGCCGAACTGCGCATCGGTGTAGTCGGCCGGTTTCAGGCTGCGCAGCTGGTGACTGTTGCCAAGCAGACTGTCGACGGTCTGCTCCAGTTTGGCGAGGATCCGCTCTACCACGGGGTAAGATTCAGGGTGTACCGCTGAACCATCGAGTGGGTTGCTGCCACCGCGAATCCGCAAAAAGCCAGCGCACTGCTCAAACGCTTTAGGGCCGAGTCGACTCACTTTCAGCAGTTGCTGGCGGCTGTTGAACGCGCCGTTTTCATCCCGGTAGGCGACGATGTTTTGGGCCATGGTCTGGGAGAGGCCGGATACTCGGTTGAGCAGGGCGACCGAGGCGGTATTGACATCGACCCCAACCGCGTTCACGCAATCCTCTACCACCGCATCCAGTCGGCGGGCTAGCTGGCTCTGGCCGACGTCGTGTTGATACTGGCCCACCCCGATACTCTTGGGGTCGATCTTGACCAGCTCGGCCAGCGGGTCTTGCAGGCGGCGGGCGATGGAGACGGCACCACGGATCGAGACGTCGAGATCTGGGAACTCCTGAGAGGCGAGCTCAGAGGCGGAGTAGACCGAAGCTCCCGCTTCGCTTACCACGATTTTCTGCGCTTTGGCGGCGGGGTAGCGTTCGAACAGATCGCTCACCAGTCGGTCGGTCTCCCGCGAGGCAGTGCCGTTGCCAATGCTGATGAGCTCGACCTTGTGCTTCTGGCACAACTCGCTTAGGGTCTTGAGGCTCTGATCAAGCTGGCGTTTTGGTTCGAACGGATAGATGGTGGCGTGATCGACCAGTTTGCCGGTGGCATCTACCACGGCAACCTTGACCCCGGTGCGGATGCCCGGATCCAGCCCCATGGTACAGCGCATACCGGCCGGGGCCGCCATCAGCAGATCCTTGAGGTTCATGGCAAACACCTTGATTGCCTCGTCCTCTGCCGATTCGCGGATGCGGCCGACCAGTTCGGTCTCCATCTGCAAGGAGAGCTTGATCTTCCATGTCCAGCTAACCACCCCTTGCAGCCACTTGTCGGCCGGGCGGTTTTGTAGATTGAGCTTGAGGTGGTGGGCGATGATCCCTTCGCAGGGGCTGGCGCTTGTCTCCTCGCCCGTCACCAGCGCCAGATTGAGGATCCCCTCGTTACGTCCGCGCAGCATGGCCAGCACTCGGTGGGAGGGGGCCTTGTGCAGCGGTTCGTCATGTTCGAAGTAGTCTTTGAATTTGGCCCCTTCCTGCTCCTTGCCGGTCACCACACGGGCCCGCAGGGTGGCGTATTGCCACAGGTAGTCGCGCAGCTTTTCCAGCAGATCAGCCTGCTCGGCGAAGCGCTCCATCAGGATGTAGCGGGCGCCATCGAGGGCGGCCTTGCTGTCGGCAATGCCCTGTTCGGCATTGAGGAAGGCGGCAGCCGCTTGCTCGGGATCCTGCATCGGGTCGGTGAACAGCAGGTTGGCCAGCGGCTCCAGCCCGGCCTCAATGGCCATTTGCCCCTTGGTGCGGCGTTTGGGTTTGTAGGGGAGGTAGAGATCTTCCAGCCGAGTTTTGCTGTCGGCCTCGTTCAGTTCACGGGTCAATTCTGGGGTGAGTTTACCCTGCTCCTCGATGGAGCGCAGGATCACCTGACGGCGATCTGCTAGTTCACGTAAGTAGCCGAGGCGGCTCTCTAGGGTACGCAGCTGGCTGTCGTCCAGACCGCCAGTGACCTCTTTACGATAACGGGCGATAAAAGGCACGGTAGCGCCTTCGTCCAGCAGGCGGATGGCGGCGTCGACTTGTTGCGGGCGGGCACCTAGCTCGGCGGCAATCTGGTGTTCAATGGTCGGTATCATGATGTTGGGTTAGCACCTTTGTCATCGGGTCTGGCGATGTGGTGAGCCAGACCCGTATGGTCGATGGTCGGCGCCAAAGGGATGGGGCCGCCAGCGAGGATTGAAGTTTGTTAGGCGGTGTAGCTGATGTGGTTGATATACCAACAGACTTCACCCAAGGGGGTCTGCACGATGGCCTCATCACCGACCTCTTTTTTCAGCAAAGCGCGGGCCATGGGGGCATCAATGGAGATGTAATCTTTGCGGCCAAAAATCTCGTCATAGCCGACGATGCGAAAGCGCTTGGTTTCGCCCTCGTCGTTCTCCACCTCGACCCACGCGCCGAAGAACACTTTGCCCTCTTGGGCGGGGGCGTAGTCGACGATGCCCAGCTCTTCGAGACACTTGCGTAAGTAGCGGACTCGTCGGTCGATCTCGCGCAACCGTTTTTTGTTGTATTGGTAGTCGGCGTTTTCGCTGCGATCCCCCAAGCTGGCCGCCCAAGCGACCTTTTTGGTGACATCAGGGCGCTCTTCACGCCAGAGGAGATCGAGCTCTTGTTTGAGCTTGTTATAGCCTTCACGGGTGATCAGTTTGGTTTTCATACAGTCTGATTGCGTCGCGTTCTGGGGGGAGTAACAACTGACTGGGGATATTAGCGGCTGATGGCTCGCTGTCGAGTGAAAAAAGCGGTGAGGGCCATCAGGTACCCCCTCATTAGCGGGCCTTTCTAGCGCGGGGGCTACGTCATAACCGGTAACATATTTATGCTTTGCCGATATCCGTTGGCCCTCTACTATTGAGCCGGCATTAACAAGGAGAATCAGGCAGATGAGCCAGCAGCAATACAAGATTCTGGTGGTGGATGACGACCTCAAATTACGCTCATTACTGGAGCGTTACCTCACCGAGCAGGGATTCGTGGTAAGGGGGGTGGCGAACGGCGAGCAGGCAGATCGCTTGCTCGCCCGTGAGAACTTCAGCTTGATGGTGCTCGACCTGATGCTGCCGGGTGAAGATGGCCTCTCTATTTGTCGGCGCTTGCGGGCAGCCAGTAATCAAATCCCAGTACTGATGCTGACGGCCAAGGGCGATGAGGTCGACAGGATCGTAGGGTTGGAGATGGGCGCCGATGATTATCTGCCCAAGCCATTTAATCCACGGGAGTTGCTGGCGCGGATTCGGGCGGTGTTGCGTCGCCACACGGTCGAGCTGCCCGGTGCCCCTGCCACAGCAGAGAAGATGGTCTGTTTCGGTGCTTACCAGCTCAATCTCGCCACCCGTGAATTGCATCGTGATGGGGAGCCCGTTGCCTTGACCAGCGGCGAGTTTGCGGTGCTCAAGGTGCTGGTTAGTTATCCCCGTGAGCCACTGTCGCGGGACAAACTAATGAATCTGGCGCGGGGGCGGGAGTATACCGCCACCGAACGTAGCATTGATGTGCAGGTTTCTCGTCTGCGACGCCTGCTGGAGCAGGACCCGGCTCAACCCCGCTATCTGCAGACGGTGTGGGGGCTCGGTTATGTGTTTGTGCCAGATGGTGAGGGGGTATGAGCAAGGTTGCGGGGATGTTTTCCCGCATCCTCTGGTTTTTGGCGGCGGTGTTAGTGGTTTATCAGGCCGTCTCTTACGTGACTTTCTATAACTACCTACTCGCCCCCACGGTTAAGCAGATCAGCCATTTACTGGCCAATCAGGTCAAACTCATTTTTCCGGTCGGAAGTGGTCAGCTGGCATTAGACGATGATGGTGAGGCGCTGATCTATGTAGCGACCGGCAGCGACATCTATACCCAGCTGGAAGCCAAAAAACATGGTTTAGCCGCCGCCAAGCCTTACGCCTATTTAGAAGAGAACCTCAGCCGTGAGCTGGGTGGTCCGACGAAGGTACGGGTCGAGATCCAAAATCACTACATCATTTGGATTCAACCTCCCCAGGCTAATCAACTCTGGGTTCGGATCCCGCTTACTGAGATTGAGGATGACGACATTGAACCACTGATTATCTATCTGACTGTACTGCTCGCCATTACTTTGTTTGCGGCCTGGCGCTTTGCTCGCCAGTTGGTGCGGCCTCTTGAAGAGCTCGAAGCGGGCGCCGTGGCGGTGGCTAAAGGCCATTTTCCCGATGCGTTAGGGGAGCAGGGTTCTCGCGAGGTGCGACGACTGACCCGCACGTTCAACCATATGTCCTATTCCATCCAAGAGCTGATCGCAGAGCGCAATCTGATGATGGCCGGCGTGTCTCATGATCTACGTACCCCGCTGACTCGCATCCGGCTGGCCACCGAGATGATGTCCTCGGGTGACGAGTATCTCAGGGGGTGCATCAATGCTGATATCGATGAGTCCAATGCTATCATCGACCAGTTTATCGATTACATCAGACCGGATGAGGGATTAGATACTCATCCCATCGATCTGACTCAACTGATCCATGATGTTTTACTGATGTACACCGAGCAGGGTGCAGAGGTGGAGTTAGCATTGCCAACAGAGGCGGTATGGGTGGCATGTAACCCAGTGAGTGTAAGGCGGGTGCTGAGCAACCTTGCTGGCAATTCACTGCGCTACGGTGCCAGTCGATTACATGCCGAATTGCAAGAAGATAGTCACTGGGTGCGTCTGAGATTAAGTGATGATGGCCCCGGGATTGCTGAACAAGATTATGATCGAGTGCTCAAACCCTTCACCCAAGGTAATCTGGCGCGGACTAATGGTGGTAGTGGTTTGGGACTGGCGATTGTCGCTAAAATAGTCGCTCAACATCATGGCACGATTAAATTAGGCCATGCCGAGTTGGGGGGCTTGCTGGTTGAAATCCGGCTACCTAAACACCAACCCTTGGTGTGGCAGGATTAGCACAAGGGCGTATCACGTGATGCGCCTTTCTGCATTTTTAGGTTTGTGGATCAAGGCGCTTACGCTTGCCATACGGTACTTGTTGAATGAGCAACGCGGCGACGATCAGTGCCAACCCGATCGGCGTGGCGGGGTGAATGGTTTCACCGATCAACAGGTTGAGCAGTACTAACGAGGCAAACGGCGAGATAAATATGAGGTTGCTGATGGGGGCGGTATTGGTGGCATAGCGCAGTGCCATCAGCCAGAGCACGAAGCCAAAACCCATCTCGAACAGTCCAACATAGATGGCACCAAGCCACCCCTGCCAGGCAGTCATGGCAAAGTCAGAGAGTAACCAGGTCGCCCCAGCAATAAACGGCAGGCTGATCATAAAGCCAAGCAACAGGCTAACGATGGGGTCTCCTTGATGGCGGGCATTGAGGATCCAGTAGCTGGCCCAGATGAGCGTCGATACCAGCGCCAGTGTCACGCCGAGTGGACTGTCAAATTGCAGGCCGAACACATTCCCTTTGGTGGCGATCACCAGCGCGCCAAAGTAGCCGAGAAGAATAGCGACACCATCACGGCGGCGCAGTTTTTGGCCGAGGAAAGGAACGGCCAGCAGGCTGAGAGTGATGGCCCAGGTGTAGTTAAGGGTCTGTGCCTGTTGGGCTGGCAGCAGGTCATAGGCTTTGAATAGCAGCAGGTAATAGAGGAAGGGATTGAGTATTCCAAGCGCGAGATAGTAGCGCGGACGTGCCTTCAGGTAAGTACCCAGCACTGCCAGTTTACCCTGTTTGGCCACGATAATAGCCAGCGTTAAGGTGGAGGTTAATGCTGCAACCAACAGTAATTGCAAGGGTTCAAAATAGCTGAGCGAAATTTTGAAGGCGCTGGCGACCGTTGACCAGAGTGCGACGGCGCAAAGTCCATATTGATAGGCTTTCTTTTGATCTTTGAGCATGGCGAGTCGTTCTATTAACGAAGGCGGTGCTCAGTCTATCAGCCGGAGGGTCGGCTTGTCGCATTGGCAAATAGACGGTGCCAAAGAGTGGGCGAGTAAGCGTAAACCAGTCACGATAAAGGGCGTTGCAACGCATGGCATTGCGCACAAACTGTCCGCTGCTGCTTGCGCAAATTAGAAAAATCGGTATAATCCCGTCCGCTTGCCCATGAGGCTCGCCAGACGATATGTCTGCTTGCTGCGCATCCCCTGAGTGGGAACCAGCCATACAGTCTCCCCGATATGGGGAGAAACGTGAAAAATCACACCTCTGGCGGGAACAATCTCGGTCGGGCGGTGTTGGTTTATGTTCTTTTATCTATTGGAGCTCTGTCAATGCAGAACCAAAGAATCCGTATCCGCCTGAAGGCTTTTGATCATCGCCTGATTGATCAATCCACTGCGGAAATCGTTGAAACTGCAAAGCGCACTGGCGCGCAGGTTCGCGGTCCTATTCCGCTGCCGACTCGCAAAGAGCGTTTTACCGTTCTGATCTCCCCGCACGTCAACAAAGATGCGCGTGATCAGTACGAGATCCGCACTCATAAGCGTCTGGTAGACATCGTTGAGCCAACTGACAAGACCGTAGATGCCCTGATGCGTCTGGATCTGGCAGCGGGTGTAGACGTCCAGATCAGCCTGGGTTAATTACGGAAAGAGGTTGATAACAATGACAATCGGTCTTGTAGGTCGCAAAGTGGGTATGACTCGCATCTTCACTGAAGATGGCGTTTCTATCCCGGTGACTGTTATCGAAGTTGAAGCTAACCGTGTAACTCAGGTCAAATCTGTAGAAACCGACGGCTACAACGCTATTCAGGTTACCACTGGCGCCAAAAAAGCTAGCCGTGTAACTAAGCCGGAAGCTGGCCACTTCGCCAAAGCTGGTGTAGAAGCCGGTCGCGGTCTGTGGGAATTCCGCCTGAACAACGGTGAAACCTTCACTGTTGGTAGCGAGCTGAAAGTAGATCTTCTCGCTGACGTTAAGCTGGTAGACGTTACTGGCACATCTAAGGGTAAAGGTTTTGCCGGTACTGTTAAGCGCTGGAACTTCCGCACCCAAGATATGACTCACGGTAACTCTCTGTCCCACCGTGTACCTGGCTCTATTGGTCAAAACCAGACCCCGGGCCGTGTATTCAAAGGCAAAAAGATGGCTGGTCACATGGGTGCTGAGCGTGTAACGACTCAGAACCTGGAACTGGTTCGTGTTGACGCTGAACGCAACCTGCTGCTCATCAAAGGTGCAGTACCGGGTGCAACCAACGGCAACGTGATCGTCAAACCTGCCGTCAAAGCGTAACGTCTGAGGAGATAGTAATGGAATTGGTAATGAAAGACGCCAAGAGCGCTCTTGAAGTTTCCGAGACTACCTTCGGGCGCGAATTCAACGAAGCTCTGGTTCACCAGGTCGTCGTTGCGTATGCCGCTGGTGCCCGTCAGGGTACTCGTGCGCAGCTGACTCGCTCTGAAGTGTCTGGTGGCGGTAAAAAGCCGTGGCGTCAGAAGGGTACTGGTCGTGCCCGTGCTGGCTCCATCCGTTCGCCCATTTGGCGTTCCGGTGGTGTGACTTTTGCTGCTAAGCCGCAAGATCACAGCCAGAAAGTAAACAAGAAGATGTACCGCGGCGCTATCCGTAGCATTCTGTCCGAGCTGGTACGTCAAGAGCGCCTGATCGTTGTTGAAAAGTTCGGCATTGAAGCGCCGAAAACTAAAGAACTGATCGCCAAGCTGAAAGAGATGGAACTAACAGACGTTCTGATCGTGACCGCTGAGGTCGATGAGAACCTGTTCCTGGCTGCTCGCAACTTGTACAAAGTCGACGTGCGTGACGTTGCCGGTATCGACCCGGTCAGCCTGATCGCTTTCGACAAGATTCTGATGACTGCTGAGGCAGTTAAGCAAATCGAGGAGATGCTGGCATGATCCGCGAAGAACGTTTGTTGAAAGTTCTGAAGGCTCCGCACATCTCTGAAAAGAGCACCATGGTTGCAGAAAAGCAGAACACAATCGTGTTCAAAGTTGCTGTTGACGCTACCAAGGCGGAAGTCAAAGCTGCAGTTGCGAAACTGTTCGAGGTCGAAGTTGAGACCGTCCGTACCCTGAACATGAAGGGTAAAACCAAGCGCTCAGGTGCACGTGTAGGCCGTCGTTCCGATTGGAAAAAGGCTTATGTGACTCTGAAAGCAGGTCAGGACATCGACTTCATGGGCGCAGCCGAGTAAGAGGAGTTCTCAAAAATGGCAATCGTTAAGTGCAAGCCTACTTCTCCGGGCCGCCGTCACGTCGTCAAGATCGTCAATCAAGAGCTGTACAAGGGTAAGCCTTTTGCTGCTCTGCTGGACAGCAAGAGCAAGTCCGGTGGTCGTAATAACAACGGCCGTATCACTACTCGTCACATTGGTGGTGGTCACAAGCAGCACTATCGTCTGGTCGACTTCAAGCGCGACAAAGACGGTATCCCGGCTAAAGTTGAGCGTTTGGAATACGATCCAAACCGTACCGCGAACATCGCCCTGGTGTTGTACGCAGACGGTGAGCGTCGTTATATCCTGGCTCCGAAAGGCCTGAAAGCAGGTGACGCAATCGCTTCTGGCGCTGATGCTGCGATTAAGGTAGGTAACACCCTGCCAATGCGCAATATCCCGGTCGGTTCTACCGTTCACGCGGTTGAGATGAAGCCTGGTAAAGGTGCTCAGCTGGCTCGTTCCGCTGGTACTTTCATCCAGATTCTGGCTCGTGAAGGTAACTATGTAACTCTGCGTCTGCGTTCCGGCGAAGTGCGTAAAGTTCTGGCCGAATGCCGCGCTACCATCGGCGAAGTCGGTAACTCCGAGCACATGTTGCGTCAACTGGGTAAAGCCGGTGCAAACCGCTGGCGTGGTATTCGTCCGACCGTTCGCGGTATGGCGATGAACCCAGTCGACCACCCGCACGGTGGTGGTGAGGGTCGTAACAAGGGCATGCAGCCTGTGTCCCCATGGGGCCAGAAGGCTAAAGGCTTCAAGACCCGTAAGAACAAGCGTACCGACAAGTACATCGTACGTCGTCGTAACAAGTAATTGTTAACATAGAGGAATCACCATGCCACGTTCTCTCAAGAAGGGTCCATTTATTGACCTGCACTTGCTGAAGAAGGTAGAGAAAGCGGTGGAAAGCGGGGATAAAAAACCGGTTAAGACCTGGTCCCGTCGTTCAATGATCATCCCGAACATGATCGGTTTGACCATCGCTGTCCATAATGGTCGTCAGCACGTTCCGGTTTTCGTTACCGAAGAAATGATCGGTCACAAACTGGGTGAATTCGCACCGACTCGTACTTATCGCGGCCATGCTGCTGATAAGAAGGCTAAGAAGCGCTAAGGGATAAATGATGGAAGCTATCGCTAAACACCGTTATGCCCGTACTTCTGCCCAGAAAGCTCGTCTGGTAGCCGATCAAGTACGTGGTCTGTCCGTAGACAAGGCTCTGAACATCCTGACCTTCAGCCCGAAAAAGGCTGCTGTGCTGGTTAAGAAAGTGCTGGAATCTGCCATTGCCAACGCTGAGCACAACGAAGGCGCCGATATCGACGCGCTGCGTGTTGCTACTATCATGGTCGACGAAGGTCCCTCCATGAAGCGCATCCGCCCGCGTGCCAAAGGTCGCGCGGACCGTATCCTCAAGCGTACCGCTCACATCACTGTAGTGGTATCCGACGCTAAGGCTGGGAGATAAGCAATGGGTCAGAAAGTACATCCTAATGGCATTCGCCTGGGTATTACCAAGCCTTGGAATTCTACCTGGTATGCGAATACCAAAGACTTCGCTGACAACCTGTACAGCGATTTTCAAGTACGCCAGTTCCTGACCAAGGAACTGAAAAATGCGTCCTTGTCCAAGATCACCATCGAGCGTCCGGCTAAGAGTATCCGTGTGACTATTCACACTGCTCGTCCGGGTGTTGTGATTGGTAAGAAAGGCGAAGACGTTGAGAAGCTGCGCAAAGTTGTCGCCACAATTGCTGGCGTGCCTGCTCAGATCAACATTTCCGAAGTCCGCAAGCCGGAGCTGGATGGCAAACTCGTTGCCGACAGCATCACTTCCCAGCTTGAGCGCCGTGTTATGTTCCGTCGTGCTATGAAGCGCGCGGTACAAAACGCCATGCGTTTGGGTGCCAAGGGCATCAAAGTGGAAGTTTCCGGTCGTCTGGGCGGTGCTGAAATCGCGCGTACCGAATGGTACCGTGAAGGTCGTGTGCCGTTGCACACCCTGCGTGCCGACATCGACTACGCAACTTCTGAAGCCCACACCACTTACGGTGTGATCGGCGTTAAAGTTTGGATCTTCAAGGGCGAAGTTCTGGGCGGTCTGGCTGCTGTTAATGCTGCCGCGGCTCAAGAACAAGCTCCTGCAAAGCCCAAGCGTGACAACAAGCGCCGCGCTGCTAAGTAAGGAGATTCGGTAAATGTTGCAACCAAAGCGTACTAAATTCCGCAAGACCCATAAGGGTCGTAACCGCGGTCTGGCCAACGCTGGTAACGAAGTTTCTTTCGGTACCTTTGGCCTGAAGGCGACATCTCGTGGTCAACTGACTGCTCGTCAAATTGAAGCGGCTCGTCGTGCCATGACCCGTCACGTTAAGCGTCAGGGTAAGATCTGGATCCGTGTGTTCCCGGACAAACCGATTACCGAAAAACCCCTCGAAGTTCGTATGGGTAAAGGTAAGGGTAACGTGGAATACTGGGTTTGCCCGATCCAGCCTGGCAAGGTGCTGTACGAGATGGACGGTGTACCTGAGTCCTTGGCGCGTGAAGCGTTCGCCTTGGCCGCAGCGAAGCTGTCTGTTCAGACCACTTTCGTAATTAAGACGGTGATGTGATGAAAGCCCAAGATCTGCGTCAAAAGAGCGTTGAAGAACTGAACCAAGAGCTGCTGGGCCTGCTGCGTGAGCAATTCAACATGCGTATGCAAGCGTCTACCGGCCAGTTGGCTCAGACTCACACTCTGAAACAAGTGCGTCGTGATGTCGCACGTATCAAGACTGTACTGACTGAGAAGGCAGGTGCGTAATGACTGATAAAATCCGTACTCTGCAGGGTCGTGTAATTAGCGACAAGATGGATAAGTCCATCACTGTTGCTATTGAGCGCAAGGTAAAGCACCCGATCTACGGTAAGATCATCAAGCGCACTACCAAGCTGCACGTACATGATGAGAGCAATGAGTGTAAAGCGGGTGATCTCGTGGAGATCCGTGAATGCCGTCCATTGTCTAAGACTAAGTCTTGGACCTTGGTTGGTGTTCTAGAAAAAGCCTAATTAGCACTTTAAGCAAAACAAGCGGCCCTTTCACGGGGCCGTTTGTTTTTTAGGCTACCTTTTCCAAAACTCCTGTGTTATAGTTTCGCGCCTTTTAAAGGCAGCCAGATCCCATTAGGGATAAGAAGTAAACAAAGCGGAGCACTAAGATGATCCAGATGCAAAGTATGCTGGGTGTTGCCGACAACTCCGGCGCTCGCAGTGTAATGTGTATTAAGGTTCTGGGTGGTTCGCACCGCCGTTACGCCGGCATCGGCGACATCATTAAAGTTTCCATCAAGGAAGCGATTCCTCGCGGTAAAGTGAAGAAAGGTGATGTGTATAACGCGGTGGTCGTACGCACCCGTAAAGGCGTTCGTCGTCCGGACGGCTCAGTCATCCGTTTCGACAACAATGCGGCTGTGTTGCTTAACAACAACCAACAGCCAATCGGTACTCGTATTTTTGGCCCGGTGACCCGTGAACTGCGTAATGAGAAGTTCATGAAGATTGTGTCCCTGGCACCCGAAGTACTGTAAGGAGTCGAACGATGGCAGCTAAAATCCGTCGCGAAGACGAAGTGATTGTTCTTACCGGCAAAGACAAGGGCAAGCGTGGCAAAGTCACTCAAGTCCTGATTGCAAAAGGTAAGGTAATCGTGGAAGGCATCAACCAAGTGAAGAAACACCAGAAGCCGGTACCCGCACTGGGTCAGGCTGGCGGTATCGTCACTAAAGAAGCCCCCATCGATGTATCAAACGTAGCGCTGTTCAACTCTGCCACTGGCAAAGCTGATCGCGTTGGTTTCCGGATTGAAGATGGCAAGAAAGTCCGTTTCTTCAAATCCACCGGCGAACTTGTGAAGTAATTGGAGTTTAACGATGGCGAAACTGCATGATTACTACAAATCCGATGTAGTAAATGAACTGTCTAAGCAGTTCGGTTACAAGACTATCATGCAAGTCCCTCGGATCGAGAAAATCACCCTGAACATGGGTGTTGGTGAAGCGATCTCTGACAAAAAACTATTGGAAAATGCAGCTGCTGATATGGCTGCTATTTCTGGTCAGAAGCCGCTGATCACCAAAGCTCGCAAATCTGTTGCGGGCTTCAAGATTCGTGAAGGCTACCCGATAGGTTGTAAAGTAACCCTGCGTGGCGAGCGTATGTGGGAGTTCCTGGAACGGCTGATCTGTATCTCCGTACCGCGTATCCGTGACTTCCGTGGCCTGAACGCTAAAGCGTTCGACGGTCGTGGTAACTACTCCATGGGCGTGCGTGAGCAGATCATCTTCCCGGAAATCGACTATGACAAAGTCGATCGCGTCCGTGGTTTGGATATCACCATTACCACTTCCGCGAATACCGATGAAGAAGGCCGTGCTCTGCTGGCTGCCTTTAACTTCCCATTCCGCAAGTAAGGTTAGGGTTATGGCTAAAACATCCATGAAAGCGCGCGAAGCAAAGCGTGCGAAGCTTGTGGTAAAGTTCGCGACCAAGCGTGCTGAACTGAAAGCTATCATCGTTGATATGAACGCTTCTGAAGAAGCGCGTTGGGACGCTGTGCTGCAACTGCAACAGCTACCCCGTGATTCCAGTCCGTCCCGCCAGCGTAACCGTTGCAATATTACTGGTCGTCCGCACGGTTTCCTGCGCAAGTTTGGCCTGTCCCGCATCAAGGTGCGTGAGCATGCCATGAAGGGCGAAATTCCGGGCCTGAAGAAGGCTTCTTGGTAACGAATCTCGGGAGTTAGACTTATGAGCATGCAAGATCCGATCGCGGACATGCTGACCCGCATCCGTAACGGTCAGGCGGCGAGCAAAGTTGCGGTTTCCATGCCTTCTTCCAAGCTGAAAGTGGCTATTGCCAAAGTGCTGAAGGAAGAGGGTTACATCGCTGGCTATTCCGTAGCTGGTGACGTGAAGCCGGAACTGGAAATTGAACTGAAATATTTCCAGGGCAAGCCAGTTGTAGAACTGATCCAACGCGTAAGCCGTCCAGGCCTGCGTATTTATAAGCGCACTACTGATCTGCCGAAAGTGATGGGCGGTCTCGGTGTTGCTATCGTGTCCACGTCTAAAGGTGTGATGACTGACCGTGCTGCTCGCAAAGCAAGCATGGGCGGTGAGATCATCTGCTACGTCGCTTAATAGGAGGTAGGACATGTCTCGTGTTGCTAAGGCACCCGTCACTATTCCTGCTGGCGTAGAGGTGACTCTGAATGGCCAAGAACTAACCATCAAAGGTGGTAAAGGTTCATTGGTTCGTTCTATTCACGCCGGTGTAGAAGTGACCAAAGAAGACAATGTACTGAAGTTTGCCCCGCGTGGCAGCATCGCTGGTGCTGACGCTCAGGCAGGCACCGCCCGTGCATTGGTCAACAACATGGTAATCGGTGTTACCCAAGGCTTCGAGCGCAAGCTGCAGCTGGTTGGTGTAGGTTATAAAGCCTCCATCAAGGGCAATGCTGTTGCGCTGGCTCTGGGCTTCTCTCACCCGGTAGAGCATGCGCTGCCGGCTGGTGTGACCGCTGAGTGCCCGACGGCTACAGAAATCGTTCTGCGTGGCGTCGACAAGCAGCTGGTTGGCCAAGTCGCCGCCGATATCCGTGCTTACCGCGCTCCGGAGCCCTATAAGGGCAAGGGTGTACGCTATGCCAACGAGCAAGTGCGTACTAAAGAAGCTAAGAAGAAGTAAGGTAACACTATGGACAAGAAAGCAGCTCGTCTCCGTCGTGCTACTCGTGCTCGGAAAAAGATGCAGGAACTGGGAGCAACCCGTCTGGTCGTTCACCGTACTCCGCGTCATATCTATGCGCAGGTTATTGCAGCCAACGGTTCCGAAGTTCTGGCCTCTGCTTCCACAGTAGAGAAAGCTATCAGCGAAGGGCTCAAATACTCCGGTAATGCTGATGCAGCAACCGCAGTAGGGAAAGCAATCGCTGAGCGAGCTATTGCCAAAGGCGTTCAGAACGTATCTTTCGATCGTTCCGGTTTCAAGTATCACGGTCGCGTAGCCGCTCTTGCAGCAGCTGCACGTGACGCTGGTCTTCAGTTCTAAGCTAGGAGTCGAAGATGGCTAAAGTCGAATCTCAAGCCGGCGAACTGCAAGAAAAGCTGATTGCAGTAAACCGTGTTTCGAAAACTGTTAAAGGTGGTCGTATCATGTCCTTCACAGCGCTGACTGTGGTGGGTGATGGTAACGGCCGTGTAGGTTACGGTTATGGTAAAGCTCGTGAAGTTCCCGCTGCTATTCAAAAAGCAATGGAACAGGCTAAGCGTAACCTGAACAAGGTTGAGCTGAATGATGGAACTCTGCACCACCCGGTGAAAGGTGTTCACTCTGGTTCTACCGTGTTTATGAAGCCCGCTTCCCAAGGTACAGGTATTATCGCAGGCGGCGCTATGCGCGCTGTTCTGGAAGTTGCCGGTATCCACAACGTGCTGGCTAAGACCTACGGTTCCACTAACCCAATCAACGTTGTTCGCGCAACGGTAGACGCTCTGGTTCACGGTCAATCACCCGAACAGATCGCTGCTAAGCGTGGTCTGCGCGTTGAAGAAATTCTGGGGTAATGCGACATGGCTAACACTGTAAAAGTTACTCAAACACGCAGCTCTATCGGCCGTCTGCCTAAGCATAAGGCTACTCTGCGTGGTCTGGGTCTGCGTCGCATTGGTCATACCGTTGAGCTGGAAGATACTCCCTGCGTTCGCGGTATGATCAACCAAGTTTATTACATGGTTAAGGTGGAGGGCTAAGCATGCGTCTGAATACTCTGTCTCCGGCCGCAGGTTCTAAGCGTGTCAAGCACCGTCCGGGCCGTGGTATCGGTTCTGGTTTGGGTAAGACCGGTGGTCGTGGTGTTAAAGGTCAAACCTCTCGTTCCGGTGGCGGCAAAGTCCGCAACGGTTTCGAAGGCGGCCAAATGCCTTTGAAAATCCGTCTGCCGAAGTTCGGTTTTTTCTCTCGCAAATCTTTAGTTTCTGCTGAAGTGCGTTTGAACGAACTTGCACTGGTAGAAGGTAACGTTGTTGACTTGAGCACGTTAAAGCAAGCCGGTGTTGTTACCAAAAACATCGTGTTCGCCAAAGTTGTGCTATCTGGCAACATTGACCGAGCTGTGACCGTTCGAGGGCTGTCCGTCACCAAGGGTGCGCGTGCTGCTATCGAAGCTGCTGGCGGTAAAATCGAGGAATAATCAGTACAATGGCTAAGAAACCAGGATTGGATGTTAAAGCGCAAGGTGGTCTGAGTGAATTGAAGAGTCGTTTGCTCTTCGTTCTCGGGGCGATTATCGTTTTCCGTGCAGGCTCTTATGTGCCAATTCCTGGTATTGACGCCGCCGTACTGGCCGAGTTGTTCCAGCAACAGAAGGGCACCATCATTGAAATGTTTAATATGTTCAGTGGTGGTGCACTATCGCGTGCTTCTATTCTTGCGCTTGGGATCATGCCTTATATTTCGGCATCGATCATCATTCAGCTGCTGACTGTTGTTCATCCTGTTTTGGCTGAACTTAAGAAAGAGGGTGAATCAGGTCGTCGCAAGATTAGCCAATATACCCGTTGGGGCACGTTGGTTTTGGGAACGTTCCAAGCCATTGGTATAGCAACAGGTCTGCCGAATATGATGCAGGGGCTCGTCACTAATCCGGGTCTTGGCTTCTATTTCACAGCTGTTGTGAGTCTGGTCACTGGTACCATGTTCTTGATGTGGTTGGGGGAGCAGATTACCGAGCGTGGAATTGGTAATGGTATCTCGCTGATTATTTTCACAGGTATCGTTGCTGGTTTGCCGCATGCCATTGGTGCTACGGCCGAGCAGGCACGTCAAGGGGAATTGCATATTCTGTTGTTGCTATTGCTGGGTTTGATTGTTTTCGCAGTGACGTATTTTGTTGTGTTTGTTGAGCGTGGTCAACGACGTATAGTCGTTAACTATGCTAAGCGCCAACAAGGTCGTCAAGTGTTTGCTGCGCAAAGCACACACCTGCCATTGAAAGTTAATATGGCTGGTGTAATTCCTGCGATTTTTGCATCAAGCATCATTCTCTTTCCTGGCACAATCACCTCTTGGTTTGGTCAAGGCGAAGGCAGGGTAGCTGATGTGTTGCAGCAGATATCTATGGTTCTGCAACCAGGTCAGCCCTTGTATGAAATGCTTTATGCAGCAACCATTATTTTCTTCTGTTTCTTCTATACCGCGTTGGTTTTTAATCCTCGCGAAACGGCAGATAACTTGAAGAAAAGTGGAGCCTTTGTTCCGGGGATTCGCCCAGGTGAGCAGACAGCACGTTACATAGATAAAGTCATGACTCGCCTGACATTGGCAGGTGCGCTCTATATTACCTTTATCTGTCTGGTACCCCAGTTCTTGATGACTGCTTGGAATGTACAATTCTATTTCGGCGGCACCTCGCTGCTGATTATTGTTGTAGTCATTATGGACTTTATGGCTCAGGTTCAGACCCATATGATGTCTCATCAGTATGGTGATGTCCTGAGGAAGGCCAACTTGAAAGGCTATAGCCGTTAGTTCGGCGTAGTTACGGAGTTTAAGCAATGAAAGTTCGTGCTTCCGTTAAGGCAATCTGCCGTAACTGCAAAATCATCAAGCGCCATGGTGTGGTGCGTGTGATTTGCAGTGAGCCTAAGCATAAACAGCGCCAAGGCTAATTTTTTACGGTTAGTACTTGCAACATATGGTTGTGCTGGCTATTATAGCCAGCCAACTTTTGTTGTGTATTGGTTGACCGCCACGTATCCGCTAACGGGCTTTGTGGTGGTCGTAATCTACTATATGTAGGAGTGAATAGTGGCCCGTATCGCAGGCATTAACATTCCTGACCATAAACATGCTGTCATCGCTTTGACCGCTATTTATGGCGTCGGCCGTACCCGCTCAAAAGCCATTTGTGCTGCAGCCGGTATCGCTGAGAATGTGAAAATTAAAGATTTGGATGAGTCTCAGATTGAGAGTCTTCGTGAACAAGTAGGTAAGTTCACCGTTGAGGGCGACCTGCGTCGTCAGATCTCTATGAACATCAAGCGATTGATGGATCTGGGTTGCTATCGTGGTTTGCGCCACCGTCGTAGCCTTCCTGTTCGAGGTCAACGAACCAAGACCAACGCTCGTACTCGTAAGGGTCCGCGCAAGGCCATCAAGAAGTAACGGGAAGGTAGAAAATGGCTAAAACTCCGACTCGTGCTCGCAAGCGCGTTAAAAAGCAAGTGAGCGACGGTATCGCACACGTTCATGCATCTTTCAACAATACAATCGTGACTATTACCGACCGTCAGGGCAATGCTCTGTCGTGGGCTACCTCTGGTGGTTCAGGTTTCCGTGGTTCTCGTAAATCAACGCCTTTTGCGGCGCAAGTAGCTGCCGAGCGTGCTGGTGAAGTCGCCAAAGAATACGGCGTTAAGAACCTGGAAGTCATGGTAAAAGGTCCGGGTCCCGGTCGTGAGTCCTCCATCCGCGCTCTGAACGCGGCTGGCTTTCGCATCACTAACATTACTGATGTGACTCCGATCCCGCACAACGGTTGTCGTCCTCCCAAGAAGCGTCGCGTATAACGCTGTAGCTACTTGGTCTAGGATTGTTGGAGAAAGAAGATGGCAAGATATATCGGTCCTAAGCTTAAGCTTAGCCGTCGTGAAGGCACCGACCTCTTCCTGAAGTCAGGTGTTCGTGCGATTGATTCTAAGTGTAAGATTGATACTGTTCCTGGTCAGCACGGTGCTCGTAAGGCTCGTCTGTCAGATTATGGTATTCAACTACGCGAGAAACAGAAAGTGCGTCGTATTTACGGCGTATTAGAAAAACAGTTCCGCAATTATTACCGCGATGCTGCCCGTCAAAAAGGTAATACCGGTGAGAATTTGCTGCAGCTGCTTGAAGGTCGTTTAGACAACGTTGTTTACCGTATGGGCTTTGGCGCCACTCGCGCAGAGTCTCGTCAGCTGGTTAGCCATAAAGCTATCATGGTAAACGGTCGTGTTGTGAACATTCCTTCTTTTCAGGTTTCCCCTGAGGACGTGATCTGCGTTCGTGAGAAGGCAAAGAAACAGGCCCGTATTAAAGCATCTCTTGAAGTTGCTGGTCAGCGTGAGAAGCCGACTTGGGTAGAGGTCGATGCGTCTAAAATGGAAGGTGCTTTTAAACGCCTGCCAGAGCGTTCAGACCTGTCTGCCGATATTAATGAACAGCTGATCGTCGAGCTTTACTCTAAGTAAGGCTAGCTTCTAAAGAGAGGACACAATGCTGGGTTCTGTAACAGATTTTCTTAAACCACGACTAGTTGACATCGAGCAGGTTAGTCCCACTCATGCTAAGGTGACCTTAGAGCCACTAGAGCGTGGCTTTGGCCATACTTTAGGTAATGCTCTGCGTCGTATTTTGCTGTCAGCTATGCCAGGTTGTGCAGTTACTGAAGTCGAGATTGACGGTGTACTGCATGAGTACAGCAGCAAAGAAGGTGTGCAGGAGGATATTCTTGAAATCCTGCTTAACCTGAAAGGTATCGCTGTGAAGCTTGAAGGCAAGGACGAGGTAACTCTGTCCCTTACCAAGTCTGGAACAGGCCCCGTTACCGCTGGTGATATCACTCACGGTGATGAAGTCGAGATCGTAAACCCGGAGCACTTAATCTGCCACCTGACTGGTAGCAATGCTGAAATCAGTATGCGCCTTAAAGTTCAGCGCGGTCGCGGTTATGTGCCTGCTTCTGCTCGTGTTCATAACGATGATGAAGAGCGTCCAATCGGTCGCTTGCTGCTGGACTCTGCGTTCAGCCCCATTATTCGTATTGCCTACAATGTTGAGGCTGCACGTGTAGAACAGCGTACCGACTTGGACAAGCTGGTTATCGACATGGAGACCAATGGTACTCTAGATCCTGAAGAAGCTATTCGTCGCTCAGCCACTATATTGGCAGAGCAGCTGGAAGCATTCGTGGATCTACGCGATGTCAGCGTGCCCGAGAAGAAAGAAGAGAAACCCGAGTTTGATCCGATTCTGCTACGTCCTGTCGATGATTTGGAGCTAACAGTTCGTTCTGCGAACTGTTTGAAGGCAGAAGCAATCCACTATATTGGTGATCTGGTACAGCGTACCGAGGTTGAGTTGTTAAAAACACCTAACCTAGGTAAGAAGTCCCTGACAGAAATCAAGGACGTGTTGGCCTCCCGTGGTCTGTCTCTTGGCATGCGCCTTGAGAATTGGCCGCCCGCCAGCATCGCTGACGAGTAATCCAGATTGCGGGTTTCACAGATTTAGTTAGAAGGATAAGGTCATGCGCCATCGTTTGAGTGGTCGTCAACTGAATCGGAATAGTAGCCATCGTCAGGCAATGTTCCGTAACATGGCCAGCTCCCTAGTTCGTCATGAGATCATCAAGACGACTCTGCCTAAGGCAAAAGAGCTGCGTCGTGTAGTTGAACCGCTGATCACCCTTGCCAAGACTGATAGCGTAGCTAATCGTCGTCTGGCATTTGCCCGCACTCGCGACAACGCGATCGTGGCTAAGTTGTTCAATGAATTGGGTCCGCGCTACCTAGAGCGTGCTGGTGGGTATACTCGCATTCTGAAATGCGGTTTCCGTGCTGGCGATAACGCTCCAATGGCTTACATTGAGCTGGTAGACCGCCCAGCAGCTGCGGAAGCAGCTGCAGAGTAATAAAATGAAAGCCGGGCTTGTCCCGGCTTTTTATTTGTTTGTGATTACTTGGTAGCGTGTTTATATGTGAAGTTTATTTTAAGGCCTCGAATGAGGTTTTTTCATTTTCTGTGTTCACTTAATGCTTCTCGATATTTCTATTATGGCAGTGCACATATTGTACTCGTCATTACCAAGGTCAGGCCTTTTGTTCGCTCTCGCCTCATCAGGTGTGACGCAGATTTAATATCCTGTTTTCCATAAAATTTTTCGCCCTTTGCTGTCACTCAAACCATTAGTACGCCAAGTTCACATCCCATAGGGTTTATCGATATTCCTTATCTTGACGGCTATTTTCAACCTACCCCAATTTATTCTCAGTAAAAGCCAACGCTTCCTAACAGCCATATAGCAACTGAATGTCACGTAAGGCACCCCAAAAAATAACCCCCTACATTGAGAAGGGAGCTATTTGAAACAGGGGTGAGTACGGAATATCACTCGATGTTTTGGATCTGCTCGCGCATCTGCTCGATCAGCACTTTCAGCTCGACGGCGGACTGGGTCACTTCAGCGTTGATCGACTTGGAGCCCAAGGTGTTCGACTCGCGGTTGAACTCCTGCATCATGAAGTCGAGGCGACGGCCACAGGCGCCACCCTTCTTCATGATCTTGTTGGTCTCGCTGATGTGCATCTCCAGACGATCCAGCTCTTCGGCCACGTCGATCTTTTGGGCCAGCATGACGATCTCCTGCTCGATGCGGACCGGATCCAGCTCAACTTTGGCTTCGGCCAGCCGGTCGGTGAGCTTCTGGCGCTGCCACTCGATGATCTGCGGCAGATGGACGCGCACCTTCTTCACTTCGACCTGAATGCCATCCAGACGCTGCTGGATCAGGTTCTTGAGGTTGGCACCCTCGCTGGCACGGGAGGCGATAAAGTCTTCCATGGTCTGGTCAAACCCGCCGAGCAGCTCGGTGGCGACCGCATCCATGTCCTGTTCGGCGGCGGCCATGACGCCCGGCCAGCGCAGCACGTCGACCGGATTGAGCTGGCCCTGGCCTGCTTCTTTCATTACCCAGTTGGCGCTGTCGATGATCAGCTTGGCCAGCTCTTCATTAATGTGCAGCTGGCTGGCTGCGGCCTGAGCGGCCTCGAAACGCAGGTTGCACTCCACCTTGCCGCGCTGCAGCTTGGCGCGGAAACGCTCACGCAGTACCGGCTCCAGGCTGCGCAGTTGCTCCGGCAGGCGAATGTAGGTTTCCAGATAGCGCTGGTTGACCGAACGAATTTCCCAAACGGCGGTGCCCCAGTCGCCCTTGAATTCCTTGCGGGCGTAGGCGGTCATGCTGTGAATCATTGATTGTTCCGAGCTTGATGAAGTGTGCGGCCAGTATACTCAGCCCGGCCCTGCTCGTCAGCCGAAGCCGTGGTTTTAGCGGCTGATATTTGGGGCCTAATGACTTATACTCCTTCGCCAATTTGAGCCAGCCCAGAGGTCCGTTCCATGTCACGTCCCAGCGATCGCAGTGCCGCAGAGCTTCGCCCGGTTACCATTACCCGCCACTTCACCAAGCATGCTGAAGGGTCCGTGCTGGTGGAATTCGGCAACACCCGCGTGCTCTGCACCGCCAGCGTCGACACCAGCGTGCCGCGCTTCCTGAAAGGGAAGAATCAGGGCTGGGTGACTGCCGAATACGGCATGCTGCCGCGCTCCACCCACTCCCGGATGAACCGCGAAGCGGCCTCCGGCAAGCAGAGTGGCCGTACTCTGGAGATCTCCCGTCTTATCGCTCGCTCCCTGCGTGCCGCGGTAGACCTGACCGCCCTTGGCGAGC
>NZ_PGGC01000159.1 GCF_002795305.1 Aeromonas cavernicola
TTAATGCCAACTGACTTAACATCGACATCCGCTGATACGTGGCGTCATCGGCATATATCGTTACCCGTTCGTAGTGACACTGGCGCAGCATATCTTGAAACAGGGTCACCACATAATTGAGCCCTGCGGGATTGATCTCTAACTCGATATACCCCTCGGCACTGGCCACCCCAGAAAAAACCCCCGCTTTAACGCATAATTTCGGCTTATTACCCTGCCAGCTCAGCATAATGGGGCTGCCCGTCATCTTTAGCTTCAGGTCCGCTTTCACCCCTGCCGTCAGCTTACACAAGCTGGTGGGCCAGCGATCTTGCTGCCACTGCAAGCGCTGCATCAGCCGGCGTGGCGGCATCCACTGCACTTCACCCGTCACACTTGACCCCACTTCCACCCCGATCTCCCCTTCGATCGGGCCCTTTTTTATCCTCACCTTATCAACCCACGTCATGCCACTTAAGCGAAAGCCACCATTGGCAAAGTTAATCGCCGCCTCCCCACTGGCCGCCAGCATCGCCCCCGCCTTGCCCCACGCCTTGGCGTGCAGCAGCGCCGACCATGCCCCCAGCTCCACGGTATAAAGGCCGCCGCGCTGACCTTGCCCTTTAAGTTGCAGCACCAACTGCTCAGGTTGTTCCGGAATATGAAGGCGAAACAGATCAACTTCCCCGTTTAGGGGGTAATAACTTGCCTCCACTGTATGTTTATATTTCCCGCCCCAGGCAGATTGATTGGTGCTACTACCGCTAGCGATGCCCACATTACCGCTGACCGAATGCGCTTGCTCGCTTTTTCCCGTGGCCAGATGAGTGGTGCGCTCAGTGCTGGCAGTGGCCTACTTATCTGCCTTTACCTCATCTGATTCATCTGCTTCCACGGTTTCTATACGGCGGGGGACAAAGAAGTTATTGCTGGTCAGCATGGTGTGAGCCTGAGCGGTGAGCGTGGCGTATTTAAGTTCCTTCGAGCTGAAATCATGCATGAAGTAGTTAAAGAACGCGTTGACCATTAATGGCACCCTCTTGCTCGACTCATTAAAGTTCACCACGAGCTCGGCTGCGTTCCTGATCCTGAGCCGGAGCTCGTTAGCTTGTTTGATCGCCTTTGCATCTTGCCACACTTGTTCCAGCCAACCCCACCGCTCTTTAAGCAGCGCCCGCTCATCGTCAGTGGCCAGCTTGCGCCGAGCCGAGTAGTCATAGTGCTTTTCCCCCAGCCAGAGGCAATAACAGGTCATGTGCCGCTCGAACCCATCGGGGGTCGGGTCGAGCCTACCGGCCCACTGCTGGTAGTAGTGGCAGAACTCCTGCACTGAGTATCCGGCTAGGTTATCCAGCATGACGAAGTAACTTGCGACCTTACGAGATGTTTTCTCTAAGGTACGGAAATTGGGGAACGGCACCTGAGCGCGGCGAGCGGTATCAAACATCGCTCTAAGCGGCACTCGGCACAGCTCAGCACTGGGACGCTGCTCGTTGGGCAGCAGTCCACCGGTGACATCCTCGCTGACGCCGGGGTAGAGCTCTTCCCGCCAACCCGGCTGCAACGGTCCAAGCGGCAACAGTGGCCGATAGCCTCGCCGTTCATGGGCAGCCACCAGATGCAGGGCCCGCTTAACCGCAGGGTGCAGGGGCTTGTTATGGTCAATCACCTTGGCACTGGCCACCACCCCGATCGGCATGGCGGCGGGACTTTTGGTAAACAGACTGGCCCAGTCAAATACCGTCGTCACGGTATCCCCCATGTCAAGCACACCACGGCGTGAACAGTCGAACAGGCCCGCAAAGATCACCTCGACCTTGCTCCCCTCATAGCGGTACTCATCATCTAACTTGGTACAGACTGACTCCAACAGCTCCTCGATAAACCGGCGCGCCAGCGCCGCCCCCAAATCAGCGCCAAAGACCGACACTTGGATCAACTTAATCGGCAACTGGTTCTCTTTCTTGCTGAGTGCAAGGTTTTCTTTGAACTTGTTTTTGGCAAAATCGATCCTGGCATCGACCCCAGTCATCAGCAGATCAGCAACAGGCGCCATATCCCGGATAGGGGCCACGGCTTCCAGTGCTGCTTGCTGAGCGGCCTTTTTCAGGGCAGCGAATGACGCCTCACCACTGCTCTTGAGGGTCAGCAGATCACTGAGCTTATGGCTCAGTACCTTGCTCCAATCCCCTTTGATGGCATCGGCAACCGTCTGTTTGGCCTGGCCGGCCAACTCGTCAAGATAATCGCCCGCCAATGCCTGCTGCCTTGCATCCATAATGCTGTCTAGCCGATCAGCGGTCGTGTCGTTAAGCTCAGTGCCCAATCCCGGCACATAGATTTTGGCGTATGAATAAGACGAGGTAAGCGGGGCTTTGATCTCAAGTGGATGAGCTCGAAATAGGCGACCAACATTGGTCAGCCGCTGGTGCGCCTCATCGATATAAATATTTCTATTACTACCATCAAAGAAAACGCCAATTTGCAATGCCAACGAGCAGGTGCCGATACCTGCTTGATGGAGACTCTCTTCTCGCTCTACTCGGCATGTAAGATCCTCTCTATCTGCCATGACTATTTCCTTGTCCGATATGTATCAATCACATCATTCATGACGGGTTCAGCCCACCCTCCCCAGCGCACCATAACTTTGTTGTTGGGCAAGAAGAGGACATGAAAATTATCCATCCCCTTTTCCCGCTTGGGCATGGGCAGGGTGAGCGAGTGCTTTTCAAATTGATAGCCTGCTTTTTCTTGCTCCTCGGTCATATCGAGTTCCCAATCGATCTTTACCGTGTCGCCGTCTATCCGATAGGGGCCTGCACTTCCCCCTCCACCCGCACTAAAACCGTCGAATGCAAACGTGTTACTGCCCATCTTGCCATTGACATAGACGTAACTGATGGGCCGATCAATCACCGAATGAACCACGATAGCGGCCCCGCCATGTCGCTCTTGCAACAGCAGGCTCCATCCTAGCCACAGCACCAGCACTATGGCACTCAGCCAGCGCCCCCAGCGGGGCATCAAGTCCCATGCCGCCGTGGCCATGGTGGCGATAAATCGTGTCAGGCTTTTTTCTGTTGTCATGGTTGTCTCTTCTGTTCTGCTAGGGCTGGCGAGCAGGTGCCGATCCCTGCTTGATGGAGGCTCTCTTCTCGATCAATACGGCACTTCAGGTCGTCTTTATCAACCATCACTATTTCCTTGTCCGATAGGTTTCGACAATGCTATCCATCTCAACTGGGCAGCTATGGGCCCAACGAATCATCGGGGTATTATCAGGTAGCATCAGGACACAGAAATCATCCTGCCCCTTCTCCCGCTTGGGCATGGGCAGGGTGAGCGAGTGCTTTTCAAATTGATAGCCTGCTTTTTCTTGCTCCTCGGTCATATCGAGTTCCCAATCGATCTTTACCGTGTCACCGTCGATCCGATAGGGGCCCGTGCTACCACCACCAGCATTCAACCCGTCAAACGCAAACGCATTACTACCCATCTTGCCATTGACATAGACGTAACTGATGGGCCGCTCCATCACGGATGCAACGTCAATAGCGGCCCCGCCATGTCGCTCTTGCAACAGCAGGCTCCATCCTAGCCACAGCACCAGCACTATGGCACTCAGCCAGCGCCCCCAGCGGGGCATCAAGTCCCATGCCGCCGTGGCCATGGTGGCGATAAATCGTGTCAGGCTTTTTTCTGTTGTCATGGTTGTCTCTTCTGTTCTGCTAGGGCTGGGCTCCCACCTTCTAGATAGGCCAAGCCCCAGAGCATTAACTGAGCCTCTGTTGCCCCAGCCTGCTTGGCCTTATCGAGCGCCTTACGAACCATGGCCATGCGTTCACAGGGCGGAAACTGCGCGATATGGTCCCCTGACTGCCAAAGCGCCAACAAGCGATGAGCTTGGGGGGACCCCTCAAGGGCTTGATAGAGCGCGGGGCTAAGCTGCACTAACACGGGTTCTGCCGAGGGGATAGACAGCGCCAACTCACGCCAGTTGCCATTACACTCTCGCAGCCACCAACGGCTGATACCGCCGAAGAGACCACCCAACCAAGGGGCATGCTGTTGGGCAAGCAGCAAGGGCAAGGCATCAGGGGTGTAAAACCGTAGCAGCATACTGAACTGGCCCCTCGGTTCTATCACTCTGACGCCCAATGCCAGCTGCTTTTGCAGCGCTGCCAACGACTGTTCGCTGTCAATCAAGCCCACCACATGCCCTTGCTCAGCAAGTGCTGCCAGCAACATTTCATCTTGCTGCGAGCACTGCCAAAGCCAAGGACCAAGGCTGACTAGCTCAAACAGATCGTCGTGCACATAAAGTGGAAGAAAGCCCCCGTCACTGAGTTTTTCTCGTTGTTCGACACTGAGATGGGCCGCTTCAAGCAGCACTATCGTCTTTCCCTCACGCCATATTGATTCTGGTAGCATCTTATTCTCCCTTGACCACCGCATCGCCCTGAGCCATGGCCCTCAACATGCAAGGAATGCAAACTGATTTTTCAAGGGGTGGCATGGCTTTAAACAACGCAGGCTTAGGTGGGGCAACGACCTCAACCGCCCCGGGTAGATTCGGCATGTGTCCCCCCCAGCCGCTGCCACTGCCGGGGCTGCCGCCGGAGTTGATCTTGATGGTCGGGCCGGACAGGGTCACCCCGCTGGGGTCAATTTTGACAAAACTACTGGCGACCTTAACGGTGAGTTCCACCCCCGCTTCACGCA
>NZ_PGGC01000160.1 GCF_002795305.1 Aeromonas cavernicola
ACCTCGCTCAGCTGGCCGTGGCCGTCGTAGCGATACGCAATCTGTTGGCCATCGGGCAGGGTCTTGTGGATAAGCCGCCCCATGGCGTCCCGTTGGTAGCGGGTTATCAGCTCACCGCCCTGCTCCCCCAACTCGCTCTTTTCCAGCAGCTGGCCAGTCAGGTCGTAGCGATAGGCAGTGGTACGGCCATCAAAGCCGGTTTCACTGGCTATCAAACCATTGGGGTAGTAGTGGATGNNACCTGTGAAATATCCAGATTGTGAAAGAACTTAATATTCATTAATTCGAAAGTATCCGATTACGCTGTGCTGCCCGAACCCGCAGGTTTTGTATATTAAACAGCCGAACCTCGATTACTTCCCGGTTTAATAAGTAATCGTTGGTCCAACTCTCGGTTTCTACATTTTTTTACAAAGAGTAAAGCCTCACTCTCATTTTTTTTAAACAAATCGAACTCCCACTGCTCCAAATCATAATATTCCTCATAGTCAACAAAACTATTACTAACCGGAATGGAAATATAAAAACGTCCTGATATAGTATCGACACCCATACTATATCTATCATTAGTATTATTATATACAACAGTAAATCTCATATTGATACCTAAAATTTCAGTGGAGTTACGATGTAATCATCAGGCTTCATGTTTGCAACATCTATTACAGCCTCATTATTACCATTTGGTAATTTACCACCTGGAATCCATAATTCATTGGCACCCGCTTCATTACCAGATGGAATCCGAAGATTAAAATCTCTTGGATTTTTTATATCAACTCTAACTAATGAGTTACTCTCCAAAAAACCTGTAGGTAAACCTAGAGATTTTTCCATTTCATTAGCATTTCCATTAGCAGAAGAGAATAGCTTATCCGCTTCGGCACGTGGCATCACAAATGACGTACCATCTCTCTGACCAATACCATATTTTTCCAGATTTGACTGAGTCATAAATCTTGTCGCGCCATTATCAAAAAGCGCCAAATGAGAATTACTATAGATGCTGGGCAAATACGTATCAGCTGGTGACCTCTGCCCTTTGGGTGTTTTAATTATTTTGTCAATTTCATCCTGTGATAATGGAACCTCATTTTTTATTTTCTGATCTGGATTATTCGGCCCATTCTCTTTTACGTTTTTTAACCCCAACGGATCGACCCAACCAATAGGGTTGGGCGCATATTGGTAGTTATTAATGCCACCCGCTAACCCAATAGGATCGGGGCTAATAAAACGGCCGGTGTCGGGTTGATAATAACGGTGGCGGTTATAGTGCAGCCCTGTTTCCGCATCCCAATATTGCCCCTGAAAGCGCAGCGGGGTTTCTATCGGGGCAGCGAGGTCGGCCACCTCTTTTTGCCACACATTGCCATAGGCGCGATAGCGCACTTGCCACACGGTAGCGCCGTTATGGCGGG
>NZ_PGGC01000161.1 GCF_002795305.1 Aeromonas cavernicola
AACCAAGGTTAACTCGGCCCCCGCCTGCTCAATGGTGCGTAGCCCATCGCTCAGCCCCTGCAGGGTGATGGGCTGGTTCGCCTCGCTGGCAGCAATGTGCGGTGCAATGGGCGGCTCGTAGGCAAACGGGTTCACCACGTCGTAAGGCAGCGCCAGGCTGGCAGCTTCCTGCAGCAGTACCGCATCGAGATTGCGCAAACCATAGGGAGTACGTGCGCAACCTGCTGAAATCGGCTTATAACCGGCACATTGAATGCCCTGCGCCGCAAACTCCAATAACAGCGTCCGAGCCACCAAGGTTTTACCCACATCGGTGTCAGTGCCGGTGATAAAAAATGACTTCATATCTGCTCACTCCTTGATGGGGCTATCTGCCGATTATCGCTGTGCTACGCCCGAGCAATGGTCAGCACGGCTTGCACAGCGCCCCGAGACAAACGCGGTAGGTCGCTACTAGCTGACCGTCTGGTTGACGAAATTGCTCATAAGCCTGAATAAAACGCTGCAAACGGGCTCGCCCCTGCAACCCCACGCGGTGTTCAGTAGCCCGTGGCGCATTAACCTGATTTGCGCCAATCCCCTTAAGGTCGCGCAGCAACTGGGGGGCCTCATGATATGGGATCTCCCAGTCATGAGCCGCCAACACGGGCGCGGCCTCCCCTGCTTCAGCCAGTGCCTGCACTAATTGCGTTAAGCTGAGGAAGCGATTGAGGTGAGCCTCACCATCGACCTGCTGCCACGCGGCCCTTAGCTGCCAGAGCGACTCATCCAACAAGGTAGAAAAGTGGATCTGTCCACCTGGCTTGACTACCCGCAGTAACTCGCGAAACGCCTGCGCGGGCCGCTCACACCACTGCAGCGTCAGACTGGAAAAGACCCAGTCAAAGGTATTATCGGCAAAAGGGAGCCGCTCTGCATCGCCACACACCAATTGAGCACGACCACCACGCAGTGCCGCCTGCGCCAACATGCCAGGCGCTAAATCCAGCCCCACCAATTCATCACAGCGGTTCGCCAGCTGGGGCAGAAAAAAGCCGGTGCCGCAGCCCAGATCCAGCCCGCTCACCGCCAGATCAGTGCTAACCGGCCTGCTCGGCATCCATTCCAGCAGCACCTGCCCCACCTCCTGCTGAAAACGGGCATGAGCATCGTAATGGCGGGCAGCGGCGCCGAAACGGCGGGCGAGCAGGGTCTTGTCTACCGACTGGAAGCGCTCATCCATGATGAGTTCCCTCCGAAGTGGCACTGCCCGAACAGGGGCCAAGGGCATCGAGCAGGCGATCCACATCCTGCTCACAGTGAGCCGCGCTCAAGGTAATACGCAGCCGCGCCGTACCGACCGGCACCGTGGGCGGGCGAATGGCGCCAGCCCAGACGCCGCATTCCCGCAGCCGCTCGGCCAGTTGCAGGGCCGCACTGCTCTCTCCCACCAGCAGCGGCTGGATGGGGGTAGCGCTCGCCCCCAGCTGCCAACCCAACGCCTGCGCCCCTTGTCGGAAGCGAGCGATCAGCTGACCAAGCTGGGCGCGGGCATCATCGGCGGCGCGCACCAGTTCGATGCTCTTGCTGACCGCACAAGCCTGGGCAGCGGGCGTATGGGTGCTGTAGACATAGTGGCGGGCGAAGTTGACCAGATAATCCACCAGCTCACGGCTGCCGCCGACAAAGGCACCGGCCACCCCCAACGCCTTGCCAAAAGTGCCCATCTGAATGTGTACGCTAGCCGGATGTACCCCTTGCGCCGCCAGGGTGCCGCGCCCTTGTGGCCCCAGCACACCGAGGCCGTGGGCATCGTCGATCATCAACCAGTTGCCGCTTTGGGCGGCGAGGGTTGCGAGCTCGCGCCAAGGGCCCTGATCCCCATCCATGCTGAATACCCCTTCCGAGACGATCAGTCCACGGTTTGGCTCAAGCTGCTGTGCAAGGGCAGCCATATCGTTGTGGCCAAAGCGCTGCATCTTGCAGGGGAGCTGGCTGCCCATCTCCTGCAGGGAGGCGTGGTTGAGTTTGTCCTGCCACAGCAGATGCTCCTTGCCGAGCAGGGCCTTGAGCACCGCCTGATTGGCGGAAAAACCGCAGTTGAACAGCAGCACCGCCTCCACCCCGAGCCACTCGGCCAGGGTCTCCTCAAGCTCTTGGTGGGCACGGCTGTAACCGGTCACCAGCGGCGAGGCGCCGGAGCCCGTGCCATAGCGCTCAATCCCCGCGTTGAAGGCAGCCTTGATGGCGGGATGATCTGCCAGTCCCAGATAGTCGTTGGCAGAAAAATTGAGGTAATCGCGCCCCGCAACCCTGAGCCGTCCGCCAGTGGCCCCGTCGGTCGCGATGCGGTTGCGTAGCAGGCCAACCTGCGCGCGCCCCGCCAGCGCAGCGCCCAATGCAAAGGGGCCCGTGACAGCAGGGCCAGTCATGGCCGCTCAGCCCCTGCACGGGGACGGGTGGCGTCATAAAACATTTCGGCAGGTTCGCTCTGGCGGCTCACCTCGGCCAGCAACGCCTCTTCTTGTACCTGATCCGGCTTCTGGGCCCGCTGGGCGGGACGAATACCGAGTCGCTTGAACAGCTGCATATCGCTGTTCTCGTCGGGGTTTGGGGTGGTCAACAGCTTGCAGCCGTAGAAGATGGAGTTAGCCCCCGCCATAAAGCACATCGCCTGCATCTGTTCGTTCATCTTCTCCCGCCCGGCGGAGAGGCGCACATGGGAGGCGGGCATCATGATGCGCGCCACCGCGATGGTGCGGATAAATTCGAACGGATCGAGGTTCTCTTGGTTCTCCAGCGGCGTCCCCTTCACCTTGACCAGCATGTTGATGGGCACGCTCTCGGGGTGACGGGGCAAGTTGGCCAGCGCCATCAGCAGGCCCGCCCGATCTTTGGCCTGCTCGCCCATGCCGACGATGCCGCCGGAGCAGACTTTCATGCCAGCACCGCGCACATGCTCCAAGGTATCGAGCCTGTCCTGATAGGTACGGGTAGAGATGATCTCGCCGTAGAACTCCGGCGAGGTGTCGAGGTTGTGGTTGTAGTAATCGAGCCCCGCCGCACCAAGACGCGCCGCCTGATCGGCGGTGAGCATCCCCAGCGTCATGCAGGTCTCCATCCCCAGCCCACGCACTTCCTCAATCATCCGGATGACGTAGGGCATGTCTTTCTCTTTCGGGTTACGCCAGGCGGCCCCCATGCAGAAGCGGGATGAGCCGTTGGCCTTGGCTTCGCGGGCCCGCTCCAGCACCTTCTCCACCTCCATCAGCCGCTCGGCTTCAAGCCCAGTATGATAACGGGCACTCTGGGGGCAGTATTTGCAATCTTCTGGGCAAGCGCCGGTCTTGATGGAGAGCAATGTGCTCACCTGCACTTCGTTCGGGTCGAAATGGGCGCGGTGGACGGTCTGGGCCTGAAACAGCAGATCGTTGAATGGCAGGGCAAACAGGGCCTGAACCTCGGCGAGGGTCCAGTCATGACGAAGGGCGTGACTGCCCGTAGTAACAGCATTCATACATGGCTTCCGGTTGTTATTAGTGGGATCCTGCGCCCGCCATCATGAGATGGGCAGCCATAAAACCCGCCGCCGGACCCGCACCCTCAGCGTGATGCGCAGTGCCAAGTGGCTGAAATTGTTGGCTAGTGTAAAGAGCAGGCGTAGACTGTCAACACCGACCAGATCAAATCAATTGACAACAGAACAAAAAATGACCAACCAAGAATTCGACCTGCACCACATCTGGCACCCCTATACCTCCCTCACCCACCCCCTGCCCTGCTATGAAGTGGCCAGCGCCAAAGGGGTGACCCTCACTCTCAGCGACGGCCGCGAGTTGGTGGATGGCATGAGCGCCTGGTGGGCTTGCGTGCACGGCTATCAGGTACCGGAACTGGACGCCGCCGCCACCGCCCAGCTTCGCAAGATGTCCCACGTGATGTTTGGCGGCCTCACCCACGCCCCGGCGGTCGAGCTGTGCCGCAAGCTGGTGGAGATCACCCCGGCTGGTCTGGATCGGGTGTTTCTGGCCGATTCCGGCTCGGTGGCAGTGGAAGTGGCACTCAAGATGGCCCAGCAGTATTGGCACAGCAAGGGGATGCCAAAAGCGAAATTTGTCGCCCTGCGCGGCGGTTATCACGGTGACACCTTTGGTGCCATGAGCGTCTGCGATCCCGATGGCGGCATGCACGAGCTCTACCAGGGCTTCCTGCCGGAGCACTATTTTGTCGAATCGCCGAGCTGTCGCTTCCACGCCGAATGGGACGAGCAGTGCGTGGTGGAGCTGGCGACGCTCATGGCCGATCATCACCAAGAGATTGCCGCTATTGTGCTCGAACCCATCGTGCAAGGCGCTGGCGGAATGCGCTTCTATCACCCCCGTTATATTCAATGGGTGCGCGCCCTGTGCGATGAATTCGGCATCTTGCTGATTGCCGACGAGATCGCCACCGGCTTTGGCCGCACCGGCCAGCTATTTGCCTGCGACTGGGCGGGGATCAGCCCCGACATCATGTGTCTGGGCAAAGCGCTCACCGGTGGCTACCTCACCCTCTCGGCGACCCTGACCACCGAGCATGTCGCCCGCACCATTGGTGACGGCAAGGCGGGGGTCTTTATGCACGGCCCCACCTTTATGGGTAATCCGCTCGCCTGCGCGGTGGCCAACGCCTCCATCGATCTGCTGCTCGCCTCGCCGTGGCAGGAGCGGGTGCGAGCCATCGAGCATCAGCTGCGCACCGAGCTGGTGGAGCTGACCCTGCATCCGGCGGTCGCGGATGTGCGGGTACTCGGCGCCATCGGGGTGGTGGAGATGAAAGAGCGAGTCGATGTGGCGCGCATTCAGCGCAAATTTGTCGAGCTGGGAGCCTGGATCAGGCCCTTTGGTAAACTTATCTACTTGATGCCACCGTTCATTATCAGTGCAGCGCAATTAACCCTCTTAACTGGTGCCATTCATCAGGCGTTAGCCAGTGGTGAGTGGTAATGGCGCACAGCCAAAAAATCCAGATGAAACATAATTCTCTATTGAATCTTTTCTCCAGAATGTGAGCAAGACACCAGACCCCAGCGACTAACAAACGTAGACTAGGCGCGTTTTACCCAACAGATGTACTGCTCATGCGCCTTTCTATTACTGCCAAAATTAACTTCTTCCTGCTGTTTATCTTCTCGATGGTGCTGGTTTTTTCCGCCGTTTATCAGGCGATACGAGAGCGGGATCTGATCCTGACGCTGATCAAAGAGCAGAGCCACGAGCAGACCGAAGCCTATTTTGACGGCCTCAACTTATTGATGCTTACCGGCAAAATGGCCGCCAGAGAGACTCTGCGGACCAAGTTTCTGGAACATGCTCATGTCGAAGATGCTCGGATTATCCGTGGTGACGCGGTCAACCAGCAGTTCGGCAAGGGATTTGACAACGAGCAGCCTCAAGATCGATTTGATCAACTGGCCCTAACCGGTCAAGGCAGCCTAGAGGTGGTACATGACGCGACCCACAGTCGCTTAGTGGTGACGAGGCCGCTGCTGGCCAAGAAGGATTTTCGCGGCACCGACTGCACCAGCTGTCATCTGGTGCCGGAAAACACCGTGCTCGGTGCGGTGCGCTTTGACTACTCCCTTGACTCGCTGTTTACCCGCGTTGAGCAGAATATCCTCACCACAGCACTGATCCTCACCGCTATTTTTGCGCTCGGACTGCTACTGACCCTGTGGGTCATTCGCACTTGGGTTGTCCAACCACTCAATCAGTTGACACGCACCATGGAAGAAGCGACCGATCTACATGACTTCGGTCGCCGCCTTGAAGGGGATGACGGGGATGAAATTGGCCGTGCGGCACTGGCTTACAACCAGATGCTTGACAGTGTCGAACGCCGATTAGGCAAGCAGCGCTGCACGACGGATCAGAAACCAGAACCCTAATCAGGCTGCAACAATCACTTAGCCAACGTAATAGAACAGCAGGCTGGTGATCAGAATAAGCAACAGGATCGCCAGATGGACACGGTGGGCATCCTCTTGGCGCCGACTACGTTTGCGATCCAACAACAGCACCGCCAAGGTCAGGCCACAGCATCCCCACAGCCAATAAACCAGCCAAGGAGTGTAGGTTGGATCCCACTCGCTCCGTACCTGAACCCCACCATAGACCAGAAAACCGTACGCGGTCTGCGGTCGCGCAAAATGATAGAGGGAGAGCAATACCATAAAGCCGAGCCAGCAGACCAACACCAATCCCTGCAACATCCGGGTTAATCGGTCCGGCCCACGTCTTCGCTCTTTCACATCCATCCCCCTATTCAACTGGCTCATTTATCAAGTCAACCATGCGTGAAACCCTTTCAGGGTCTGACATTTTTGTTTGTTTATCAAACCCGCGCGGGTAAGATTGCGGGCTTAGTCTGCCACGATGGGCCGATAAATGCCCGAGTCAGACGCCATGATGTTGCAAAATAGCGTTGCAAGAACAAGCTGGAGACCATATTTCGATGACGCACGCATCCGTAGTTGATGTGCTGACCGGTAAACATCCGGTTGGCGCCACCCTGACTGTACAAGGATGGATCCGCACTCGCCGTGATTCCAAAGCAGGGATCTCATTTTTGGCCATCTCTGATGGTTCCTGTTTCCACCCGGTGCAGGCCGTCGTCCCCAATACCTTGGCCAATTACGAGAGTGAAGTGCAGCGTCTGACGACGGCTTGTTCGGTGGCCGTGACCGGCGTGGTCGTCGCCTCCGAGGGCAGCGGCCAAGCTTGCGAACTACAAGCGACCGAGGTCAAGGTTATCGGCTGGGTGGAAGATCCCGATACCTACCCGATGGCCGCCAAGCGCCACAGCATCGAATACCTGCGCGAACAAGCCCACTTGCGCCCGCGCACCAACATCGTGGGCGCCATTACGCGGGTGCGTCACTGCTTAGCGCAAGCTATCCACCGCTTCTTCCACCAAGAGGGTTTCCTCTGGGTGGCAACCCCGCTCATCACCGCCTCTGACACCGAAGGAGCTGGCGAGATGTTCCGCGTCTCCACGCTGGATCTGGAAAACCTGCCGCTCACCGACGCAGGCTCGGTGGACTACAACCAAGATTTCTTTGGCAAAGAGGCTTTCCTGACCGTATCCGGCCAGCTCAACGCCGAAACCTATGCCTGCGCGCTGTCCAAGGTCTATACCTTCGGCCCGACCTTCCGCGCAGAAAATTCCAACACCAGCCGTCACTTAGCTGAGTTTTGGATGGTGGAACCAGAAGTGGCCTTTAACGATCTGGCCGCCAACGCCGCGCTGGCCGAAGCCATGCTAAAGTACGTCTTCAACGCCGTACTGACCGAGCGCCGTGACGATCTGGAGTTCTTCACCCAGCACGTCGATAAAAATGTCATCGACCGTCTGGAACGTTTCGTCTCTTCTGATTTCGCCCAGATCGACTACACCGACGCCATCGACGTGCTGCAAAAGTGCGGCAAGAAGTTCGAATTCCCTGTCTCTTGGGGTATCGATCTCTCCTCTGAGCACGAGCGCTATCTGGCTGAGGAGCACTTTAAGTCTCCGGTAGTGGTGAAGAACTACCCGAAAGATATCAAGGCTTTCTACATGCGCCTGAACGACGACGGCAAGACCGTTGCCGCGATGGACGTGCTGGCCCCCGGGATTGGCGAGATCATCGGCGGTTCCCAGCGTGAAGAGCGTCTGGACGTGCTGGATGCCCGCTTGGCCGAGATGGGCTTGAACAAGGAAGATTACTGGTGGTATCGCGACCTGCGCCGCTATGGCACCGTGCCACACGCCGGTTTTGGCCTCGGCTTCGAGCGGCTGATTGTTTATGTGACCGGCATGGGCAATGTGCGCGACGTGATCCCGTTCCCGCGCACGCCGCGCACTGCTGAGTTCTAAGCACAGTCCTTACCATGACTATCGCAAAGCCGACCCTAGGGTCGGCT
>NZ_PGGC01000162.1 GCF_002795305.1 Aeromonas cavernicola
TTGAAGGCCATATCAACAATCTTGTCTTTGACGCCAGGCTTGCGGGCTTCATAGGTGTAGGTGAGCTGAAACACGTGCACACAGACGGGGCAACGATAGCGAACATGGCCGGCAGGGGTCTTCCCATGGCGATATACGTGGTCAGAGTTGCAACGAGGGCAGTGAACGGTGATGGATGCCATGAAGCTATGAGTCTCAAAAGCACTCATCATACCAGCTCAACCGATCGGAGGCATCACCCGAACCAGTAGGGTCCAACCACCAGGCTGGCCAACGGCCACCAGTTGAACAAACGTAGGTTTGTAAGAGCAACGCCAAGAGGTCTCGGGTACAACAGCAGATCAAGGGGTTATGATTCTCGAGAATCATTCTTGAAACATTATTCTCGTTGCTTATCATTTCAACGAGTTTTGATAAGCAGATACCCATTATGAGGCCATCCGTTGCGCTCGATCTAAAACGAAGCATTATTCGTGAGACGACAAGCCGTTTCCGTGTTGCCAATCCGCGAGTCTTTGGTTCAGTGCTGTATGGCACCGACCTAGATGGCAGTGACCTCGACCTGCTGGTCGATGCGCTACCTGGTGCAACGCTATTAGATTTGGGGGATTTGGAGGACGAACTGAAATCGCTGCTCGGTGTTGACGTTGATTTGCTGACCCCTGGCGATCTTCCACCGAAATTCCGGGCCAAAGTGCTTGCGGAGGCCAAGCCGGTATGAACGAGAACCGATTGCCCGATTATCTCGATCACATACAACAAGCCGCAATCGATGCGCGCAGTTTCGTGGAGGGGTTGGCCAAAGAAGACTTCTTAACTGGTAAGCGTACTCAGCAGGCTGTCATCATGAGCCTTATCATCATCGGTGAGGCTGCCACAAAGATAATGGATGGCTATACCGTGTTTACCCAAGCACACAGCGAAGTTCCGTGGCGCAGCATGCGGAATATGCGGAATATGCGGAACCGCATGGCTCATGGCTATTTTGACATTAACCTCGATATTGTCTGGGACACGGTTCAGGAATGGTTGCCAGAACTGCTCAAACAGTTGCCCTCGGTGCTCCAAGATCCAGAGCAAGCGAGAAATGAATCATACTGATCGGCTATGCGCGCATCTCGACACAAGATCAGAACCTGGAGCTTCAGCTAGACGCTTTGACAAAAGCGGGATGCCAAAAGGTGTTTGAAGACACGATCAGTGGTACTCGTGCTGATCGGCCCGGTTTGGGCAAGGCACTCGACATGCTGCGTGAGGGCGACACATTGGTTGTTTGGAAGCTGGATCGATTGGGCCGGTCAGCCAAACAACTGGTAAAGCTAGTCAGTGCTCTGCACAAACAAAACGTCCAGTTCAAGAGTCTCACCGATTCTATCGATACCGGCACGCCGTCGGGCCGATTCTTTTTTCATGTCATGGCAAGCCTCGCGGAGATGGAACGAGACTTGATTGTCGAACGAACCCTGGCTGGGCTGGACGTTGCCAGGCAACTCGGTCGTAAAGGTGGTCGCAAGCCGAAGATGACCGACAGCAAGATCGAGTCAGCCAAGAAGCTACTGGCCAGCGGAGTGCCCCCCAAGGATGTGGCCAAGAATCTCGGCGTGTCCGTTCCTACGCTATACCGTTGGATCCCTGCCTCTGCGCACGCTTAGCGTGCTTTATTTTCCGTTTTCTGAGGCGACCCTTATTTCACCGCCCGTCTAGCCGAACCCAAACAGTTCAGCCGACTAGATAGGCAAAAGGTGGGGCCAGTGGCCCCACCCCAAACTGGGATGCTATTGTGCTGGACAAGGCTGTAACGCGCGGCCTCTTGGCCTTCCCCTCCCATGCAAGGCCAAAATGTAAACCACCTCATACCCTCGGTGGTTTTTTTTGGCCTCCATCAACGCCCCAAACATCAATTTC
>NZ_PGGC01000163.1 GCF_002795305.1 Aeromonas cavernicola
GGGGTTGAAAAATGTAAAAGAGAATGGGCCGAATAATAAAGGGAAATCTGAAGTTGCTATACACAATATAGATCCTGTGCTTGCAAGACATCTTAATAGTTTGCCACCAGACTCTTATGAGGTTATTGAGCAAGTGCCTAGAGCCAACCAAGGTTTCACAAACGACATAGCAGTTAAAATAAAGTTATTAAAAGATGTTGATGGTCATAGATTCTCGGGGGGAGGTTCTAATCCTCAAGGGCCATATGTTGCTCTTGGTGATATACCTAACTCCAGATATCTAGCCCGACAAGACTTGGCGCTGAAAAAGTTTGGTCGCAATTCTTATAATGAAATGACTCATCACTCAAGTGTCAAAATGAAGGAAGGTACTGTGATGTATGTAGGAGAAGTTGCTCCACAAACATCGAAGGCAGGTAAGCACTATCGAGGTGGCGGAACTCAAGCATTTGTAGAGTTTTGGAGTCAAGAGAACAAAGATAAAGTTATTTTTTCTTTGGCTAAGAAAATGCCAAAAGGAAAAATCGTTACCGAATAGGAAAAATACAATGAAAACTGTGCGCTTTGTAAGTAACCAAGATGAATGGTATGTCTTTTCAGATGAAATAGGAGAGCTTTACTATCTAAAAATGGACGGTTCTGGAACTAAGGGGATAAGTAAATTCTTTTTTGACTCGTTCTATTCTAGTAATTGTATAAAGATATTGTTTATTGAACGTGATAATAAAAGAGTTATTACTGAGGTTGTATCTTTTAAATAGAGTGAGCCCTAGATTATTTTGTAATAATCGAGGGCCGTAGGCTCGATTAGCGTAGCGTAATCGGGCATTCGCGGATTAATTAAACCTATGTTCTTTCACAATCTGGATATTTCAAAGGTCAGGAATAAATAACCTCCTGAGCTTTTTCTTTTATTTTCCGCTACGAATACCACCCCGGCCTGCATTTGGTCAGTCGGGGAGGAGCTGACAGTTAGTGCCGGAAGATGGACAGGATATAAACATAAAAGCGGATAAAATCGATATATTATTTGGAAAGTAATATGGATAAAAATAAGTTAAGGGGAGATGCGAAAAGGTTGATAGAAAATCATCTTTTAGGTATTGATCCAGATGCTGAGAGCTTCATCGATATATTATCTGATGATCAGCGCTCGATCCCGATTAGAGCAATATTTAAACATATTGATACATTCAGCAAAAAACCATTCAGTTCTGATGAAAGGGCTTTGGTAGATGAGCTGATGTATTTATATGGATAAACTCACCTAGCCAGATAAGCGCACGCATTCATATCTATGATCTCAGTTGGTATAGCGTAATCAGGCGTTATCGAATTAATTAATATTACGGTCTTTCACAATATGGATATTTCAAAGGTCAGGAATAAATAACCTCCTGACCTTTTTTCTTTTATTTTCCGATACGAATACCACCCCGGCCTGCATTTGGTGAGTCGGGGAGGAGCTGAAAGTTAGTGCCGGAAGAAGGACAGGATATAAAAATAAAAGCGGATAAAATCGAAAGATTATTTGGAACGTAATATGGATAAAAATAAGATAAGGCGAAATGAGAAAAGGTTCATAGAAAATCATCTTTTAGGT
>NZ_PGGC01000164.1 GCF_002795305.1 Aeromonas cavernicola
GTTTGTGCATTACGGCGATGATGATCGCTTGCAATATCTCGGCTATAGCGGCAAGAACGGCCATGGCTATGTCAGTATCGGTAGAGTGCTGATCGACCGTGGTGAGGTGGCCAAAGAGAAAATGTCGATGAAGGCCATCAAGGNNAACAGAACCCCTCTTATGTGTTTTTTGAACGGCGCCCGACCAACGACGTGATTGGCGCAGCGGGTATCCCACTCCTGCCGCTGGCAGCGGTCGCAGCTGATAAAACCTTATTGCCGATGGGTACCCCGATTTTGGCGGAAGTGCCACTGCTGGACAAGGCTGGTAACTGGACCGGGAAACACCAACTGCGGCTGTTGATCGCGCTGGATGTCGGCGGTGCGGTGAAAAAGGGGCATCTCGATCTTTATCATGGGATGGGTGAAAACGCGGGGATAGCAGCCGGTCACTATAAGCACTTTGGCCGAGTCTGGAAACTTGGACTGCGCAATGGGCCGACCGCCACGCCTTGGTTGTGATCTCGCG
>NZ_PGGC01000165.1 GCF_002795305.1 Aeromonas cavernicola
GTTGCTGTGCTCGAAGCGCAATCGTGGTCGCTGTGAATGGCTCATCAAGGATGACGAGATGCTGTGGCGCAAAGGAAGCTACGGCGTGTGCTCACATCGTGGCGAGTTGTTTCGCCAGCGTATCCTGTCGTTGGTGGAGACAGCCAAACGCTTGGGACGTTGTCCTCAGGAGTGGCTGCGCGCCATCGTCAAAGCCTGCATCGAGAAAACGGATTACCCCATCCCTGCCGAATTGTGTGCGTCAAGCCCCTGCCGGTGAACGGTTACGTCACTACAACGGCCAGGTGGGGGAAGTGATGGCGTATGTGAGTGCGATAAACAAACAGAACACCCTAGGTCTGCCTGTCAGAAAGCCCCGAGTGTAACGGTCACTTGGGGCTGGGGAAGTCATGATTTGTTGGCTGATTTGGGCAACAACGCCCCTGTACATGTAAAAGAGAACTATAAAAAATTATTTTGTCTCGTCGAAATATTTTTTAGCTCCAGGATGTTGCTCGATGGGAATAACCTTACCGACTCTATGTTTGTTTAATCTAAACAAGTTAGCATAAGCAAAGGTCTGCTTATTAAAGTTTGTCTGCTGATCTAACATACCTTTTGTTAGCGCATATACTTTATCAGGATTCGTAGATGATGATGTAACGAGTATGGCCGCCACTGCAAATGTTGGTATAGGCTTAATATTTCCAGGGTATAATCTAGGTGGGATTTGGCTCTTTTGATAGAATGGAGAACCCATCATTAGTTTATCTAAGATCGCTTTATCTATAGCGATGAATTTAATGTCACATAGCTTTGTGGTTTCCACTAATGTTTTATTAGGATGACCACTCACCATAGCAAATGCATCGATCGCTCCTTTGCAGAGCGCTTCTGAAGGATACTCTACATTTACCTCTTTTAGGTCATTAAGAGATAGATTTACTTTACTGAATAAATTTATTGCCGTCTGTCGAGTGCCTGAATTAGGCATACCAATATATATTTTTTTGTTTTTCAGATCTAATACACTATTAATATCTGCATTTGCTTTTACAACCAGAGTAAAAGGTTCTGCATGCGTAGCAAAAATAGCTCTTAGCTCATTCATCGGTTTTTCTTTAAACGGCCCAATGCCCTGATAAGCCTGATATACCCAATCTGACTGAACTATTGCGAAGTTAATTTCATTGTTTTCAAGTAAGGATAAATTTTCAATACTCCCCGAACTAGGAACAACTGCACAGCGATAATTCAAATTAGAATTAGTCGCTAATCGACAAAATTCACCTCCGATTTGATAGTATATACCATTAATATCTCCTGTACCTAGATAAAGACGTTCAGATGCAATACAGCTACTTATAAAAAGCAACATAAAATAAAATATTTTATTCATCTCTTTCCCCTTCTAATGTTCCTTCAAAACCCCACTCACAGAGCATATTGACACTAACACTGGGTGATGTTGATTCGCACAACATAGTAACACCATGTGTACGATAGTAATGAGTAATCATGCTCCATAATATTGGTGCAAAATGAACGGATGTTGAAATGAACAATGGTTTATATTGCAATAGAGACATTGAATCTTCAGTTACGATAAAATTATGAAATGCCACATTGAAACCTTCGTTTTTTAACTCTGCCAAACGTAATTGCATTCGCTCGTTGGTGGTAGCATAGCGAAAATCGATAATATGCTCTTTAAATTTATTAAGAGTTGATAAAACATATCCCCAATCAGACTCTGGCACATCAATTAAATCCATCGAAATTTTGATACCTTTATAACTATCTTTTGTTTTAACATCAGTATGATTGGTTAACTTAATGTTTATTAAGTCATCATTTACATGATTTGATACAGTGTAAATTACTTCTTTATTTTTGAATGAAGTGTATTTATCAGTAACTCCAACGTTATGATTTGAGTCGATGTCAATTGCTGCCTGAGGATAGTCTCGGATGAGTGAGAATATATTTAATTTTTGTCTTTTTAAATTATCCACATTAAAATTAATTAGTTTTTTTATAGCTATGACTATAGCTTTTGCTTCAAGCATATCAGGCTCTGTAATACTAATTTCCCCACGTATTACATGATCATTATTTAGGTCGACAGGAATCTTTCTGAGCGGTGAAAGCAGCCAGTAACAGAATATTTGTATTGAAATCATAGATACTAATAAGCCTAAAAATAATAACGATACTTCGGTACGTAAAGCTTGCCACAAATATTGGTAGGCATAACCAGTATGACCACTAAGATGTATAGTTCCTAGTATATTCCAGCCATCTGTCATTTCTTGTTCATGAGCTACAGCTGGCATGTCAATTAGCTCAGTAAACCATGACGGAATGTTTTGTTGAGAAGAACTAAATTTTCGCTCAAAAAGTACTTTGCCATCAGGGTCAATTAAAGTTGCAGAATTTACAAATCCCCCATCAAACATTGCATTAATAATAGTCTCTGACAGCACTTTATCACCATTAAGGAGAGTACCTTGAAGCACTAATCCTAATGCAGTGGTAGATGTTTCGAGATTTGCTTGCATTTGATCAAGGATTGAGCGACGAAGAGTGTTAACTTCTAGTGATACAAGAGCAATACTACCGGTCAAGAAAAGAAAAAAAATCATAATATTCAATCTTTTAGCAAATGACATATTGTGCTCCTACTTGCTTATTATCCATCCAGTGCTTCAATCATAGTCAACTTAATCCATAACGGTGAGATGGTGATGCGATGAACAAAAAGTGGATGTTTTTTTCGATATGCCTAGTTCTATCATTGTCAACCCGAGTGGCACTAGCGACTCCAGCATCAATACAAATGACCATAGGAACAGGGGCCGTTACAGGTATTTATTACCCAGTGGGGGGAGCAATTTGTCAGCTGATAAATAATGAGCAGATAGGGCAAAAGTGTGCGGTCGAGAGTACTGGGGGATCGGTTGAAAATCTCATGTTACTAGAGAAAAAAGAACTGCAGTTAGCGTTAGTCCAATCCGATGTCTTACAACAAGCACTATCTGGTAGTGGTGTATTTAGTGACAAACCAGTTAATGATATTTATCCCATACTTTCACTCTACTCGGAACCATTAAATATAGTAGTAGCCGGTGATACTGATATTTATACAATTGATGACTTAAAGGGAAAGCGGATTGATATTGGTAATAAAGGCTCAGGCGATCGAGATGCAGTCGATAAAATAATGAATGTACTTAATTGGGGAGAAGATGCGTTTTCTGAAAAAACAGAGTTAAAAGCAGCAGAGCGAAGTGAAGCGTTATGTAGTGGAAAAATTGATGCTTTTTTTATTGTTGCTGGCCATCCAAATCAAATTATTCGTGAAGCAGTAGCACAGTGTAATGCTCGATTGGTTGCAATTAGCCAAGATGTTATAGATGAGTTCATTAAAAAAAATCCTTCATACATTAAACAATCAATACCAGCAAGTACCTATAGATTACGTGATGAACCCGTTGCTACGGTTGGCATAACCGCCATGCTTGTAACACACAAGGGCGTTGATAATTCTTTTGTAGTAAAACTAAAAAATACCTTATCAACTCACTTAGAAAAATTTAGATTAATGCACCCAGTATTAGCGCAGCTAGATTGGAAGCTCATGTCATCATTTGATTCAGAGTAATTAAAAGATAAATAGTACCTAGACATTTAACTGCATATAAAAATCTACCTATCGTCTGACACCGCTCTTAGAGCGGTGTCTTTTTTATAAGCGAATAAATAGCTGTACAAATGCGTAAGAAGATATAACCGCGCAACGATGCTATGTCACTAATTAAAAATTGCAGAGGGGATATGACAGAACACAGTCATTAAATTGAGGAGAATATATAAAATTGGAGCGGGAAACGAGACTCGAACTCGCGACCCCGACCTTGGCAAGGTCGTGCTCTACCAACTGAGCTATTCCCGCATCGTAATATCACTTACAAATTTTTTGGAGCGGGAAACGAGATTCGAACTCGCGACCCCGACCTTGGCAAGGTCGTGCTCTACCAACTGAGCTATTCCCGCAACAATTTGGTTGTCTTGAGGCAAGATGATGATTGGAGCGGGAAACGAGACTCGAACTCGCGACCCCGACCTTGGCAAGGTCGTGCTCTACCAACTGAGCTATTCCCGCATCGGGCTGGATTGAACCAGTGTCATCATCACTTATTGGAGCGGGAAACGAGACTCGAACTCGCGACCCCGACCTTGGCAAGGTCGTGCTCTACCAACTGAGCTATTCCCGCAACTACCTTAAAACAGGCCGTACAGCATTTGGTTGCTTGCGCTACTGTACGGGAGCCGAATTATAAGAGCAGTCATTCCAATTGCAAGGGCTTTTTTGTCTAGCTGCATGCGTTCGCTCAAAAGCTGGCCGAAGTGTCGATTTTAGCAACCAAAGCGGGGCAACTCCTCGCCAGTGACTCAGATCTTGAAGACGCGAGCACGATAAAACTGCAGCTCGGCAATGGATTCACGGATATCGTCCAGCGCTTGGTGGCTACCGCTTTTCTGGAGCTGATCCAGCAGTTCCGGCTGCCAGCGGCGAACCAGCTCCTTGATGGTGCTGACGTCGACGTTGCGGTAGTGGAAGAAGGCTTCCAGATCGCTCATGTGCTTAACCATAAAGCGGCGATCCTGACCGATGCTGTTGCCACACAGCGGACTGGTGCGCTCCGGCACCCACTGGCGGATAAAGTCGAGGGTCTCGGTAACGGCTTTCGCCTCGTCGTACTGGCTCGCCTTGACTCGTGCCACCAGACCACTCTTGGTGTGGGTGTTGACGTTCCAGTCGTCCATCTTGGCAAGCTCTTCATCGCTCTGGTGAATAGCGATGACCGGCCCTTCAGCAAGTACATTTAGGTCCTTGTCGGTGACGATGGTAGCGATCTCTAATACCACATTCTGTTCGGGATCAAGCCCCGTCATCTCCATGTCGATCCATACCAAGTTCTGCGCGCTAACTGTCATGATTACTCTCTCTGTTGGGAGGAAGGGCGGAATTTTCTCGATTTGCATGTATCATACGGGCTTTGGATCTGTTCATAAACTGGCAACCCCCGTGGCAAAGAAAGCAAAACTCAACCTGGGCCAACAACGGCGCGTTCAGGCTAACCGTGAGCGTCGGCTGCAAAAAGATCACTCTACAGTGATGGATGACACCCTGTTCGGGCCCGCCATTGAGGGGGTAGTGATCAGCCGTTTTGGTCAGCACGCAGACGTGGAAGCGGTCGATGGCACCATCCACCGCAGCAACCTGCGGCGCAGCAGCATCAGCAGTCTGGTGTGCGGCGACAAGGTGGTGTGGCGGCCAGGCCTCAATGCCGCAACCGCAGGCGTCATCGAGGCGGTGCATCCGCGCCACTCGGTACTGACCCGGCCGGACTTTTACGACGGGGTCAAACCCATTGCCGCCAACATCGACCAGATCATCATCGTCTCAGCGGTAATTCCTGAGTTCTCCACCAACATCGTCGACCGCTATTTGGTGGCCGCCGAGGATGTGGAGATCCAGCCGCTCATCGTGCTAAACAAGGTCGATATGCTGGCTGACGCGGCGCGCAAGCGCATCGATAGCCAGCTCGAGCCCTATCGCAAGCTTGGCTATCAGGTAATCTTGGTAAGCTGCGAGAGCGGAGAAGGGCTTGACGAGCTCAAGGCCCAGTTCGAAGGCAAGATCAGCATCTTCGTCGGCCAGTCTGGGGTCGGCAAATCGTCCCTGACCAACGCCCTGATGCCGGGGCTAGATGTGCTGACTGGCGAGATCTCTGAAAACTCGGGGCTTGGCCAGCATACCACCACCACGGCGCGGCTCTACCACTTCCCAAGCGGCGGCGATCTCATCGACTCCCCAGGGATCCGTGAGTTCGCCCTCTGGCATTTGGAAGCCGATCGTATCACTTGGTGCTTTATCGAGTTCCGCGACTATCTGGGTGGCTGCAAGTTCCGCGACTGCACTCACAAGGATGATCCGGGCTGCGCCCTGCGCACCGCTGTCGAGCGTGGCGCCATCAGCGCCGATCGCTTCCACAACTATCACCGCATCCTGGAAACCATGCAGGAAGCCCGCCACGGCCGCCAACAGGCACGGCTGTGACCCATTCAACTCATTCCTTAGATGAAGATCATGAGCATTACTGACAACCTGAAAATTGCCGGTCAATACTGTCTGCCTAAACACGCCCTCTCCCGCTTGGTGGGTAAGCTGGCTGCGGCAGAAGCGGGCAACCTCACCACCAAGGTGATCGAGGCGTTTATCAAACAATACGGCGTCGACATGAGTGAGGCACTGCACGAGAGTCCGGCCCACTACCAGAGCTTCAACGCCTTCTTCACCCGCGAGCTCAAACCCGGTATCCGCCCGGTAGTTGATGATGCCATGACCCTGGCCCTGCCGGTGGATGGCACCGTCAGCCAGCTCGGCCCGATCCAGCAGGGTCGCATCATTCAGGCCAAAGGCCACGACTACAGCGCCCGCGAGCTGCTGGGCGGTTATGATGATCTGGTGGCGCCCTTCAAGGACGGCGACTTTGCCACCATCTATCTGGCGCCCAAGGATTACCACCGCATCCATATGCCGCTGGACGGCGTGCTGGAGAGCATGGTGTTCGTGCCGGGGGATCTCTTCTCCGTCAACCCGCTCACCGCCGAGAATGTGCCTAACCTGTTTGCCCGTAACGAGCGGGTGGTGGCCACCTTTCGCACTCCGCACGGCCCGATGGCGCTGGTGTTGGTCGGTGCAACTATCGTGGCCAGCATCGAGACCATCTGGGCTGGCAACATTGCGCCAACCAAAGAGAAGAAAGTGGTGCGCTGGGATTACTGCGGTGATGAGGCCATCACCCTGCAAAAAGGCGCCGAGATGGGCCTGTTCAAGCTGGGCAGCACCGTGGTCTGCCTGTTTGGCCCGGGCATGCTAGCCGGTTTCGAGCCCCATCTGGCCAACGGGGTTACCACCCGCATGGGCCAACCCTTTGCCAAACTGGCGACGCAGGCATGAGTGCAGAACAACTGACCCCGTCGCAAAAAAACAACCCGCTGCACGGGCTGACCCTGGAAGCGATCGTCACCGCGCTGGTCGCGCACTATGGCTGGGAAGCGCTGGGGCAGCAGATCAATATCCGCTGCTTCACCGATAATCCCAGCATCAAATCCAGCCTCAAATTTTTGCGCAAAACCCCTTGGGCCCGAGAGAAGGTGGAGAGCCTCTACCTCTATGTCCAGCGCAAGCAAGCCAAATCAAAGGAATAACGCCATGGCGTTCAAAATTACCTACACCTACCAGAAGCAGGCCAAAACGATCGGCTATGCCAACGACAAGTTCAACAGCATTTATGATGCGGTTGCCGCTGCCGAAGGGATCGATCTCGCCAGCTTTCATGCCATGGAAGCTCAGTTAGCTCAGGTGTGCCGACGTGATAAAAAAAGCGTGAAGGATTACCGAGAGAACTACTTCAAAGAGCTGGGTTTCTCCAACATCGTGATCGAAAGAGATGCTCACGAGTAGTGGCCGAGGCGGCATCGCCGTCAAGCGCCCACAAAAATGCCGACTCAAGGTCGGCATTTTTGTATCTTAAACGGCCTGTTATCAGGCTCGGCTGAGGTAATCGGCCTGCCCCACCCACTTGTAGCTGGTCAGCTCGGTCAGCCCCATGGGGCCACGAGCATGCAGCATCTGGGTCGAAACCGCCACTTCAGCCCCCAGTCCAAACTGGCCACCATCGGTGAAACGGGTCGAGGCGTTGACATAGACCGCCGCCGAACCGGCGCCATTGACGAAACGCTCGGCATTGGCCAGATCGTTGGTCAGAATGGCATCGGAGTGGCCGGCATTATGCTCGCGCATATGGGCCAACGCCTCGTTCACATCCGCCACCAGCTTGACCCCCAGCGTCAATCCCAGCCACTCGGTGTCGAAATCTTCCGCCCCCGCCTCGCACAGGTTGTCAGCGCCCGCCAGCAGCGCCATGGCATTGGCCGTGCCGACCAGTGTCACCTTGCGCTCGTTCATCAAGGCCACCAGCTGCGGCAAGAAGGTGGCGGCCACCTGCTCGTGTACCAGCAGAGTATCGAGGGCGTTGCAGGCGGAGGGGCGCTGCACCTTGGCGTTGTCGATAACCGCCAGAGAACGCACTAGATCAGCGCTCTGGTCGACGAAAATATGGCTGATGCCAAACCCGCCGATGATCACCGGGATAGAGCTGTTTTCCTTGCACATTTTGTGCAGGCCAGCACCGCCACGGGGGATGATCATGTCCACGTAGCGATCGAGGCGCAGCAGCTCGGCCACCAGCGCCCGATCCGGGTTGTCGATGTACTGCACTGCCGCCTGCGGCAGGCCGGAGGCGACCAGCGCATGCTGGATCACCTGCACCAGCTCCAGATTGGAGTGGAAAGTCTCGCGCCCGCCGCGCAGTATGCTGGCGTTGCCGGTCTTGAGGCAGAGGCTGGCGATGTCGATAGTGACATTGGGGCGTGCCTCGTAGATGACACCGATAACCCCGATGGGCACCCGCCGACGGGAGAGGCGCAGGCCATTTTCCAGCACCCTGCTATCCATTTCAGCGCCGACCGGATCATCCAACGTGATCACCTTGCGTACATCTGCCACGATCCCAGCCAGCCGGGCCGGATTGAGCAGCAGGCGATCCAACATCGCTTCTGACAAGCCAGCCTCACGGCCTGCGGCGATATCCTTGTCGTTGGCAGCTAGGATCTGTTCACTTCGTGCCTCCAGCTCGTCGGCGATGGCGGCCAGCGCCCGATTCTTCTGCGCCGTGCTGATGGTAGCCAGCTGATAGGCTGCTTCACGTGCCGCCTGCCCCATTTTCTCCAGACTCATTTCAGTTCCCTTTTGTTCATGCGGCGCCGCCCTGATCAGAGCAGCACCATGTCGTCTCGATGGATGGCTACCGCGCCATAACCGTAACCCAATACCTGTTCAATCTGATCCGAGTGGACACCGCGTAAGCGGGCCAGCTCAAGATGGTCGTAACGGCAGATGCCGCGCGCCAGCTCAACCCCTTCGGGATCAAGGATCCGCACCACGTCACCGCGTACAAAATCCCCCTTCACCGCCACAATCCCTTTGGGCAGTAGGCTGGAACCCTTCTGCTTGATTGCGGCCACTGCGCCCTGATCCACCTGAACTTCACCATGAGGGGGCGGCCCTGCCAAAATCCAGCTCTTACGCCCTTCCAGCGGGGAGGCCAGCGCTGGGAACAGAGTGCCGATCCGCTCGCCCTTGGCAAGACGGCCAACCACCTCCGGCATCTGGCCGGTCGCGATCACCACATTGACGCCAGCACGGCGCGCCACGTCTGCCGCCTGCAGCTTGGTGGCCATGCCGCCGGTGCCGAGACCGCTGACGCTGTCACCCGCCAGTGAGCGCAGGGTATCGTCGATGGTCTGCACCTCTTCAATCAGCTGGGCATCGGGGTTAGTGCGTGGATCGGCAGTAAACAGTCCCTTCTGGTCGGTGAGCAGGATCAGTAGGTCCGCATCGGCCAGAATGGCGGCCCGTGCGGAGAGGTTGTCGTTGTCGCCGACTTTGATTTCGGCGGTCGCCACCGCATCGTTTTCGTTGATCACCGGAATGATCCGGTGATCAAGCAAAGTACGCAGGGTATCGCGGGCGTTGAGGTAACGCTCCCGATCTTCCAAATCGGCACGGGTCAGCAGCATCTGGCCGATATGCAGGCCATAGAGGTTGAACAGATCCTGCCACACCCGAATCAACTGGGTCTGACCAACCGCCGCCAACATCTGCTTGTTGGGCAAGGTTGGCGCCAGTGGCGGGTGGCCCAGATGCTCACGTCCGGCAGCAATCGCCCCAGACGTGACCACCACGACCCGATGGCCGTGACGGTGCAGGGCCGCACACTGTCTGACCAGCTCGACCATATGGGCACGATTGAGCTGGGAAGACCCCCCTGTGAGCACGCTGGTGCCCAACTTGACGACGATGGTTCTGTTTTCCATGGGAACATAAAGGCTAAAAAAGTAAGGGTTCTCTTTATACCCACGGCCCTGTTGCCCTGCAAGGCAATTAGCCCAATGACAGGTATCAACGCACGATCCGGTTGCAGGTGATGGGGTTGAACAGATGGCTTAAAGGAGATAAAGAGAAAAATGCCCTGAACGAACGTCGTTCAGGGCATTAAGGGTCAGGCGGCAGTCACACTCAGCTCATTAGTGACCTGTTCAGCTGCCGAAAGATGACATTCAAGGGTGTTGCATTTATCACTGAGCAGCTTGTAAAAGCGATTAAGCGTGCGCTCGACCTCGGCTTGATGCTTCTTGGGGATCGGCTTATCAAGCCAATCACCATCAGCATTGTAAAAACCAAACTGATAGTGATATTGAAACTGGTGATCATCCTGTTCCAACACCAGCCACCACCCCCAGAACTCCCGTTTGTCGGGCGCAGGCTTGGCACTGACACAGACAGACAAACAATCGAAGCGGTAGCGCCCTTCTTCACAGAGATCTTCACGTAAATAGGGGCCGATGGCAGCAAACTGCCGTAAGAGTCGTTTGTACGTTACTTTTTCGGGCATGTTAACCTCCCTGTTAAACAAGCAGCAACATTCAGTCATGGCAATATCATTTAGCGCATCGTCATGCTGAGCACAAGTGTTGTTTCAGCCAGCTAACAATTTCGTCCATTGACTGGGTATAGACCTCAGACAGAGGCTGTTTATCAAACACTATCGCTTTACCATTACGGCTAGTCGCTGCTAGCCCACGTATATCTGCCTCAGGACAAATAAAGTCTCTTTTGTGACCGATGCTAAGTATGGGTACTGATGTCCGAGTCCCAAGCAGACCTTGGGTTTTCAGGGAAAAAATCTGGCTTTTTGTTCTGATCAAGTCCCACTGCTCGGCATCGATCCCCAGCCGATTGGCTAGGCTATCACGCATCATCCGTGGGCACTTGGCAAACAGTTCATGACGACTGAACACCTGATTCACGCCAGCACCAACACAGACCACTGTACGTAATTTAAACGGTTCGATAAAGGCTAATCGTGCAGCCACATTGCCCGCTAAACGAAAACCGACCATCCCAATGCGTTGCTGATCTACCCACGGGACATCAGACAAATAATGGAGGACAGCTTGATGTAAGCGGCTGGTATCTTGTACCAGTGGCCAGTGCTCGGCGTAGCCAATCCCCGGCATGTCCAGTGACAACATACCGATGCCATGAGGGGCGAGTCGCTTGAGATAAAACTGAATGAAATCAATCTGCAAAGAGTCAATCCCGCCACTAACGATGACTAACGGGACCGGCTTTTGGGTGGTTGGTAGATGGAGATAACCTTGAATATGCTTGCCACGAAATGGCACATGGATCTCTTTAAGGGGAACATCCAGCAAGCGCCCAGCTTCACGATAAGCCATGTTACCCAGCAACTGAGCTTGATCAGCCAGCTCGTCATGCTTGAGATGCGGATAACTGGCAATAGAGTAATAACGTACCGCTTTGAGTAACGCTGGCAACGCGCCCTGTTCATCACCCAGCTCATATAAGTCACGGCCAGTCTTAAAGTAGCGCCCGGCAAGCTGACTCCACTCATAAATCCAATTACCTGGGACATAGCCCTTGATCGTATCGAGATAACCCTCGTGGGTTCGTTCACCACTGGCCATCGCGATACGTGCCAATATCTGTTCAACCTCGATCGGGTCGGCCCCCTGCCACACCCAAGTGGGGCGATGCAGCAAGCGGTACCAACTCTTGGCAACCGCGCCATCAAGGAATAACTCGTAGGCATCTGGATTGACCTCAGCAAATGGGCTGGAGTTAGAAACTTGCGAAGTTTCTAGCACCTTTTGCACCCGGGTAAATAACTGTTCGGTCAGATTAAGGCTATCGTTTGCACCCAATGCAATTACTCATCTGGCATCAAGAGATGCCCCATATTAACCACTTTTACGATGGGATAAAGTCCGTTGCATCGTGATACGCGACTATCCCCCCTCCGCTATGACCAGCCTCACCCCTTTATCAGCGAGATGACGCGCCCCCATGGGGATAGCAAGTTGACATTACCTCTTATTGCTTTATGTTACCGCCAGCGATAAGGCATTGTTGTATCGGGTTAATTTGGATTCAGTCGACGGCGTTGGTCAGCGCTTCGCCCGATAAACAACGCAGCGGTCTGGCGTGGTTAATAACGACTATTTTCCCCTGCCGACTCAGTGGCTCTATTTTTATTCTCCCTTCCCGCATCGGCAGGCCAGTCCCGCGCCATGCTGCGGGACTGGCTGCAATCACGAGGTCTTGAACCATGCGTATTTGGGGTAAGGTGCTGGGCGCCTTCTTCGGTTTTTTACTCGGTAACATTTTTGGCGCTTTGATCGGACTGTGGCTTGGCCACCGTTTTGATCGGGGAATGGGGCTGCGAGGGGCCTTTCGCCGCCCAGCCAGTCAGGCACAACAAGCCATCTTCTTTCACGCGACCTTCTCAGTGATGGGCCACATCGCAAAATCGAGTGGCCAAGTCACAGAGCAAGAGATCCGCGTTGCCTCCAACCTGATGGATCGAATGCGGCTGACTGGCAAACTGCGGATGCAGGCCCAAGAGTCATTTCGGCTGGGTAAAGAGGCTGAATTTCCACTGCGTGAGACACTCGCCGAGTTTCGCCGCGCGAGCATGGAGCAGCGCGATATTCTGCGTTTCTTCCTCGAAGTTCAGCTGCAAGCGGCCTTTGCCGATGGCCGAGTCGAGGAAGGTGAACGGGCTATTTTGCACACGATAGCGGATGAGCTGGGCTTTAGTCGGATTGAGCTGGCCCGGATTCTGGCGATGGCTGAGGCCCAGATGAATTTCTTCAATCGCGCCCATGGCCAAGGAGGCGCAGGCGGACAGTACCAACCAGGGGCGCCCACGGCAGATCGTCTCAAGGATGCGTATCAGCTGCTTGGGGTGAGCGAGAGCGACAGTGACCAAGAGATCAAGCGGGCTTACCGCAAGGAGATGAGCAAGCACCATCCAGACAAACTCGCAGCCAAAGGCTTACCACCAGAGATGATGGAGATGGCCAAAGAGAAAACCCAAGAGATCCAGCAAGCGTGGGAGTGGATCCGCGAAGCGCGCGGTATTCGCTGACCAGCGCCCGCCCATAAGCGGGCCCTTACGGCCCCAGTGCTTTTCCCACTGCCACTTGGGGAGTACACTCAGCCCACATTCACCAGCCTATGGAATAAGAGATGACGATCTTGGTCACCGGGGGCGCCGGTTATATCGGCTCCCATACGCTAGTTGAGCTGCTTGGCGCTGGGCAGCAAGTGGTGGTGTTGGATAACCTGTCTAATTCCTCTCCTGAATCCCTTAACCGGGTCGAGCAGATCACTGGCAAACCGGTTTGCTGGGTCGAAGGGGATATTCTTGACCGCGCCTGTTTGCAGCAGCTGTTTGCTCGTCACGCCATTGAATCAGTTATCCACTTCGCAGGCCTGAAAGCAGTAGGAGAGTCGAGCCAAATTCCGCTCACTTACTACCAAAACAACGTCACTGGCACCCTAGTGTTATGTGAAGAGATGGCCAACGCGGGCATCTTTCGCTTGGTGTTTAGCTCGTCAGCCACCGTCTACGGCGATCCCGCTTCGGTGCCGCTGCGGGAAGATTTTCCCACCAGTGCCACCAACCCTTATGGCCGCTCCAAACTGATGGTGGAAGAGATCCTGCGAGATCTTGCCAAATCTGATCCACGCTGGGCCATCGTACTGCTGCGCTATTTCAACCCGGTCGGCGCCCACGAAAGTGGCCTGATCGGTGAAGATCCTAACGGGATTCCCAATAACCTGCTGCCCTACATCAGCCAAGTCGGCGTCGGCAAACTCAACGAGTTGGGGGTGTTTGGCAACGACTACCCCACCGCTGATGGCACAGGGGTGCGGGACTACATCCATGTGGTTGATCTGGCCATTGGCCATCTGAAGGCGCTGGCCCGCATCGCCGCCGATACTGGCGTCTTTACCTATAACCTCGGCACCGGCCAGGGTTATTCGGTGCTGGAGATGATCAAGGCCTTTGAGGCCGCCAGCGGCCGCACCATCCCTTATCAAATCAAGCCCCGTCGCCCAGGCGACATCGCCGAGTGTTGGGCTGAGCCCCACAAGGCCCGTGACGAGCTTGGCTGGCAGGCAACCCGTGGGCTAGAACAGATGATGATCGATACTTGGCGCTGGCAGAGTCGTAATCCCAACGGTTATCAGCCCTAATCCCCTCCGCTAGCCCCGCAACCCACCACGGGGCTAGCGAATATGCACTGCGGCTCGCGCCAACGTTACCCCTACGTTCAATCCCACCCTGTTTTCCTCTCCCCTTGATCTGCACCGATATCATTGCCCGCCCCCCTTCATAGCGTGCGCCGCCCTCACCCCGCTCAGCATGGCTATTACCGTTTTATCCGCAACGATATGCAAAAAAGCTATAACTAAACGTTCTTTATTATTTAATACAACTAAGACATCCGGCTAGAGTGCGCCCATCAAGACTGACGAGGTGCGAGATGGATTATTTGCCGATGTTTGCCAAATTGGATGGCCGCCCAGTGTTACTGGTGGGCGGAGGCGAGGTTGCCCTGCGCAAGGCGCGCCTGCTGCTGGCAGCAGGTGCTCGGCTGACCCTGGTCTCCCCTGAGCTTGAACCTGAATTTGCCGAATTTGCCGGTCGTTTCACCCATCTGGCGGCGCGTTTTACCCCGGCCCATCTGGCAGGTCAGATTTTGGTGGTGGCAGCGACCGACAACCTCGAAGTCAACGCCCTCGTTTATCAGAGTGCCAACCAGCTGGGTCTGTTTGTCAATGTGGTGGATGACCCCAAACGCTCCAGCTTTATCTTCCCCTCGATCATCGATCGCTCGCCGCTGATGGTGGCGGTCTCCAGCGGCGGCAAGGCGCCGGTGCTGGTGCGCCTGTTGCGCGAGCGGCTGGAGAGCCTGCTGCCGCGCCATCTTGGCGGCCTGACCGAGCTCTCTGGCCGGGTCCGTGACAAGGCCAAGCGGGTGCTCTCATCTCTGTCCGATCGTCGCCGTTTTTGGGAGCGCGCCTTTGCCTCCAATCAACTGGCAGGGCTGATTGAGAAACAGGATTGGCAAGGTGCCGAGCAGTGGCTGAGCGATGGCCTCGACAACGCCAACAGCGAAGTGGGCGAGGTGGTCTTGGTCGGCGCGGGCCCCGGTGATCCGGGCCTCTTGACCCTCAAGGCGCTGCAACAGATTCAACAGGCTGAAGTGGTGCTCTACGACCAGCTGGTCTCTGCCGAGATCCTCGATCTGGTGCGCCGCGACGCCACTCTGGTGTCGGTCGGCAAGAAGGCGGGCGCCCACAGCGTGCCGCAGGAGGAGACCAATCGCCTGCTGGTGGAATACGCCAAGGCGGGCAACCGGGTGGTGCGGCTGAAAGGGGGCGATCCCTTTATGTTTGGCCGTGGCGGTGAAGAGCTGGAAGTGCTGGCCGATGAAGGCATCCCCTTCTCGGTGGTGCCCGGCATCACGGCCGCCGCCGGTGCCACCGCCTATGCCGGTATTCCGCTCACTCACCGTGATTACGCCCAGAGCGCCGTCTTTATCACTGGGCATTGCCAGCAGGAGGGTAAAGAGCCCGACTGGCAGCAACTCGCCGCCACCAACCAGACCTTAGTGATCTACATGGGATTGATGCGCTCCGAGCATATCCAGCAGCAGCTGGTGAGTCATGGCCGCCGCAGTGCCACCCCGATTGCCATCATCGAGCGCGGTACCACCGCTCGCCAACGGGTGCTAACCGGCACCTTGGCCGAGTTGGCGGAGCTGGCCAAACAGGCGGTGAGCCCATCGCTTATCGTCATCGGCGAGGTGGTCGCGCTGCGCCAGCAGCTGGCCTGGTTTGGCGAAAACAGTGGCGAACAGTTTGGCAAATATGGCAGCCGCGCAGACCAGGATCTGAATAGCAGTGATCTGAAACTGGTTAATTTGGCCTGAAGGCTCGAATAACTGAACCCAGTTGATGGCGTAGCCACCGCTGCGCCAACCTGACCCCAACCGCGCCCTGACCACGCGCGTTAGCAATGAACCGAGGACCCAGACATGGACCGTGAAAAAGTGACCCATTTGCAGCAGCCTGAAGTGGAGAGCAGCCATGCAGGTGTCTCCCGTGAAAGACTGACTCACCTGCAGCAGTTGGAAGCCGAGAGCATCCATATCATCCGTGAGGTAGCGGCCGAGTTTGAAAACCCGGTGATGATGTACTCCATCGGTAAAGACTCCTCCGTCATGCTCCATCTGGCCCGCAAGGCCTTTTATCCGGGCAAGATCCCGTTCCCCTTACTCCACGTCGATACCGATTGGAAGTTCAAGGAGATGATCACCTTCCGCGATGAAACCGCCAAAAAATATGGGCTGGATCTGATCGTCCACAAGAATCCAGACGGCCTCGCCATGGGCATCAACCCCTTTGTGCACGGCAGCGGCAAGCACACCGACATCATGAAGACCGAGGGGCTCAAGCAGGCGCTCAACAAATACGGTTTCGACGCCGCCTTCGGTGGCGCCCGCCGCGACGAGGAGAAATCCCGTGCCAAGGAGCGGGTCTACTCCTTCCGTGACAAGTCTCACCGCTGGGACCCAAAAAACCAGCGCCCGGAGCTGTGGCGGGTTTACAACAGCCAAGTCAACAAGGGTGAGAGCATCCGGGTGTTCCCGCTCTCTAACTGGACCGAGCTGGATATCTGGCAATACATCTATCTGGAAAAGATCGACATCGTGCCGCTCTACTTCGCAGCCTACCGGCCAGTAGTAGAGCGCAGCGGCATCAAAATCATGGTGGATGACGATCGCATGCCGCTGACCGCCGCCGATGAAGTGAAGCAGGAGCTGGTGCGTTTTCGTACCCTCGGCTGCTACCCGCTGACCGGGGCCATCGAGTCCAATGCCACCACCTTGCCAGAGATCATCGAAGAGATGCTGCTCACCACCTCAAGCGAGCGACAAGGACGGCTGATTGACCACGATCAGGCTGGCTCCATGGAGCAGAAAAAACGTCAGGGATATTTCTAAGGAGTCGTCAGCATGAACAACCATATTCAGACCGCCATCAGCGAACAGGGCATTGAAGCCTACCTGCACGCCCAGCAGCACAAGAGCCTGCTGCGCTTTCTTACCTGCGGCAGCGTCGACGACGGCAAGAGCACCCTTATCGGCCGCCTGCTGCACGACTCCCAGCAGATCTATGAAGATCAGCTCAAAGCGCTGGAGTCCGACAGCCAGAAGCTCGGCACCACCGGCGAGAAGCTGGATCTGGCGCTGTTGGTCGACGGCCTGCAAGCGGAGCGCGAGCAGGGCATCACCATCGACGTGGCCTATCGCTATTTCTCCACCGCCAAGCGCAAATTTATCATCTCCGATACCCCGGGCCACGAGCAGTACACCCGCAACATGGCCACTGGTGCCTCTACCTGCGATCTGGCCATCATCCTGATCGACGCCCGCAAAGGGGTGCTGGATCAGACCCGTCGCCACAGCTTTATTGCCAGCCTGCTTGGCATCAAGCAGTTCGTGGTGGCGGTCAACAAGATGGATCTGGTGGAGTTCAGCCAAGAGGTATTCGATCGCATCAGTGCCGATTATCGCGAATTTGCTAAAAAGCTCAGCGTCGACACCATCCACATCGTGCCGGTCTCGGCGCTGGACGGTGACAACGTGGTCAACCAAAGCGACAAGCTGGCGTGGTATCAGGGCGAAACCCTGCTCTCCCTGCTGGAGAGTGCCGACGTAGAACGCGAGCTCGAACGCCACCCGGTGCGGCTACCAGTGCAGTACGTCAACCGTCCCAACCTCGATTTTCGTGGCTTCGCGGGCACCCTGGCTTCCGGCATCCTGCGGGTGGGTGACCAGCTGGCGGTACTGCCGTCCGGTAAGGCGAGCACCGTCACCCGTATCGTCACCTTCGACGGCGATCTCGATTACGCCCTGCCGGGTCAGGCCATCACAGTCACCTTTGCCGATGAAATCGACATTAGCCGCGGCGACCTGCTGGTGGATGCGGCCCACCGTCCGCAAGTGACCCAGAACGTGCTGGCTCATATTGTCTGGATGGGGGAGGAGTCCCTGCAACCGGGCCGTGTCTACGACGTCAAACTGGCCACCAAGAAGAGCCGCGGTCAGGTGGAGGCGATCCGCCACCGCATCGAGATCAACAAGCTCGATAAACTGGACGCAAGCGAACTCAAACTCAATGAGATCGGCCTGTGCGAGCTGAGCCTGACCGACCCAGTGGCATTCGATCCCTACAGCGATATCCGCGATACCGGCAGCTTTATCCTGATCGACCGGCTGACCAACGTCACCGTCGGCGCCGGCATGATCGTGGAAGGGCTGGCCGCCAAAGCGGTAAAAGGGCACTACAGCGAGTTCGAAATCGAGCTCAATGCGCTGGTGCGTAAGCACTTCCCGCACTGGCAGGCCCTGACCATCGCTAACGACAAGGAGTAAGCCCATGACCTGGCAACAATCCCTGGTGCTGGGTCTGCTGGCTGCGCTGGTCGCCCTGCTGATCCAGGGCAAACTTCGCCCGGCGCTGCTGTTCTCGGGCGCCGTGCTCGTCACCTACCTGAGCGGGCTGGCGGAGATCAACGCCGTGGTGGCAGGCTACACCAACAGTGCCCTGCTGACCTTGGTGCTGCTGCTGCTGGTCTCGCTGGCGGTAGAAAAAACCCGCGTCATGAGCTGGTTTGCCAATCTGGTGGGCTCCGGCTCGTTTAACAAGGTGCTGGTGAAGCTGTGGTTCTCCACCGCCTTTTTGTCGGCCTTCGTCAACAACACCGCCGTGGTCGCCTCCATGCTGGGGGCGGTCAAACGCAATCCCAACCACGCCCCGTCGCGGCTGCTGCTGCCGATGTGCTTTGCTGCCACCTTTGGCGGGGTACTGACCCTGATCGGCACCTCCACCAACCTGATCGTCAACAGCTTCCTGATCAAGATGGGGGCGCCGCCGCTCGGCATGTTCGACTTCTTTATGGTGGGCGCAGGCACCCTGCTGACGGGGCTGGTGGCGGTGCTGCTGTTTGCCCG
>NZ_PGGC01000166.1 GCF_002795305.1 Aeromonas cavernicola
CTCACCAGCGCATTGATAAACTCCCCCTCCAGCCCGCCGAGCCGCTCCAACGTTACCTCCACATGACTGAGTGGCATCTGCCCCTTGATGGCCAGCTGCAACCGCTGGGGCAACAGCAGGTGCTGCTCCAGCGGCTGGCCGAGACAGAGCGCCGGATCAAGCCGCAACCGGTTGGCCGCCAACCCATTGAGGTAGCGCAATTTACCCTGTGCATCCCAAGCCAGCACGCCGTCATCCATACCATCGAGCAGGGCGTAAAGCTCGCTCAGATGGTGTTGGGACTCCTGCATCAGGGTCTCCATTTGCAACAGATTGGCCAGCTCGCGCCCGGCACTGACGGTGAGCGCCAGATCCCCTGCGCTCGCCGCCTCCACCTTGCAGATCAGGGCGATGATGGCGACCTGACGGCCATTGCTGTTGTAAACCGGGCTGGCGCAACTGTGCCAAGGGTGGAGGGTCTGGTTGAAGTGTTGGCGGCCGCTGACGCAAAGCGGCATCCCTTCTAGCGCCGCCAGATTGATGGCATTGGTGCCGATGCGCCCCTCGCTGAAAAAGGCGCCGGGGCCAAACCCCAGCGCCGCCAGATCGCGCAGGGTGTCGGGGTGACCGGTCTGGGCCAGCAGGCAGCCGCTCTCGTCGGTGAGCAGCAGGGCGCAAGGGCGCCCCTCCATAAATTCGTAGAGATCTTCGAGCGCCATCTCGCCGGTGGTGAGCAAGCCCCACTTGCGCTGGCGCAGGCTCTGCAAGGTTTGCCCCTTGGCGCGGTGGGGCGGATGCCAAAGAGTGGCGCTGGTCTGGTGGGCACAGCGCAGCCAAGAGGCTTGCAGATAGTCAGGCCAAGGCTGAAGGTGTGGGTGCTGCTGAAGCTCAGCGGGCATGGTCACGGCACTATCTGGTAAGCACACCGCCACAAGGCATCCCTATGGTCAGGCAAGCGCCGCAGCGGCTGAAGGTCAGATGGCATGGTCACAGCAATATCCGGCAAGATGTGAGTTAACCATTTAACCACGCCAGCGCACCCGATTTAGTGACCTGCCTCAAGAGGGTGGCAACCCCCGCTCCTACCGGTCGGGTTTGCCGTCGGCAAATGGCTGGCCGAGACCGTGGTGGAAGGTGGGGTACTCCGGCATCCACTCTCTCTAATAACGGGGTGATATTTATGCGTCAGCCATGTCACATGTTTTGTCACCTTGCTCACACTCCCGAGTTATGCCAGGAGCTGAAGCGGAGTGACACTTTCCATTGCAATCCCTAGAGTGTATTTTCCCAATCGGAAAATACAGACACAAAGAGGATGTTTAGCGAATGCGTTCAACGTCTGAGGCAGCTGGTAATGTTATATGAATAGAACGGTTGCCAGAGTTTTAGCCGATAGTCAGGAGTAAACAGATACATGTCATTTACATTGAATGAGTTGAAAGACTCTGAATTTGAAGAGTTTTGCTATGACCTTCTCCATAGTATGGATTTCGTTAATCTCAGTTGGCGTAAAGGGACAGGATTATTATCTAGTCCTTCTGACCAAGGCAGGGATATTCAAGGCCAATTACTACGGCGTGATGTGGATGGAAGCCAATACCATGAACAATGGTTTATAGAATGTAAACACTACATAAAAGGAGTCCCTCCAGAAAAAATTCAAAGTGCATTAACATGGGCTAACTCAAAAAGACCTGATGTATTACTAATAATAGCGTCCAATTTTTTGTCTAATCCTACCAAAAATTATCTTGAGGAATATCAAAGGGAGCACAAGCCTCCATTTAGAATTAAAATCTGGGAACTTAAAGACTTGGATAATCTTTCTGTTGGTAAGAAAGAACTGAGACTAAAGTACAATTTGATACATGATCTCAGCTACCTTCCTGTTCTAAACAGGTATCATATTGCGTATACAATGAAACCTCAGTTGAACTCCATTCGATATTTAATTGAGTTGATGGACTCCTTAGATGCTGACAAGCGAGATGAGGCTTTTTTGATGGTATATTACCAGGTTATCCGCCCTAGATTTCGCACACCAATATCACCCGATGAGACAGTCCGCGATTTAATGCTTGACCCTGTAGACTATAAATCATTTCGAGATAAATGCTTCAGCATGACTTCTGATGATTCACACCAATTTGTTTACAATTTTGTTACTTTGGCATTGTCTTGGTTATTCAACACTGCTGACATTACTTCGATTGAGGATATGCAGAATACTCAAAAATGGCTTATAGAAAATATTGAAACGAAAATTTCAGAAACAAATGATGAACTTGAAATAAACAAACTACGAAAAATGATTAAGTTGCCGACTAAAATGTTGAGTGAGTTACCATCAAAAGTACAAAAATCATATGATACATATAATTATATTTGCGAAGAACTAGTACGAAAGCTTCTGGTTGAAAAGCTTAGCCGGTAGGTTCGATTAGCCGTCAGGCGTAATCGGACGTTCGAGGGTGTTCAATATTCTGTGTCAGACGATCATAGGTCGATATGACCATCCGAAATCTGGGACACCCACCTTTTTGTGTGCTGACTATACAGTGTCTTGCTCATAAAGGTGGGTGTCCCAGTGTCATCCTGTAGCTGTCCCAATCTTCATTTTTATCGGAATTTGCTGGGTTTAACACACAATTCAGGGCGAGCCACATAGACCTCATGCCAACCCATAGCGCTAATCTTTGATAACGGCTTGCAATATGAATATTCTGCCTTATCTAAGCGGCTAGTAAGCCACTGGTACGAAAAAACAGCGGTGCAAACCCCAATAACAGCAAAAAAGCCTATCAAATACTCACTAAACTTGAATCCCTTTTCCCCCCAAACAAAATGAGCTTTTACTCCTGTTAAAACCGATACAAAAAAACCAGCTAATGTAAATGCACAAAAACCTAAAATACCTATTGGTACCCATAGCGCAACGACATTTATTTCAACAGTTTCTTCCATATAAATAACAGATAAATATGCTTGATAAGCCTCTCTATAAAAAAGTATCAATGTACCAAAAGAAAAAACATTTAAAAGCCCTCCTAATAGAAGAGCTTTACCTCTATGGATATTAATTGATTGCATTTTTCAGTCCGGAAACAACCTTACCAGATACATCCCATTTCTCAAACATATGAGCAACAAGCAGACTCGCAATAACAATTGCAACAGCACCAGCAATTACACCAGTAGCACCAAAAGTTGCAGCCAAAACTAACAAAACAACCTCACCAGTGGCCATTGAAGCCATGGCTTGGAACATGTCCGCCCCCACATTCCCAAACCAGTCCACAAGGTGGTAA
>NZ_PGGC01000167.1 GCF_002795305.1 Aeromonas cavernicola
TGCTGTTGCTTGTTTTTGATTTAAAGCACGTAAATCTGAATTAAGCTCATCCGTTCTTTGGGCTAACAAACCACCAGATTTGGTATACTCTTTCAACCCTTGGTTAAGGGTACTAGCAACGCCATTTTCTCCTCCAAACAACGCAGAGACCTGATCGAAGTTTTTATCAAGAGCTTCATCAAATTTTTCTTCATCAATAGACAATCTACCTTTATTGTCCATCTTAATTCCAATTTCAAATACTGTCGAGTAAGTAGAACTTGACTTACTTGGACTAGTAATAGTGTTGGCCATGAAGTCACTAATTAGACGGGTTGTTGAATCGCCAGCTAAAAGTCCACCATCGTTTTGTCTCGCACCACCAATGATGGTACTGCGCTTCCCTAACTCATCCATTTTATCTTGGAGTGCATTGTAGCCATCGATAAACTGCTTAACCATATCTTTGACTGCAGTTTTATCAGTGGTGACTTCTACTTTATTCGACTTTACATTCCCAGCACTATCCTTGTCCGAAACACGCAACACGGTGAGTTTTAAACCTTGAATTGAATCATCAAATACGTTGGTGTCACTCGTTAGTGTATTTCCATCAACAACTATCTCAGCACTACTCGCACTACGAGTTTTTTGCATGATACTCGATAGCGAACCCAGTTCGGCGTTACTCCCTGTGATCGTTAAATCATTACCATCACCTGACACCCCAGAATCAATAACCAGTTTTGCCTTACCATCAGCAGTATTAACGATGTTTGCAGTGAGTCCAAAATTATCACCATTTTCGTTAATCCGCGTGCGAATAGTTTGTAGCGTATCACCAGCTTTGACATCAACAGTAAATTCTTTGTCACCGGCATTAAATGTCAGCTGGCCATCTTCGGTAACAAGGGGAGTGGTTGAACTATCAAAAACCCCTTCGAAGCGGCTTGTCTCAGCTAGTTTATTAACGGTGATGTCATATTGGCCATTCGCACCATCGCTTTTACTTTCAACCTTCATTACAGGATCATCTTTATCCTGATTAATACTTATCGCACGTTTATTAAATGCACCTGGCTTACTCATGGTATCAAGAATATCAGTAAAAGCCGTGATTGATGATTTAAGCTGACCAATACCTGAAAGTGTTATCTGAGTACTGTTCTGTTTGGCAATAATAGGTTGATAGAGTTGGGCTTTCTTCGCTGCAAGACTTGCAGCAATTACACTTTCGAAATCGATTCCAGAACCAGCACCGGCAGAAGTAATAGCCATATCATGTCTCCTCATTTTTCAATTTATATCTCATGGTTTAGCAATAAACCACGCTTTGGATTAGCGCCAGCATCTCCCTGCCGTAATGCTTGGAATCTTTTATAAATATCAAGCAGTTCTTCACTAGGAATTTGTCGAATCACTGCTCTAGTATCAGCGTCGATCACCCTAATGACCACCTGCCCCAAGCTTTTTTCGATACTAAAACTAACAGTCCAGCCCTGTAACTGGCTAAACTCCTGCAAATTTTGTACCTGTTCTTCAATATCCTTCGTACTTTGCAATGTTTGCAACTGAGGGGCACCATAGATGGCATTTTTAGTTGCCTCGCCCCCCGTTTCTGCTACCACCACCCCAGAAAGTAATTGAGCGGCCGTTTGGCCGCTCTTGTCATTTGATTGTACGGAAGCGCCATTGGCAGATGACAAAATGTTAAGTTCAGTTGTCATCGATTTTCTCCCATTCTAATCAGTCATATCGTGTCAT
>NZ_PGGC01000168.1 GCF_002795305.1 Aeromonas cavernicola
GTAAAGGGAAAAGAGGGTTGCGCTACATGGAGCTTCTCGCCTGAGTCAAAGCAAAATTGCGCGGCATTATACCCGCGCGAGCGAAAAATACCCAGCCCAGAGACAAGGCTCCTCTGCGGTTAATTTGGCTACCCATCCCTTGGGGATGAGATCGCGCTCAGTGCACCGTTTCATGAGTGAGATAGCGCAACGGTAAGTCGTTAAAACAAAAAACCGAAACCAAGTGAGTTGGTTTCGGTTAAGCCTAGCGGTTGACGTGCGGGCTAATGGTAGCCCTTGGCCTAACGAGCGATATTACCCATCAGTTCACCGAAATGGCTCTAGCATCGATAAAGTAGCGCGCGTTGCCCTGGGTATCGACTTGGATCTGGGCGACGAGCCGATCTTGGTATCGATACTCCCAACGCTGATCGATCATGTTAAGTGAGGGGCTGGTGACGCCAACCATGTTCAGGTATTCATGAAACAGGCTGTGGCTTCCTATTTCTGTCAGCGTCTTTTGCATCGGCATATCTCCTGAATTGAATGGATCTCATACAATCATGGACGGTTACAGTACGTAACTGGCTTGTATAAAAAACAGCCTAACCAGCCCCTCAGTTAATAACATGATCACACACAAGATCAGAGTAGATAATCAGACATTCCAGCATTTTTTTCCTGCGTTCCATCATACAAGCTGCAAACAGCCCATTTATGGCGTCGTGGGTGAGATGACGGCGCTAGCCTGCGATACCTGATGGAAAACGGGATCTTGTGCAACCTCTTTAATCCCGTTAATACAGAACTGCATACCCATGCAGACCAGCAAAAATCCCATGATCCGAGTCATGGCATCGATCCCCGTTGCGCCGAGTAATTTACACACAGGATCAGCCAGCTTGAGCACTGCCCAGCTGAGCAAACTCATCAACGCAAACGCGGTCACCATCGCGCTGTAAATCGTCACACGGTTGTAGTGCTCTGGCAGCTCAGCAATTTGGGCCGCGCCACTGATCACCAGTGCCATGGTCCCCGGCCCACACATGCTGGGCATCGTAAGCGGCACGAAAGCAATGCTCTGATTGATATCGACACCGCTTGCCTGACTGGGGGCTGGGAACAGCATCCGAAAACCAATAAACCCAATAATCAGCCCTCCTGCCAAACGTAAACCCGGGATCGATATGCCGAACAGATCCAAGATCGAAGAGCCAATGAAAAAGCTGACGCAGAGGGTACAGAACAGATAGATAGCCGCCAGATTGACTTGCCGCCGCACATGTTCGCGCGACATCCCCTTGCTCAGCCCCAATAACAAGGTGGCCGTTGTCGGTGGATTCACCATCGGGAGGAGCGCCAATAAGGCGAGAAACACCACTTGCAAGAACATAGTTGAGCCTCGAATTATCACTATGAGAACAATCGTGTTGGGCCCCTGATAGCAGGCCCAAATGGGAGGCTATCTTATGTCAGCCACGCTGAACACCGACCATACCAAAAGCCCCGAATTAATCGGGGCCATGGCAGAATCAGAGGGGTATTTACGCTTGACGCGCTGGTCGCAGCCAGAGATACAGGCCGATGGCAAAGCCTAACCCCGACAGGCTCACCACGTAGTGAGAAGGTGCCAGAACATCACTCTTAAGCCACACGGTGACGAGCATGGGGGTCAAACCACCAAACACGGCATACGCCACGTTGTATGAGAAAGACAACCCAGAAAAACGCACCACCGCAGGGAAGGCATTGACCATTACATAGGGCACGGCCCCCACAATACCAACGGCAAACCCCGCCAGCATGTAATAGGGGATCAGCATATCGGTGCCAGTAGCCAAGCTGTGATAGAAGGTATAACTGGCGCCCGCGAGCAGCAGAGAGCCCAGCATAAAGGTCAGGCCACTACCCAAGCTATCGGCCAATCGGCCATACACAATACAGCCAACGGTCAACGCCAAAATGGCCAGCGAGTTCGCCGTCAGCGCCTCGGCAGGGCTAATGCCATGCACCTTTTGCAGGTAAGTGGGCGTCATCAAAATGACCACCACAATGCCCGCAGACAGCAACCAGGTCAGTAGCATCGACATCAGCACACTGCCTTTGTGATTGTGCAATACCGTCTTCAGTGGTAGCTCCTGTGATAACGCCTTGTTGGCCTGCATTTCGGCAAACACAGGGGTTTCATGCAGCCAACGGCGCAGGTACATCGCCACAATGCCGAAGATCCCGCCGAGTAAGAACGGCACTCGCCAGCCCCACTCACTCACCTCTGCGGGCGTCAAGCTCTTGTTAACCGCAGTTGCAATCAGCGAGCCGAGCAAAATACCGGCGGTCAGGCCAGCAGTGAGGGTGCCACATGCTAAGCCTACCCGGCGGGCGGGCACATGCTCAGCAACAAACACCCAAGCACCGGGTACTTCTCCGCCAATGGCTGCGCCTTGCAAAATACGCAAACCCAGCAGCGCAATAGGCGCACCAATGCCCAGCACGGCATAAGTCGGTAGCAGGCCGATCAGTAACGTCGGCAGCGCCATCATCAAAATACTCAGGGTAAACATCCGCTTACGGCCAATCAGATCACCGAAATGGGCCATTAAAATGCCCCCCAGCGGGCGAGCAAGATACCCAGCCGCGAAAATCCCGAAGGTTTGGAACTGGCGTAACCATTCAGGAATATCCGCAGGGAAGAACAGCTCGCCAATCACCACCGCGAAGAAGACGAAAATAATAAAATCGTAAAACTCCAAAGCGCCACCCAGCGCCGCCAAGCTCAGGGTTTTGTAATCTTGCCGGTTAAGAGGGCGAGAGTGCTGCTGACTATCTGTCGACATATCTATATGTTTCCCATCGTTTTTTTAGTTGTTTTTTAGTTATTGTACCGGCGTAAAATCGCGGCCGATAAAAGCTCGTCGACAGTATGCTGGCGCCGCCTTTGATGTAAATTGCACAATTTGCAATATAGTCTTGCATCTTTGCAGAATGGACAACGTAGTCAGCCAGAGGAGGCAGGATGAATAAAAAGCGGGTATTACTCTCTTGGAGCAGTGGTAAAGATTGTGCATGGGCACTGTATCTCTTGCGCCAAGACCCTACTGTCGAGGTGGTTGGGCTGTTTACTACTCTCAACCAAGCGTTTGAGCGGGTAGCCATGCACGGAGTACGTAAACAGGTACTGCAGCAACAGGCCGAGTGTGTCGGTTTGCCGCTGATCACCATCGACCTGCCGTGGCCCTGCAGCAACGAGGATTACAGCCGCATCATGAGTGACTTTATTGCCAGGGTGGTCGCGGATGGCATCCAGCACATGGCTTTTGGCGATCTCTTTCTTAACGATGTACGGGCCTATCGCGAGCGGCAGTTAGCAGGAACAGGCATCACCCCCCTGTTTCCACTGTGGGGCAGTCAGACTGATGAGCTCGCGCGGCAGATGATAGCCGCAGGGCTACAAGCCAGAATATGTAGCCTAAACCCAAACCAGCTCCCCCCTCAGTTCGCGGGCCAACCATTTGACCAAGCACTGCTGGCCGACTTACCTGCAGGGGTCGATCCTTGTGGGGAAAATGGCGAATTTCACACCCTCGCTTATGACGGCCCCATGTTCTTGCGCCCGCTCGCGGTGACGGTGGGGGAAACCGTACAGCGCGATGGCATCGTCTTCACCGATCTACTGCTGCAACAATAAGGGAGGCAGCAGCAAACACGACGCCATCTGTTTGCTGCTTAGACACGCTAACGTGAGGGAAAGGTGAATGCCGCGCTTGCTTTGGCAGGGCGCAGCGCTCACTCATCGGCCCAAGGCATCTCAGGCAAGCTATCCAGAAACTGCTGATAACGCGCGAAGCTAAACGGCCCCTGTTCAGCCTCCATGGCCATTAGCTCCGCCCCTAGGGCACAGGCGATATAGTGTCTCGCCTCCTCTTTGGGCGTACCCGTCATCACCAACCGCATTAAGGTTGCTGTCACATGGGCTGGGTGGTTGTCGCTCAGCTGATTGTCCACGATGTCGAGCAAGCTGGCTTCATCAAAAAATGGCTGTGGGTCGTTCATGATCGTTTCGTAATAAGGGGGGGCGGCCAGTATAAACACAATCTGGCTCAACACCTTGATAGATAAATCCAGAGCGGCTCCTGTGAATACGTCCTTTCTTACCCATAATCACTGGGTGTTTGCTCAAGCAAACAGACTGGAATACACATCACATGGATGGATACCCTTATGCCCACGATAGATTCTCTGTTGGCTCACCCCCATAATTTACCCAAAATCCCCGAAGTCATGCTGGAGCTGATCCAGACCCTGCACGAAAAAGACACGGATTTACTGAAAATAAGCAGACAAATAAGCAAAGATCCCGTTATTTCGGCCAAATTACTGCGCTTAGCCAACTCGGCCAAGTTTGGCTGCAGCCGTCAGGTTGCGAGCGTGAATGACGCGACCGTCAGGCTTGGGCTCGCCATGGTACGGAACATGGTCCTCGCTTGTGGCCTAACTGAGTCAGTGCATTCCGTCCCAGGTATCGACCTTAAGCATTTTTGGGGCAATGTGTTTAACGTGGCCGAATTGGCGAGCCGTTTAGCCCAGCGAGTCGGCATCCCCCCAGAGCAGGTGTTTACCTGCGCACTGCTGCACGATCTCGGGCGACTGATCATGCACGTGGGCTTGCCAGAAAACACCGTACATCACATCCATGACCTAGAGCTGCACAAAGGGCGTGCCAAAGCAGAAGAGCTGGTCGTCGGCTTTAACTATGCCCAAGTGGGTGCTGTGATGACTCGGCTCTGGAAGTTTCCTGACACCATTTGCAACGCCGTGAAATATCACTACAACCCACTGGCGGCAGACACGTTTTCTGCAGAAGCTGGCTTAATTCATCTGGCCATCGTGCTCGCCGCACAATCGGACGTGACAGAGGTTGCCCCGCCCGAATGGCCGCAGCCGGTCGCCGATAAGCTCGCGCTGGCGTGGGCCGATTGTGCGGCTGAATTTATCAACTTACGCAACCATGGCAGTGGTTATGCTGGGTTGCTGGCGGCATGAACGTCGGCTTGCTGACTCATCAGGGGCCGCGATCCGGCCCCTTTGCTTTTGTCACTGCAGAGATAATTTCTTGCTCGACCCCGCAGTGGGCGGCATGATCTGGGCTGTCGTTATCGAGACCCGTCACCATGATCATCGCCAAGCGCTTGCAACTGCGTGAGCTGACCACACTAGATGCCCCGTTTATCCTCACATTACTTAATGACCATGACTTTTATCGCTACATTGGTGATCGCGGGATCCATACCTTGGCGCAAGCGCAGGAGTACATCCAGCAAGGACCTATCGTCAGTTATAGCCGCTATGGTCATGGCTTGTACTTGGTCGAACGGCGCGCGGACGGCGCTAAGCTAGGGATTTGCGGCCTAATCAAACGAGACACCCTGCCCTGTCAAGACATCGGTTATGCCTTGTTGCCCAACTATCGTGGCCAAGGTTACGCCCTAGAAGCCGCACAAGCCGCGCTACAAGATGGCCGTGAGCGACTCGGTATTAACCGAGTCATCGCCATTGTGGCACCGGGTAACGACCGTTCGATCGCGCTGCTCACCAAGCTAGGCTTGACATGCCGTGGTCTGCTTGCGCTCGGTGAAGGGGCCAGCGCCAGCCTGCTATTTGAGCCCGCCACCGACACCGAACCGGTTAGGTAATACCACGTCAATCCCCACGCAGCCAAAACGAAACGCTTTCCATTCCATATTAATAATTTTGTAATTTTAGTGTCTTTTTTCCGCTGGAAAATATTCGTTTGACACCATGTCAAATTCCAAAGGAACTAAGATGTACAAACAAATCAGTTACGCCACCCTTCTCTTGATCAGCCCAGTCGCACTCTCTGCACTGGCAGATACCGATGTCTATCTCACCAATAACAGTGCAGCCCCCCTGCAATTAGAGGTACGTCAAACGGGCAGTGCTCAATTACAGCAAGGGAGCGAGTGGGTACAGCATAAGAAGACGCTTGCCCCGTGGGAGAGTGCGGTCGTGCTTAGCATCAACCGTTATCAGGGGGTAAAAGCCGGCAAGTCTTACCAATTTGAAACGCGGGTTACCACGGCGGGAGGCGATACGTATCGTCTGAACCAGCAGATCGAAGGCACCTCACTGAGCAGTAACCTACTGCATAGCGGGGATACCCCAACTGCCAGCTCCGGCTGGAAAAATGATCGCACGATTTACCGTGTTAAAGGGCCGCAAGAACTGGCCTTCTCCGCCAAATTTACCGGTCGCTATGATGACCTCCACTACATGCTAACGCCACCACTGGCGCAGGAGCAGCCACAACCCGCCCCCCACATCCTCAAAGTTGCCAGCTATAACGTCTGGGCCTTGCCGATGGTGGCCTCTAGCATTGGTGAGCGGCTGGCCCTGCTGCCAGCACACCTCAAGGGCTTTGATGCACTGTTGCTGCAAGAGGCGTTTGATGGCCGCCGCGAAGGGTTATTGCAAGCGCTGGCGAAAGAGTATCCCTATCAGACCAAGGTGCTCGACCAACCGGGTGCTAACGTCCACGATGGCGGAGTCGTGATCGTCAGCCGTTACCCCATCGTGCGGGAAGCACAGCGGGTCTACCCCGATTGCAGCGGCACCGACTGCTTCGCCGACAAAGGGGTGGTCTATGCCGAGGTGATCAAAGGCGGCAAAGCATGGCACCTGTTTGCAACCCACACCGCCAGTTTCGATACCGATGAGGCCAGAAAGCTGCGGCAGACCCAGTTTGGCCAGATCCGCGAGTTCGCCGCCAGCCTCAAGATCCCACGCACCGATACCGTGATCTATGGCGGCGACTTTAACGTCAACAAGCGTAAATTTGCCGACGATTACGCTAATATGCTGACCAATCTCAACGCGAGCGAACCGACCTACGGGGGCTACACCGAGGCCACCTTTGATCCCAGAATCAACCCGTATGCGGGTCAGGCCCTCTCCGGTGGTAGCAATATCGAGTATCTCGACTATCTGGTCGTCAGCCGTGATTATGGTGCGGCCCGCCAAAATAGTAACGTGGTCTGGATTCCCCGTAGCAGCGATAGCACGCTCTTTCCTGCCAGCAATCTCTCCGACCACTTCCCCGTCAAAGGCGAGATCACACGATGAGACGTCGTTACCTGCTGCTGCCTTTGGCCTGCCTGCTGGGGTGGTTCGCCTGCGAACCGCAGCCCACACAGTCAGTGTCGCCCCAGCGACAGCTGCCGCATGCTGTCGCCCCCAGCGGTTCGGCCACGCCGACCGCCCAGACCCCGCCAGCGCAGGGTCTACCGGCACCGGTGGCAACCGCCGCGCCCTCAGCGGATTGGCAAGCAATCCCCGAGGAGATGAGTCAGCAGCTCGCCAGCGAGATCAGCCGCAGCGATCTACCGCTGGCCGAGCGGCTGGCCAATCTGGCAACGCTGGAAGCGCAATGGTTGGATGGCAAGGAGAGCCTGATCGGCCTGCAAGGGCGTTATGCACTGGCATTAACAGAACTGGCTAATGCCAGCGAGCAGCTACCGCTAGCCGAGCGGGTGGCAGCACTGACGGCATTGCAAGACCAGTGGGCAGCCCAGTATCCGGCGCTGGCCAGCGATCTGTTCAACCCCGATGCCCGCCTGCTCCAAGCTCGACAACTGTGGGGCGATGATGAGCTGGCAACCCTGGCTCAGCACTTCTTGCCCGCCGCCAACGCCGAGGCCACGTTGCAGTTTGCCAACCAGCGTCAGCAGCAGCTGGCTCAGCGTGACCGCTATCAGCAGCAGCTGGCAGCCCTTGAACAGCAGCTAACAACCAGTCAGGGGGGGATGGCTGGGGCCGATTGGCAGCAACATCGGGACGCGGTGATCAGCCAATGGCGACAGGATTTCTTCGCTCGGGAGCAGGGCCAGCCGTAGGCTAGCCCTTCCCCTTGAACTGCTTGGCGCTGCGTTTGCTGGTGGTGCGACGGTTGGCCTGCTTGTCACGAGGAGGCCGCTTGCGCTCGCTGCTGGCGGGCAGGTCAGTCACAGGGAAACCGGCGAGCGCCTCAAGCGGTAGCGCCTGCTCGGTCAGGGTGCGGATCGCCTGCAGGGTGTCATGCTCGCCATGACAGACCAGCGATATGGCCATCCCACGCTGCCCAGCCCGAGCAGTGCGGCCAATACGGTGAATATAAACAGCGGCACTGGCTGGCAGATCCAGATTGATCACCAATGCCAGCGCCGCGATATCGATCCCACGCGCCATCACATCGGTGGCCACTAATACCCTTAGCTTGCCCGCTTTAAAGTCCGCCAATACCTGTTCACGTACCGTTTGCGTTTTCTCGCCATGGAGCGCGGCAACCGTAATGCCCGCTTTAGCCAGTTTGCGAGCCACCCCATCGGCATCATCTCGTGCACTGATAAACACCAACACCTGAGGCCATGGCTGATCCTTGAGCAACTGGATCAGGGCGGGCACTTTGCTGCTCTTATTGACCAAAAACAGCCGTTGCTCGATGGCGCTGGCTACCCGATTGGGCGTATCGGCTTCGATCCGGATGGGTGCGCGCAGCAAACCCATCGCCAGACTGTCGAGCGCCGCCGGCAAGGTGGCAGAGAACAGCAGGGTTTGGCGGGTGGCGGGGATGACGCCGAGCAGCGCCTGAATATCGGGCCAAAATCCCATCTCCAGCAGACGATCTGCCTCATCCAGCACCAAATGGTGGACCCCATCCAACCTCAGCAGCTGCTGCACCAGCAGATCCCGCAGCCGCCCTGGCGTCGCCACCAGCAGCTGCGGCCGTTGTGCCAATGCCAGCTGCTGTTCTGCCTGTGCCACGCCGCCGCACAGCGTCACTAGGCGCAGCCCCCTTGCAGTGGCCAGCGGGTGCAGCGTAGCGCTCACCTGACCGGCGAGCTCACGGGTTGGCACCACAATCACCCCCTGAATTTGATCGGTCGTGGCATGGAGCTGCTGCAACAACGGCAGGCCAAACGCCATCGTCTTACCGCTGCCGGTTGGCGCAAGCGCGAGCAAATCCTCTCCTGCCAGGGCGGGGGCAATGGCCAACTGCTGGATGCGGGTAGGGGTCTGCAACGAGGCAGGGAGGGCAGCTAACAGGTCGGCACGCAGGCCAAGGTCGTCAAAGGTCATGGGATCAGGCGAGTCATTGAGATCGAAGCGGCAGTCTAGCCAGCGCATCGCCAGAAGTAAAAGGGCGGGACTTAGCTCAATCGACGTGGCGCCACGCGACAGATAACAAAACGGCCTGCCCTGTGTACACAGGGCAGGCCGGATGTTCACACCCGCGAGGTATTACAGGGCAGCTAGCGCCGCTGCGTAGTTAGGCTCGTCGGCCACTTCGGCCACCAGCTCGCTATGCAGCACCTTGTTCTCTGCATCCAGCACCACGATGGCGCGAGCAGTCAGCCCCACCAGCGGACCAGAGGAGAACGCCACCCCGTAGTCTTGCATAAACGCCGCACCGCGCTGAGTGGAGAGGGTGACGACCTTATCCAACCCTTCTGCGCCACAAAAACGCGCCTGCGCGAATGGCAGGTCAGCAGAGATGCTCAGCACCACGGCATTTGCCAGCCCGCTGGCCTGCTCATTGAACTTGCGCACGGAGGTGGCACAGGTTGGGGTATCGACGCTTGGGAAGATATTGAGGATCTTGCGCTGACCAGCAAAGCTTGCCAAGGTCACATCGCTGAGGTCTTTGCCGACCAGTGCAAAGGGTTTGGCCTGCTCGCCAACGGTCGGGAAGTGGCCAGCTACGGAAACGGCTGTGCCTTTGAGGGTAACAGTGTTGCTCATGTGTTATGTCCTTTTGGTTATGGTGTAAAAAGAGGGGGGCCCAGTATAGGCATGGGAGGGCGTCATAAACACCCGCCAATATCAGGGATAAGCATGACTGTGGTCATAAAAAAACAGTTTGACCTTAGACCTAACACCAAGGTTTACCCTAGCACTCGTTACCTAGGGTCTCGCAGGGGCGAACCCCAACAGAGGAAGCCATCATGAGCAAATCCTGCTGCAACCAGCAACCCGCGGCCGCTAATCCGCAAGCCATGCCGCCCCCAGGGCGTCCACACGAGGCGCACGACTCGGCAACCACGCTCAGTGACCGTGCGAGCGTCTCCCCTCATCGCCAGCAACCACAGGATCACGGCGATGGGCCGGGGGATCCACATCATGGTCACGATCATGACCATCATGAGCATACCGAGGCCGCGCCAACTGATGCGCCACCGCCACCCCTCTTGGGATCAGCGAATCGCCACAGTTGGCAAGTGCTGGGGATGGACTGCCCGAGCTGTGCCCGCAAGATCGAAACCGCCGTCAGCCGAGTGGCCGGCGTGGAGCAGGCGAAAGTGCTGTTTGCCACGGAAAAGCTGGTGGTGGATCTGGCCCCCGGCCGTTCTCCCGATCCGATTACTGCGGCGGTGCTGGCGGCAGGGTTTCAGCTCAAAGGAGAGGGCGGTCACCAACCAGAGTCCACCAGCCCTCTGCCCCCCTCATTCGCGCTGCTCGGTAAATATTGGCAACCACTCTCGCTGGCAGGCTTGATGCTAGTCGCTGCACTGTTGCCTTCCACCATCGGTCAGCCACTGTTTACCTTGGCGACCTTGTGGGGATTGTGGCCCATCTCTCGCAAAGCGTGGGCGCTCACGAAAAGCGGCTCCCCCTTTGCAATCGAAACCCTGATGACAGTGGCTGCCATCGGAGCACTGTTTTTGGGAGAGACCGCCGAAGCGGCCATGGTGCTGCTGCTCTTTATGCTGGGGGAACACCTAGAAGCCTACGCGGCTGGGCGGGCCCGCGCAGCCGCGTAGGCTTCTAGGT
>NZ_PGGC01000017.1 GCF_002795305.1 Aeromonas cavernicola
ATTTGTCATGAGCATTGCCACCGATCCGACGGGCCGATTGGTAGGGGGTGAGGGCGCGCACCACGCGGCGCGCCAGCTTGGCAATGCTCATGACAAATCCTTCTGCGGTGCTTGTTGCTGCAAATCCGGTGACAGTGCTGCCAACCTCAGGGTGACGGCATTCTTGTGACCATCGAGCCCCTCCGCTTGGGCAATGCGCTCGACGATGGGGCCCAGGCCCTGAATGCCGCGCTCGCTCAGCTCTTGCACCGTGTAGCGGCGCTGGTAATCAGCGAGCCCCAAACTGGAGCAGGTGCGGGCATAGCCGTAGGTGGGCAGGGTGTGGTTGGTACCGCTGGCGTAATCGCCGACGGATTCCGGTGTCCATGCCCCCAAGAAGATAGATCCCGCGTTCTCCAGCTTATCGAGCAGATCACGAGGGGCCTCGGTCTGCACGATCAGGTGCTCCGGCGCATAGGCGTTGGAGATAGCACAAGCCTCGGCGAGGGTGTCACACAAAATGATCAGGCTGCTGCCGAGCGCTTGGGCGGCAATGTCGCGGCGCGTGAGTTGCGCTAACTGCTGCTTGATCTCGCCCACGATGGCATCCGCCAAGCGCGGCGAGGTGGTCACCAGCACCACTTGGCTGTCAGGGCCGTGCTCGGCTTGCGACAGCAAATCCGCCGCCACAAAGGCCACGTTGGCACTCTCGTCGGCAATCACCAGCACTTCAGAGGGGCCTGCGGGCATGTCGATGGCCGCGCCGCGCCAATCGCGGGAGACCTGCCCCTTGGCTTCGGTCACATAGGCGTTACCTGGGCCGAAAATCTTATCCACTTTAGGGATACTTTCGGTGCCATAGGCCATGGCGGCAATGGCTTGCGCCCCGCCGATGGCGAAGATCTGCTGCACGCCACAGGCTCGGGCGGCAAACAGGATCTCGTCGCTGGCGGGGGACGGGGTACAGAGTACCACCTCGCGGCAACCAGCGAGGCGGGCCGGAATGGCCAGCATCATCACCGTGGAGGGGAGCGGCGCACTGCCCCCCGGTACATAGAGGCCAACGCGGCTGATAGGCTGGGTGCGCAGCTCGCACACCACGCCAGGTTGCGTCTCTACCCGTACTATTGGCTGCACTTGGGCGGCGTGAAAGGTTCGAATATTGGCAATTGCTGCGTTGATAGCGCTCTTGATGTCGTCATCCAGCCGCGCGCAGGCAGCGTCGACTTCTGCCTCGCTGACCCGCAGCTGTTCACGGGGGGCGCGCTCGAAGCGCTTGCTGAGCTCGCGCAGGGCTTCGTCGCCACGGCTGCGCACTGCCGCGATGATGTCCCGCACCACGGAGCCGATATCGGCCTCGTCGTTCAGGGCGGGCCGAGTCAGGACGTCGGCCTGCTGGGCGGCAGAGAGCGTCTTCCAGATCAGGGTCTGCATGCTATTGGTTCCTTATTCCATCATCTTCTCGATGGGCAGTACCAAGATGGAGCTGGCCCCGAGCGCTTTAAGTTGTTCCATGGTCTCCCAGAACAGGGTTTCGCTAGATACCACATGCAGGGCCACCTGATTGCTGTCACCTGCTAACTGCATAATGGTGGGACGCTCGGCGCCCGGCAGCAGATCGGTGATGGCATCGAGCTTGTCTTTGGGGGCGTGCAGCATGATGTACTTGCTCTCGCGGGCTTGCTGCATCCCCTGAATGCGCGGCAGTAGTTTGTCAATCAACTGCTGCTTGGCGTCGTTTAAGGGGTTGGGGGCTTGCACCAGCACCGCCTTGGAACGGTAGATAACCTCCACCTCTTTGAGACCGTTGGCCTCTAGGGTGGCGCCAGTGGAGACCAGGTCACAGATGGCATCGGCGAGGCCCGCACGGGGGGCCACTTCGACTGAGCCGCCCAGCATCACCGTGCTAAAGCTCAGCCCTTTTGCATCGAAAAATTGCTTGAGCAACCCCGGGTAAGAGGTGGCGATGCGCTTGCCAGCGAGGCTTTGCGGGCCGCTGTAACTGACATCTTCTGGCACCGCCAAGGAGAGACGACAGCCACCGAAATCGAGTTGTTTGAGGGTTTTGACCGTGGCAGGTAGCCCTTGAGAGGCACGCAGGAGCTGGGCCTCTTCCAGTACGTTTTCACCGATGATGCCAAGGTCGACGACACCTTCCATTACCAACCCTGGAATATCGTCATCTCGTACCCGCAAAATATCGATGGGCATGTTTTCGACATGGGCGATCAGGCGTTGTTCGCGTAGGTTAATTTTCAGGCCACAGCTTTTGAACAGGGCTTGGGAGTCCTGACTCAGACGACCGGACTTTTGCATGGCAATACGCAGGCGTTGTGTTTCCATTTGCTCAATTTTCCTTTTAGTCAAAAACGAAAAACCCTCGGAAGTGGTTGCTTCCGAGGGTTTATGAATCTTGCGGTCCTTTTGGAAGTCACCAGTGATGTGTCTTCCAGCAGTCAACCTCCTGAAAGACTAGTCGGGATGATGGTGGTGACGGTGAGTCTTCAGCAGGGATAACAGCATGTAATCAATCCTTTACACAATAACGGTGGTGTGTAACGCAGGAATTAAACTACCTGCCTTGACAGAAAAAGCAACCCGAAATTGTGATTTTAACGTTTGTAAGTGGAGAAAACGGTTTTATGGCCGATAAAGAGGCAACAATCTCGGTCGGGAGTCGCCCTTATGCCTAATCAGGATCTGCTCTTTCCTATTTTACCCCGTGCTCCAGCGACCCCGAGCAGCGCTGATTTTAAACGCGAGGTTAACAAGATCAGCGCAAAGCACCGTTTGCGTAAAATGGGCACCGATAACCGTGACGAACAGCCCCGCCGCCAAGGGCAGCCGCCGACTCAGCGTGATGAGCCAGTGGCGCAAACGGACGAGCAGGCGCTTGACCCCGATCGCCACATCGACCTGTTTATTTAGAGCTGGCTTCAAACGGGCTGTTTGTATATTCAGTCCCGCTTTTGTCACGTCTTTGGCATAATGCCTGCTTTTGCTGCGGGACACCCTTTTGACCATCCAGACCCTGTTCAAGCCAGATGGCCCTTTGGCCAGCCATATCGACGGATTCAAAGCCCGCGCACCTCAGCTGGCGATGGCCGAGGCGGTCGCGCGCGCCATCAAAAATAGTGGCCGTCTGTTGGTGGAGGCGGGGACCGGTACTGGCAAGACTTATGCCTATCTGGTCCCTGCACTGGAATCGGGTAAGCGGGTGGTGATCAGCACCGGCTCAAAGAACTTGCAAGAGCAGCTCTTCTATCGGGATTTGCCGACCATCACCGGCGCGCTCTCCTACACCCCGCCGGTGGCCCTGCTCAAAGGGCGTAGCAACTATCTGTGTATTGAGCGGATGAACCGCCTGTTGAGCGAATCCCATCTGCAACAGCCTGAGATCCTGAATGATCTGGTGAAGGTCAAATCCTGGTCCACCGCTACCGATAATGGCGACGTAGGGGATATTCCAGGGCTGCAGGAGAACGCCGAGATCCTTGCCCATGTCACCAGTACCAACGACAACTGCTTAGGCCGTGATTGCCCCTATTATGATGATTGCCATCTGGTGGTGGCGAGGCGGCGTGCCATGGATGCCCAAGTGGTGGTGATAAATCATCACCTCTTCTTCGCCGACATGGCGGTGAAAGATACCGGATTTGGTGAGTTGGTGCCGCAGGCGCAGGTCTATGTGTTCGATGAAGCGCACCAGCTGGCGGAGATTGCCACCGGCTACTTTGGCAAGTCGGTGGGCAGCCGCGCCCTGCTGGATCTGGCGCAAGATATTCAGCTGGCCTATCGCGCCGAGGCCCACGATATGGCTCAGCTCGGCAAGGCGGCGGATCGGTTGACCATTGCCAGCCAAGATCTGCGCCTCGCTTTTGGCGTGGATGGCGGGCGTGGTAACACCCGCGACATCTTACGCCAGCCACGTTGGGGCCAAGCCTTGGCTCGCCTCAATGACGCCTTGGGGCTCGGCTATGAGGTGCTGAAATTAGCACTCGGGCGAGGTGAGCAGTTGGATCACGCCTTCGAGCGGATCTGCGAGCTGCGCACTCGGCTCGGTGAGGTGTTGGCGGTCAACCAGACGGGGTTCTCTTATTGGTATGACTGCTCACGGCTGCACTTTTCCCTCAATGTGACTCCGCTGTCGGTGGCCGAGCGCGTTGGCGCCGAGGTGCTGCGTCCTGACGTGGCGTGGGTGTTTACCTCCGCCACCCTGACGGTTGATCAACGTTTTGATCACTTTGTCGCGGAGCTTGGGCTCTCGGGGAGCGCCGAGCTTATCCTAGATAGCCCGTTCGATTACGCCGAGCAGGCACGGCTTTGTGTGCCACGTTTTTTGCCCGAGCCCAATGCATTTGGCCGTGGCGAGCAGCTGGCCAAGTTGATGATCCCCTTGATTAATCAAACCCCTGGTGGCTGTTTTTTCCTCTGCACTAGCCATCAGGTGATGCGTCAGGTGGCCGAGGTGCTGCGTCGGGAGATTGGCCGCACCGTGTTGCTGCAAGGGGAAGATAACAAGCAGCGGCTCTTGAAGGCGTTTGTCGACAATGGCCGCGCCGTGCTGGTGGCGACCAGCAGCTTCTGGGAGGGGATCGACGTGCGAGGGGCGGCATTGTCGTGTGTTATCATCGACAAATTGCCGTTTGCCAGCCCCGATGATCCCCAGCTCAAAGCGCGGGTCGACGATTGCAAACTCAAGGGGGGCGATCCCTTTGCTGAGCTGCAGCTACCCAAGGCGGTGATTGCGCTCAAACAAGGGGTGGGGCGGCTTATTCGTGATCGCAGTGATCACGGCGTGCTGGTGATCTGTGATCCTCGGATGGTCAATAAGCCCTATGGCGCCACCTTTATCAAGAGTTTGCCCGCTATCCCGCGCACCCGTGAACTGACCACGTTGGGCCATTTTTTCGTCCCGAGATCCGATGAATAAGCGATGGTTGCCCGGTGCGTACTCAGAGCTGACGACAACGCGCTGACCAGATCGGTAGGGTGATTTGTCTAACTGGAACCGCGCTCACTGCCGCCACAATGGGCGATGTCCTGATGTTATTACCTGATTTTATAGAGAATGGAACGCATGAACGAGTTGAAGATCCTTGCGGTAGATACGGCCACTGAAGCCTGCTCCGCGGCGCTGTTGGTGGGGGAGCAGCTGTTTTCCCGCTGGGAAGAGGCACCACGGGATCATACCCGTAAAATTTTGCCCATGGTGCAATCGTTATTAGAGGAGTCAGGGTTAGGGTTATCTGACTTGGATGCCATCGCATTTGGCCGCGGGCCCGGCTCATTTACCGGGGTGCGCATTGGGATTGGGGTGGCGCAAGGGCTCGCCTTCGGTGCACAGGTACCACTGATTGGCATCTCGACCTTGGCTGCCATGGCGCAAGGCGCCTATCGCCAGCATGGTGCAACCCGGGTGCTAGCGGCGATTGATGCCCGTATGAATGAGGTCTATTTCGGTCATTACGAGTACCGTGCTGGCCACATGCAGTTAGTGGGCGACGAAGTGGTGAGTGACCCCGAGACGCTGGTTGTGGCGCGAGGTCAACAAGCCGGCAGTTTTACCTCGGTTGGCACCGGTTTTGAAAGCTATGGTGAGCCGCTTAACGGGCTGGCTGAGGTATTGCAGGGGAGTGTGGTGCGGTTTCCAGCCGCGCTGGACATGCTGCCGCTGGCCCGTACTGCGTGGTTGGCGGGTGAAGCGGTGCCGGTTGAGCAAGCGATGCCGGTATATTTGCGAGACAAGGTGACCTGGAAAAAATTACCGGGTCGTGAATAACGGGCACGGCTCGAGCCATCTTGGCGCGAGGGCGAGTCGGCCGAGGATCAAGGCCCCACACAGGAGAGTGTCATGATCACACGTGCAATGATGGTCGGGTTGACCGGCTTGCTGCTGAGCGCATGCAGTACGGTGCCGCCGCAGCTTGTTTACGAGCCACAACAGCAGCTGGTGGCCTACCAGCCCGCTTTGGCTGGCATGGAGGGGCAACCAGCCCGCTGGAGTGGGGTGATTGCGGCGGTACATAACAAAACCGATCAAAGCGTCATTGAGGTAGTCTACCTGCCGCTTAAGGCTAACGGGGTGCCGGAGCAGACTGAGCAGAGTCCTGGTCGCTTTTTGGCGATCATGAAGGGGTTTGTTGATCCAACCTTGTATGCCAAAGGGCGCAGCCTCACGGTATTGGGAACGGTTGCCGCGCCAGTTGATCGCCACATCGGCGAGCACCCGTATCGTTTCTCGGTCCTCAAGGTGAGTGGCAGCAAGCTATGGCCCCCCGTCAAAGAGGTGGAGATCCGTTATGTTGACCCTTTCTTTTATGATCCTTTTTACGATCCCTTTTGGCCAAGGCGGCCGCAGCGACGTTGAGATAGGCGATGACTCCTTTACTTCATGAACGCTCCATCATCTTGGCCGACGGCCGCCGGATTGCCCTGCTAGATAATGCCCAGCAGGGCCGCCCGCTACTGATAGCCCTGCACGGTTGGCTCGATAACAGCGCCAGCTTCTTACCACTGGCGCCGTACTTGGATGAGTTTCATCTGATCTGTGTGGATCTGCCGGGTCATGGCCACTCAGACCATAAAACCACACCCTATGTGTTTGTGGATTGGCTCGATGATCTCTATCAGCTGACCTTGGCTGCGGGGTGGCAGCATTTCACCCTGCTTGGTCACTCGCTTGGGGCCTATATCGCAGCGGCCTATGCTGGGGTATTTCCCGAGCAGATTGCGCGGCTCCTGCTGCTGGAGGGGCTGGGCCCGCTAAGTCAGCCTGACGATATGTGGCCAGCACGGCTGCGCCAAGAGATACTCCAACGCTGTGCCCCAATGGCGTGGGCCGATGCCGGCTTTGCCTCGGTGGCGGAGGCGGTCAAGGTGCGCTGCATGATGACCAAGATGAAATCTGCGGCGGCACGGTTAATTTGTGAAAGGCAGCTGGTGGAGCGCGATGGTCGCTGGCATTGGCGCAGTGATCCGCGTTTGCGCGAGAGCTCTTCGCTGCGGATGAGTGATGGGCAGGTGATGGCCCTGCTGCAAGCGATCTCATGCCCTGTGCTGTTTATGCAAGCGGAGCAAGGATTCAATACTTTACCGGCGCTCTGGCAGCAGCGATCCCCTCAATTTCAACAGATCGAACGGCTCATATTGGCGGGGGATCACCACTTCCATATGGATAATCCAGTTAAAACCGCCTTTGCCATCGAGACATTCTGCGGCCTGCGTTGAGCCTCTTATGTGTCAAACCCTGTTAACGATCGCCCAAGGTCGAACGTTTTCGTGTTACGGAACTGTTAATTGATAGGGTGCTATGTAAAAATGGCCAAATTAGAGCGTCAACTCAAAACGTCCGATTTAAATAGATATGAACAAGAATGGAAGTATCACAGTGAACAGACAGGTGTCCGTTATGCAGAATCAGTTTGTCGAAAAAGTCTGGCTACAACGTTATCCAGCAGGGGTGCCTGCCGAGATTAACCCAGACCAATATGGTTCACTGGTCGAGATGTTTGAAGCGTCGGTGAGTCAGTTTGCCGACCAGCCTGCTTTCGTCAATATGGGGCAGACCATCACCTATCGACGGCTCGAAGAGCAATCCCGCGCTTTTGCGGCCTATTTACAGCACGAGCTCAAATTGCAAAAAGGGGATCGGGTCGCGGTGATGATGCCTAACCTGCTGCAATACCCGATTGCGGTGTTTGGGATCTTGCGCGCGGGGATGATCGTGGTGAACGTCAACCCGCTTTATACCCCCCGTGAGTTGGAGCATCAGCTTAATGATGCCGGTGCGAAGGCCATCGTGATTGTCTCCAACTTTGCCTCAACCTTGGAAAAGGTGGTGTTTCAGACCGCCGTCAAACACGTTATTTTGACGCGGATGGGGGATAACTTGGGGCTAGCCAAGGGGACCTTGGTCAACTTTGTGGTCAAGTACGTTAAAAAGTTGGTGCCCAAATATCACTTACCCCATGCCAGCACGATGCGGCAAGCGCTCGCCAAAGGGCGCTATTTGCAATACATCAAGCCGATGATAACTGGCGATGATCTGGCATTTTTGCAATATACCGGCGGTACGACCGGCCTCTCAAAAGGCGCCATGCTGACTCACCGCAACATGATTGCTAACGTTGAGCAGTGCCTCGGCGTCTATGGTCCGGTACTCGAGCGTGGCAAGGAACTGGTGGTAACGGCGCTACCGCTCTATCACGTGTTTGCCCTGACCGTGAACTGCCTGCTGTTCATGCGTTTGGGTGGCCATAACCTCCTGATCAGCAACCCGCGCGACATTCCGGGTTTTATCAAAGAGATCAAAAAATACCCCTTTACCTGTATCACTGGGGTCAACACCCTGTTCAATGCCCTGATCAATCATGCCGAATTTAAAGGATTATCGTTTGCCAAGCTCAAGCTGACCATCGGCGGCGGCATGGCGGTGCAGCGGGTGGTCGCTGAACAGTGGAAATCCGTGACCGGTACTCCGTTACTGGAGGGCTATGGCCTGACCGAGTGTGCGCCGCTGGTGAGTGTCTGTCCCTATGATCTGAGTGATTACAATGGCTCCATCGGCCTACCGGTGTGCTCTACCGATATTCGGCTGGTGGATGATCAGGGGCTGGTGATCCAGACATCCGGCACGCCGGGCGAGATGCAGGTCCGTGGCCCACAGGTGATGCGTGGCTATTGGCAGCGACCAGAAGCCACCGCTGAAGTGATGCAAGATGGCTGGCTTTGTACCGGCGACATCGCCGTGTGTGATGAACATGGCTTTTTTAAGATCGTTGATCGCAAGAAAGACATGATCTTAGTCTCTGGGTTTAACGTCTATCCCAATGAAATTGAAGATGTGGTGGCCCTGCATCCGAAGGTGATGGAAGTGGCGGCGGTGGGGGTGCCCCATGCGGTGTGTGGTGAGTTGGTGAAGATTTTTGTGGTCAAAAAAGAGGCCAGCCTGCAAGAAGAGGAGATAATTGCCCACTGCCGGACACATCTTACTGCCTATAAAGTGCCGAAACTGGTAGAATTTCGCAGCGAACTCCCCAAGACCAATGTGGGCAAGATCCTGCGTCGTCTCCTCCGTGACGAGGAGATTGCCAAGCAGTAACCGACGTGGCACCGCCTCTGGCCGTGCAGCGCAGTGATGCAAAACCGTGGGATCGCCCCACGGTTTTTTTCTTTTGACCCTGACCACTTGCAGGCAAAGATGCACTATCAACTGATTTCACAGCAAGCCGAACTGGATCACTATCTCGCGGCGTTAGCCGATGTCCCCCTCGCCATCGACACCGAATTTGTGCGAACCCGCACCTACTACCCCCAACTGGGGCTGTTTCAGATCTACGATGGTCAGCAATTAGCCCTGCTTGATCCCCTGACGCTCGATCTTGCTCCCCTGTGGCAGCGCCTCGGGAGGCCGGGACAAATCGCCATTTTGCACGCCTCGGGCGAAGATTTAGAGCTGATCCAGTACCAAGCGGGCCACTTACCGAATCAGATGCACGATACCCAGTTAGCGGCGGCGTTTTTGGGCTATGGGGTTTCCGTCGGGTTTGGCGCCTTGGTGAACGAGTTTCTTGGGGTGGAGCTGGAAAAAGATCAAGCGCGTACCGACTGGCTGGCCCGCCCATTGACCCCACGCCAGCTGGACTATGCCGCAGCGGATGTATTTTACTTACTGCCGCTCTACAACAAGGTGATGGCCAAGCTGCATGACAGCGGTAAATTTGGCTGGTTTGAGCAAGAGTGCCGCACCCACTGTGCCCGCAAGACCCAAAGCAGCGATCCCCGTCAGGCTTATCTTGAGATCATCAACGCATGGCAGCTGGGGCGCCGTGAGTTAGCGATCCTGCGTGAGTTGGCCGCATGGCGCCAGCAAGAGGCGGTGCGCCGCGATTTGGCGCTGAACTTCGTGGTCAAAGAGCTACACCTGTTCAACGTGGCGGCGCGGCGAGCCAGCTCGCTGCGTGATCTCAACGAGTTGGGCCTCTTGCCCATCGAGATCAAGATCCATGGCAAGCGGATGCTCGATATCGTCGCCCGTGCGCAGCAAAGTGACCCTGATAGCTGGCCCGAGCCGATCCGCCGCTTGGTGGACTTTCCCCAGTACAAGGCCGAACTGAAGCGGATCAAGGCGCTGGTGGAAGAGAAAGCCAGCCAGCACAATATCCCCCCTGAGCTGGTGGCCAGCAAGAAGATCATCCACCAGTACTTCACGTGGAGTTGGCGCATGAGCGACGACGAGCGTGCCCGCAGCGACAAGCCGATGCTGCTGCAAGGGTGGCGCCATGAGCTGGTCGGCCACCTGCTGGCACAATAGCCGCCCCATTTTTGCCCCTCATCGCTAATCCTCACCCTCGGGTGGGGATTTTTATTGGCGGTAACTGGCTGGCTAACGGCCAGAAAGAAACCGCAGCGGCTGATAACCGCTGCGCGGTGCGGTTACCAGATGGGTTGGGTCAGGTAGGGGTTGCTGGCTTTTTCACGGCCGAAGGTGGAGCGGGGGCCGTGACCTGGGATAAAGACGATCTCGTCCCCCAGTGGCAGCAGGGTCTCGGTGATTGACCGGATCAAGGTGGCGTGATCACCACGGGGAAAATCGGTTCGGCCGATGCTGCCGGCAAATAGCACATCCCCGACCCACGCCAGTTGCTGGGCGTGGCAAACCAGCACGATATGGCCGGGGGTATGGCCGGGGCAAAAATAGACGGCGAGTTCGCTCTGACCAAGCTGCACCTTGTTACCCTGCTCAAGCCAGCGATCCGGAGTGAAGGCAGGGGTATGGGCAAAGCCAAACATCTGGCTCTGCTGGGGCAGCATCTCGAGCCAGAAGGCGTCCTCCTGGTGGGGGCCGGTAATGGCGACGCCGGTTTTTTCCCGCAGCTCGGCGGCGGCACCCACATGATCCAGATGACCGTGGGTCAACAGGATCTGGGTCAGGGTCAGCCCGCGTTGGGCGATGGCGGCCAGCAGTTTGTTTGTTTCACCGCCAGGGTCGATCAGGGCCGCTTGGTGGGTCTGGTCACACCAGATAAGGGAGCAGTTCTGGGCAAAGGGGGTGACGGGGATCACCTCGAATGTCAGCATGGGGAGTCCTCTTGTTAGACAGGCAACGGGTCAGCCCTGTTGCGCGTTGGCGCGCTGCGCGGCGAAATAGTCAAGGCAGGCCTGCTTGTCACCTCGAAAGACAATACGTTCCCGTTTGTTACCAAGTTGGTAGAGATACATGGGGTCGTAGTAGCGGGTCAGCAGCAGGGTGATCCACCCTAAATGCGGCTCGCTATTGCCGCTGCGCGCCTGCTCGGCAAGGGCGCTTTGCAGCAGCGCTGCTAGATCGCGATGAGCCTCATCACCAAGGCGGCGCTTGAGACGAGCCAGCGCATCGGTGAGGTAGGCGGCAAACAGCGGCCAGCCCGCTTCGTGGCCATACATCGCCTGATAGCGCAGCCAGAGATCGTGCACGTAATCTTCGCGGATCTGCTCGGCGCGATCGATTTGTGGCACCTCTACCACCACCAGTGGGGCGCGGCACATGGCATCAAACAGGGGGTTAGGGAGGCAGCAACGGCCGATGAGGCGGCTCTCATCCTCCACCACAAAGGCCTGCTCACCTCGCTGCCGACGTTTGAGCAATGCGATGGCGAGGGTGTTTTCAAAATTGATATTACTGGGCTGGCCACCGGGCAGTTGGCCAAACGATGAGCCCCGGTGCTGGGCATAGCCTTCTAGATCCACTGCCTGAGTGACGTTAGCCAGCATATGGGTCTTGCCTGAACCGGTCATGCCGGTCAGCACGGTCCAGTGGCATTCGGCCGCGGCGCGATCTTGGCTATCAATCAGAAAGCGACGTAGCTCTTTATAGCCACCGGCCACCCGTGGGCGGGTGACTCCCGCCTCATGGAGCCACTGCTGCACAGTCTGTGAGCGCAGGCCGCCGCGAAAGCAATAGAGCAGGGCATTGGGTTGCTGGCGCAGCTGCGCGAGCCAGCCCTCGATCCGCGCGGCGCGCACCGCGCCCCCCACCAGCTGGTGACCGAGCGCAATGGCG
>NZ_PGGC01000169.1 GCF_002795305.1 Aeromonas cavernicola
CTGATCACTATCCACTAAATTTGGATAAGCTAGCTCATAGGTCTGATCACTTAGTTTATTACGTGCACTTCTATATTTAACTAACGCAATTTTAACTGCATCAACATTAATGGCAGCAATGGCCATAAATGCATCCAGCTCTTTTAAATTTCGCTGATAACTGGCTACTTTGTCGACCACCGTCACACCATGCATTCTAATTACCGCTTCGGTAAATTTATGCCGCGCTTGTTCAAGTTGGCTACCTTCTTGTTCCGATAACCAACTCACCAAACGGGAAATAGTGAGCTGCTGCAAGGCATACACTTGTTTATCGTTTAACGTCACACGCTCATCTTGTGCTTTAAATGCAGTTGGCTGAACCACCATCAACCCCAATAACGATCCGAGTGCTTCCGGTAATAGCTGGGTGCTCCACGCGGCTAGTTTCTTTTCTAACTCTTTTGCTTCATGGGGGCTGATACGCGCCATATTCAGCCCCGCCAGTTGCGGGTTATTAGCCGCATTGGGATTGGGTAATTGATGGCCCGATAAGGACCAAGCCACCAAACCCGCATGGGTCGACTGGTTAAGCTTGTTATATACCCGCTCAATAAAATCCTTGCCTGCCGCCGCTAATTGGCCAAGGGACAAGCCCGTTATTAATGCCAACTGACTTAACATCGACATCCGCTGATACGTGGCGTCATCGGCATATATCGTTACCCGTTCGTAGTGACACTGGCGCAGCATATCTTGAAACAGGGTCACCACGTAATTGAGCCCTGCGGGATTGATCTCTAACTCGATATATCCCTCGGCACTGGCCACCCCCGAAAAAACCCCCGCTTTAACGCATAATTTCGGCTTATTACCCTGCCAGCTCAGCATAATGGGACTGCTCGCCATCTTTACCTTCAAGTCCGCTTTCACCCCAGCCGTCAACTTGCATAAGCTGGTGGGCCAGCGATCTTGCTGCCACTGCAAGCGCTCTATCACCCCGCGAAATAGAATGCCGTCATTGTAAAATTAATTAAAAACCAAACCATATGTTCGCACTTGATGGGTTTTCATCCACTCTTCTGCCCATTTTTTGGCTTCGATAATCTCACTTGGTGACAACTTTTTATTTAATTTAGCCAGCCGTTTTAATGACCCTGAATAATAAAAATTATCGTTATTTGGCGGGAGTTGCTTAGTAATTGCATAGAATGCGCCATAACCTTTAACACGATCTCTTTTTTCTGGAGGAAGCTGCTGAGTAACTAACTCGCCTGCGGTCATATATTCACCAAAAAGCATGACGCTATTTATATTTCCCGTTGCCATGGCTTTATTAAGCCAATTAATCGCCATATCTATATTTTGTTCTTTTTCAGCCAGCGTCATCATCTGTTCCATCGCCCTTGGATTACCGTGACTTGCTGCTTGTTCCGTCCAGTATCTAATTGCCTTTTCTCGTGATCCTGGCATTAAATACCAACCGCAGCCATCATGAATCGCTGCTGACAACTGCTTCATTGCATCTGCATCACCTAATTTCGCAGCCTTTTCCATCCACTTGCAGAACCCATCATCGCTGCGGTCTTTCAGACTATCTAAAAAACCATACAACTTTATCGCCTCAATATTGTTTTGGTCAGCTAGCGCCTTGGTCTTTTTTAACAGAGCAGCTCTTAATGCATCTTTATCTGTATTATCTTCGATGATTCCATGCTCCCCCTCAATCATGATACCAAGGCCACCTTCAGATTTAGTTGACATGGCCAACATACCGCAAAACGCTCCTTTGTCTGAGGCCATTTTGAAATACTTGTAAGTAATATCAGACCACACCCAGATTGATTTCACTGTGGATTTCGCAATTAAGCACATTGCTTGCGTACTGCCTGCATCCGCTGCTTTTAGCATTAATTCCCAGCTATTAGATTGACCTTGCTCCCAAGGAATAACCGCTTGCTGGTAAAGGTCATCAGGCATTTTCCCCTGACCTATAGCAGAAAATAAAAGTGATGATAAAAATACACCCATATATATTATTTTCATTTAAATAGATTCCATCCTTTCGGCTCAACTTTAGGATAATCCGTATTACTTTCTACATATATAGCAGTGGCCTTTTCGTAACTTTGATTTACTAACTTCCCTCTTGCCCTTTTGTATTGAGCCAACCACTCTTTTAATGCAAGATCTTTTCCATCCGCACCTATCGCCATAAATGCATCCAGCTCTTTTAAATTTCGCTGATAACTGGCTACTTTGTCGACCACCGTCACACCATGCATTCTAATTACCGC
>NZ_PGGC01000170.1 GCF_002795305.1 Aeromonas cavernicola
CTGAAGCTGCTGCATCGCCCGCCCCCCTCGGTGGCGCGGCCGCGGCTGGGCCGGATGCTGACAGCTTGCCAGCAGCGGCAGCGCCACCGAGGGGGGCGGGCGATGCAGCAGCTTCAGGGCGGCGGCCAGTTCAATCTGATGGGGATAGAGTCCGGCGGGCAGCAGCTCCTCCACGCCATAGAGGTCGAGCTGGGCCAGCGCCTGATCGGTGAGGTTGCGCAGGGTGAGCTGGCGCAGCCCTTCGGTAGTCGGGTAGACGGGGGTGAGCGCCTCTTCGGTCTGACCGGCCTGCTCTTCGCCGAGCAGCTTGTACTCGGGGTGGGCCATCTCCAGCCCGTATTTGCCGGGGCGCACCTCGCCAAAGCAGCGGATCAGACGGCCCGCCGCCAGACTGTTTTTCTGGGCGGCGGTGAAGTTGAAGAAGCGCAAGGTGAGGGTGCCGGTGCCATCGCTGATGCGACAGACCATCATCCGGCGGCGCCCCATCACCAGCTGAGTGTCCTGGATTTCGCCCTCGACTGCGCCGTGCAGGCCGGGCGGCAGATCGCCGATGGGCCACACCTGGGTGCGGTCCTCGTAGCGCAGGGGAAGGTGGAACAGCAGATCCTGTACCGTGGCCAGCCCCAATCGGACTAGCTTCTCCTGCATCTTGCTGCCGACACCCTTGAGGCTGTCGAGTGGGATTTTATCCAATTTCATCAATTAGATGCCCGAAAAAACTGTAAATATGTCCAGATGATAGGGGGGATTCGGGTATCGGTGCAAGCTAGCCTTGCGGGGATGAGGGTGTTCTGTTTGAGCGTAGCCACGTTAACGAGATAAAGGCCTGCCATCATTGGCAGGCCTTTATCTGGGGGCTGACGGGTGAGCGCAAGGCTGACCACTTAGATGATCCGTTTTAGCAACAAATGGGCCTTCACTCGGTGAATACGTGCCAGCAGTTTACGCACTTGCTCGGGGTAATCGGCGATCTGTTCGACTTGATCAAAATGGGCAAGGCGCTGAGTGTGAGTCAGGATGCTGTCGCGTTCTGCCTGAAACTGGGCTTGCAGGTGTTGATGAGGGTCGCGAACCAGCAGACCATTCTCCAGATCTAATGCCCAAGCCCGAGGGTTGAGGTTGTTGCCGGTGAGCAGGGCCCACACATCATCGACAAAAATACCCTTGAGGTGATAGGAGTTGCGCTCGCAGCACCACAGCATCAGGTTGAGGCGGCCAGCATCAATGTAGCGCTGATTACGCTCGGCAAACTTGCGCAGATTGGTTTCGTAGAGATAGGGCAGGCCCCCGATGGTGGAGAACTTCTCTTCCGGCGGGATGAAAAAGTCGTTGGCGGTTTTGTCGCCCACCACAATGGTGACATTGCAGCCACGTTTGAGCAGCACCTCAATGTCTTTGCTCAGCTCTTTGGGTAAGTTGAAATAAGGGGTGCAGATGAAGATGTCCCGTTCGGTAGCCCGCACCAGATTACGGATCATCTGATTGAGTTGGTTATTGCGCTTTCCCATGCCCGCTACGGGGGTGATGCTCACGTCGGTACTATCAACCGACATATTACTAAAGCGGTATTGGCCTTGGCGTAGCTGGCGCTTGAAGCGACGGATCGGCCCCTTCAACTGCTTGGCGCTGGGGATGTCGCAGCGATCCAGTCGTTGCACCGCCTCACTTCTGACGAATTGATCATCGACATAGTTAACCATGCTGCGCGCCAACGCTGGGCTGGTTACTTGGTGATAGCGGTCGAAACGGTAGCGATCTTGCTGGTGCAAGTAGATATCGTTGAGGCTGGCGCCAGAGTAGAGCACCACATCATCGAAAATAAAGCCCTTGAGGTGGAGCACGCCAAGCAGCTCGCGCCCTTTGACGGGAACCCCATAAATTTCAATTTTATGCTGATGACTGGCAGCCATCTCCTGATACATCAGGTGGTTGCCCCCTTGCTTGCCTTTGCCAATCAAACCACGTTGGGCGCGGTGAAAATCGACAAACAGTTTGATATCCAGCGCTGGATTGCGCTGTTTGGCGGCGTAGAGGGCGCTGAGGATCTCGCGTCCTGCTTCATCATCCTGCAGATAGAGGGCCACCAAATAAATGCGCTGTGCGGCGCTGGCGATCAGCGCCAGAATTCGTTGCTTGAAGTCTTGGGCGCTATACAGCACCTCAAACTGATCTGCCGCGACCGCGATCTGGGGCAGATGCGCCAGCAGTTGTCGATAATGGGCCGATGAATGCATAGAGAAACCTGAAATCACGGGGTTAAGCGTTCCACTCGGAGCGAAGAATAGGCGATTCTAGCAATCTCGCCCTGTCAGCCAAAGCAAGAATCATCATAAAGATGAAAAAGGGTTCATTGGTTACCGTCACAATGATGGATCTTTAGCGGATGACATGCTTCTAAAGAGTAAGGTGTCAGTGTGGAAAAATGGGTGAAACTACTTGAGCACGAAGGGGGAGCAATGCAAGAGTGGTGAGGCGGTGTTGAGCTCACTGAGTGACTGTTAGCTTTTGATATAAAACGTATTTAACTCTTTTTTATCACGCATGGATGAGGGAGTTTGCGATGCAGGAACCCCAACTGACCACGTTACATGTCGTCTCTTGTGCGCTCGATTATCTCAGCGAGCAGGCCCCTCACTCTGCGCGGGAGCAGATCGCTGCCACCTTGCTGGCCAATAGTGGTATCACCCTCGCCGATTTGCACAGCGGTGAGGTGCGTATCACCCGCCAGCAAGAGCTCACGGTGTGTGCCAACGGGTTAGCCTCTTGCCCTGATCTGGGGCTGATATTGGGGCAGCGGATGCATATCTCTGCTTATGGCTTGCTTGGCTATGCGGCGATCTCCTGCGCTACGCTCGCCGATGCCCTGCAATTGATGTTTCGCTATCCCGCCTTGCTGGGCACCTATTTTCAGCTGCAGTTGCATGTGGAGGGCGAGCTGGCGTGGATTAGTGCCAGCCACTATCAGCAGCGTGCCGATTTACTGCGCTTTAATATCGAGATGTGTCTCGCGTCGTTGCAGCAAATGTGCAGTGATCTGGTTGGCCGCCCCCTGCCGATCCGAGCGGCTGAATTTACCCTACCAGCACCGCCTTATCGCAATCGTTATCGTGACTGTTTTGGTGATCGACTGTGCTTTGCGGCTAAGCGAGATGGTTTTGCGTTTGATAGCCAACTGTTGGCAACCCCTTTACCGCTCGCCAACCCAGTGACCCACAGCGAAATGGTGGCTCGCTGTCGCCAGCTCGATGGCGAGTTCAACACCAACCGGCACTGGCTCTATCGCGCACGAACGCTGTTGGCTGGACAACTGGCCCATGCACCGCGTCTTGAACAGCTGGCGGAGCAGATGCACTGTTCGCCACGGACGTTGCGTCGCCGCCTCAAAGGGATGGGAACCAGCTATCAGGCCCAGCTTGATGAGCTGCGATTTGAGCAAGCTAAGCAGCTGTTGGCTGAGCCAAGTCACGCCATTTATCACATAGCCAAACGGTTGGGGTTTAGTGAAAGCGCGAGCTTTCGGCACGCCTTCTTGCGTTGGAGCGGGGTCACACCGCGCCAATATCGGCAGTACTGAACGGGTGGTACTGGGTCTGTTGTTCGCCACAATTGGCCTGATTTATCCCTTTTTGGCCACCCTTCTCATTCACATGTCGGTAACATTTGCCCTTCATGAGATTGATGTTGTGAGCCAAAAGAGGGCAAACATGCTGACCATTTATAGCGCCGATCACCAACTGCATCATGGCCAATGTGAACTGATCGACGGCCAATTACTGCCCTGTTTCGAAAAACCGGAGCGTGCAGATATCATTTTGGCTCGGCTAGAAACAAGGCAACTCGGGCCCATCCTGCCTGCCCAAGAGTATGGGTTAGCGCCCATCGCCCGAGTTCATGACCAAGGTCTGCTCGATTTTTTGCGCAGCGCGTGGTCACGCTGGGCGGCCCTCGATCAGCCGGGGGATCTGCTGCCCTATACCTGGCCCACACGGGTGCTGGGTCAACAAAAACCCGCCAGCGTGCACGGCCAATTTGGCTATTACAGCTTCGATGCGGGGGTGCCGATCACCGCGGGTACTTGGCAAGCCGTGTATAGCTCGGCGCAAGTCGCCCTGACGGCGCAGCAGCACATCATGGCTGGGGAAAAAGCGGCGTTTGCCCTATGTCGCCCGCCCGGTCACCACGCAGCGGCGGATCAAATCGGTGGATACTGCTACCTCAATAATGCCGCTATCGCCGCCCAAGCTTTTTTGGATCAGGGCTATCGCAAAGTGGCCATCCTCGATGTGGATTATCACCACGGTAACGGCACCCAAGGGATTTTCTACGACCGGCAAGATGTGCTGTTTGTCTCCATTCATGGTGACCCTGCCGCTGAATACCCCTTCTTTTTAGGGTATGCCGATGAAACGGGGGTCGGTGCTGGGGAGGGCTATAACCTCAACCTCCCGCTGCCGGCAGGCAGTGGCTGGCAGCAGTGGGGAGCCGCGCTTGAACGGGGTTGCCAGCGCATCAGTGACTATCAGCCGGATGTGCTGATTGTCTCGCTCGGTGTCGATACCTATGAAGATGATCCGATTTCCTGCTTTCGCCTGACCAATGCCGATTATCTGACCATGGGGCAGCGGATCGCTGCCCTCCAGCTACCCACCCTGTTTGTGATGGAAGGGGGCTATGCGGTGGAGGCGATCGGCATCAATACCGTGAACGTGTTGGAAGGATTCGAAGGCCGCTGATGTCAGGGGCTGGCCAGTGATACGCAGCATTAACAGGGAGCACGTTGTCATGGGGAAAGTGGTTATGGATCAGATGGTCACACAACACGCCACCATCAAAGGCCCGTTTAGTCGCCGAGTCCGCGCGCAGCTTGCCAGCGGCTTACTTGCTGGGCTGCTCGCCATGCCGGGTGCCTTGGCGGCGACGGGAGAGCTGCGGGTGTACAACTGGTCCGATTATATTACGCCGCAGGCGCTCACCGACTTTAAAAACCAGACCGGTATCAAACTCACCTACGACGTGTTTGATACCAACGAGGCGCTGGAAGCGAAACTGCTGGCGGGTCGTTCTGGTTACGATGTGGTGGTGCCATCCAATACCTTTCTGGCTAAACAGGTGCAAGCAGGGGTCTTTCTTACGCTAGATCGCAGCAAATTGCCCAATTGGCAGTACCTAGACCCCACCTTGATGGCATTGCTGCAAGAGAATGATCCCGGTAATCAACATGCTATTCCCTATATGTATGGCACGGTGATCCTCGGCTATAACGTCGATAAGGTGCAGGCGGTGCTGGGAGATAGCGCCCCAGTGGATAGCTGGGATCTGATCTTTAAGCAGGAGTACGCCAGCAAGCTGGCTAAGTGCGGTATCGCCTTTATCGACTCCCCATCCGACATCATTCCGATCGCCTTGAACTACCTGAAGCTCTCCCCCAACAGCACCAAGGTGGCGGATTACGAGCAAGCCAAAGCCCTACTGTTATCGGTGCGGCCCTATATTCGCTACTTTCACTCATCTAAATACATGAATGACATCGCCAGCGGAGATATCTGTGTAGCGATTGGCTATTCCGGCAGCTTCTATCAGTTTGGTAACGTCGCCAAAGATGCCAACAACGGGGTGCAGGTGGCCATGCGCCAACCCAAAGAGGGGGCACCTATCTGGTTTGATATGTTGGCGATCCCCAAAGATGCCCCAGATGTGGACGAGGCATACCAATTTATCAACTATCTACTGCAACCTGCGGTGATTGCCCCCATCAGTGATAAAACCGGCTATCCCAACCCTAATAAAGAGGGGATTAAACAGGTCAAGAGTGAGATCCGTGATAACCCAGATCTAGTGCCGTCAGCAGCCAACATGGCCCGCTTGTTCCCCCTCAAGCCGCTGCCAGCCAAGGTCGAGCGTGTCAGGACACGGATCTGGAATACCATCAAGTCCGGCACCTAACTCAGCGTGGCCGCTACGCTCTGGCGATCGGTCGTGATCATGATGCTGTTTTGGCGGGTTATCTGCGGTTGGCGTGGTGACGGAGGCTAAGATCGACGAAATCGTTTTCCTGCAGGCCTAGTGCTTAACGTTATCGTGTAAGAGATTGGCTATTGAGGTTGTAAGAGTGGGCAGCCTTAAACCGTACGTGAAGCCATCCCTACATTATTAAAATCCGGATATACAAATCACAAGAAATTGATTTTTATATATTTTTTGTTTTTATTGCTCTGTGGAATAGCTGAGGCGTTTTTTTTCTTAGCGAGCAATCCTTGTCCCGCACAGCGGTTGTCTTACTATGAAGCCACAAGGACGAAACAGGCGATGCAGGACATAAAGCCTGATCATAAAGAAACATTTTCCACGAGAAGTGGGCTAGGAACACCTCATCATCGAGGCCGTTCACAGGGCGGTGAACGACGCAAGGATGACAGGATTGCTGCGGGACGTGGCCGGACACTCTTAGGATGAGAGCAGAGCGCAGGGAATGTCGCTCTTCAGGATGAGCAGGAACTCGCCGGATGCGGGCAGGACCCTTCAGGATGAAGTGAGATAATCTGGATGGTTATCGGTCAGGAAGACGCAAGGAACCCCACAGGATGTGGCAACGGACACCTCCAAGATGGAGATCGTGAAGCAATTTAGGATCAATTGCTGGGCTAGGGATGCCGCAGGACACGCCGACGGACTGGCAAGGGGATATTCCAAGGGATTCGGATAACGTCAGGGACTGCAGGGAGCATCGCAGTGCTAGGGACGGGACGACACGACTCTAGGGGACGGCTACCGCCGTCCCCTTTTCTTTTTTGCCTTGCTGGATCAGGATGGTTGACTGCGCTGCGCCTCTTCAATGAGCGCGTTGAGCCGTAACCGGATCTCCATCATGCCGAACACCCCAAAAATGAGTACCCCGATGAACTCAGCACGACTGATGGCAAAGTAGCGTTTACAGGCTGCTTTGATCATGCTGGCCTGTAGCCAGTGGAACAGAGCGACAATCACCCCACACACGGGCAAAAAACTGTTGAGTTTACTGGGCAGTGGCGTGATAAGACTGACTAGCACGCCAAACCAGAAGAACAGTATCAGACCCATCGCCAACAGATTAAAGACCCGCTTCATTGTTTACCTCCCGTAGATAGCGTTGATAACAGACCTGATGTGATCGACCTGCTTGTCCTTGAGCGGTTGCCCACATTGACTGGGGGGGATCAATCGCCCCTGTTCCCCTTCCAGCCGGCATTTAAATGGCAACATCGTTCTCGGGACTTCGCAGATAGAGTTGATAGCAGACCTGACCTGCCTGCTTGTCCTTGAGTAGCTGCCAGTTGGCAGGCAGCGTCAGATCGGCCATCTCTTTTTCCCGCTCCAGATAGATCAGGGCATCCGCTGCCAGCCAGCCGCGCTGCTCCAGCAGCTCGCACACTTGCGGCAGCAGATCGCGGCGAAACGGCGGATCGAGGAACACCAGATCAAACGGCGTGGCCGGGCCTTGTAGCCAGCTCACCGCATCAGAGTGGATCACCTGACCCTGACTGCTGCCGAGGACGGTCAGGTTCTTCTTGATCTGGTCGGCGGCCCCTTTGTCCATCTCAATCAAGGTCACCTGCTCGGCATAGCGCGACAGCGCCTCCAGCCCCAAGCCGCCGCTACCGGCAAACAGATCCAGGCAGCGGGTGCCGCGAATGTGGGGGGCCAGCCAGTTGAAGATGGTCTCTTTGACGCGATCCGTGGTGGGTCTGAGCCCTTCCACATCCTTGACCGGCAATTTGCGGCCTCGCCACTGGCCGCTGATGATTCTTACAAAGCCCGATTTTCCTTGCGGGGCGGGACTCTTGCTCGGGTTGCTACGGCTGGATTTCACTCTGGGCATCGCGTTTCATCGTCAGAAAATAAAGTGGTAGTATAAGGCGGTTCATTTTTATGCCGACCCGCCAAGGGACGGCTATCTTAGCAGTCAGCCTTTGATGTGAGTATTTTTAGATGGCAAAAGGTTTGTTTTCCTGGCTGGGTTTCGGCCGCAAGAAAGAAGAGGCTGAGGCTGTCCAACCACAGACACCCCAAGCCACCCCGATTACCGCTGAGCCTGAGGTCACTGCTACCACCGCTCCTGTTTCCGATACCACTGTTTCCGATAGTACGCCGGCTGTTGCCCCCGAAGTGCCTGCCAGCGCACAGAATCCCGTTTTGCAAGATGATTGCTGCCAGCCGTCCGAGCTGGACGACCACGGTCCGCTGGTGGTGGAGGAGTGCGCCTCCGACTTGGAGCCGGTGATCGTCAACGAAGTGCTGATGGCTGAGGAGGCGCAAGCCGCTGAAGCGGCTCGTATCGCTGCCGAGGCTCGCGCTGCGCAGGAGGCTCGTATCGCGGCCGAGGCCCGCGCTGCGCAAGAGGTTCGCATTGCT